>JBFYSV010000116.1:0-7222 GCA_041301185.1 Anaerolineae bacterium
CGATATCCTGTTCCATACCCTGGTCGAGCGGTCTAACGATGGGATTGCCATCGTGCAGGACGCCCGGCTGGTTTATGTCAACGACCGGCTGGAAGATATCTTGGGGTATTCGACCGGCGAGCTGTTGAATACCAGTTTCTTGCTTTACGCCCACCCCGACGAGCTAGAGAACCTGAACGATCATTACAACCGGCGCCTCTCCGGGCAGGCTGTGGCGGAGGTCTATGAAAGCGCCCTCTTGCACCACGACGGCAGGCGGGTGGATGTCGAGATCAATGCCGGGATTGTCCCGTACCAGGGCCGGCCGGCTGATTTTGTTTTCGTCCGGGATATCTCCGAGCGCAAGCGGGTTGAAGTGGCTCTGCGCCGCAGCGAGGAGCAATCTCGCTTCCTGGTCGAGCATCTCTCTGATATGGTGTTTGTGGTAGACAGCGAGATCTGCATCAAGTTCGTGACCCCTTCGGTGGAGCGGGTTCTGGGGTACCCGCCCGGTGAGCTGATCGGCAGAAATGGGATGGAGCTGGTCCACCCGGACGACCTGCGGGTGGTGCAGAACGATCTGGACGCCGTCATGCGCAAGATTAATAACTATGAGCCGACCGAGTTCCGCCTGCGAACTTACTCGGGTGATTGGGTGGCGGTGGAGGCGATTGGTAACAACCTGCTGGATGCACCGGCGATCCAGGGAGTAATCATCACCGTCCGTGAGATCAGCGCCCGCAAAGCCGCTGAAGAGGAGCTGCTACGCCTGAAGAGCTTCAACGAGCGGATTGTGCAGGGCATCGCCGAGGGGATTATCTTGCAGGATGCCGAGGGCGGGATTACTTTTCACAACCCGGCTGCCGCGGCGATCTTGGGTTACCAGCCCGGCGAGCTAGATGGGATGCGCTGGATGGACATCATCCCCCAAGACCAGCACGCCCTGGTAAAGGCGGTCCATAAACAGCGCAAGGCGGGAGTGGCCGACCGCTACGAATTGCTGATGCAGCGCAAGAACGGGGATCGCATCGTTGCCTGGGTGAGCGGCAGCCCGCAATTTGAGGATGGCGAATTCAGCGGGGTGATGGCGGTCTTTACGGACATCAGCGAGCGCAAAGAGACCGAGCTGCGAATCCGCCGCCTGCTGGAACAACAGCTGGTGGTCAACAGCCTGTCTTTAAGCCTGGGCGATCTGACCGACCTGAAGGATATTTACCGCACAACCGGCGAGATGATTAAGAACCTGATGGATGTGGATGCCTTCATCATCGCGCTATTTGACCCGCGTCAGGGGAAGCTCAAGGCCGGTTTTGCTTACGCGTACGGCGAGTATTTTGACTCGCAGCAGCTCCCGGATTTTCTGCCAGGGGAGGCTGAGCACATCGGATTTTCGGCAAATGTCGAGAGAAGCCAGCCCCGCTATATCCCCGATTACCCGGCGGTATGGCAACCCAACCAGGCAAGCAGCGAGAGCAGTAAGGATGATAGTGAGGCATACCGTAATCTGCTGAGGTTGATTGAGATTTATACCCGTTCTATACTATCGGTGCCGATGAATGTGGGCGGCGAGACGACCGGGGTGCTGACCGTGCACAGCCGCCACCCCAATGCCTACCACCCGGAGCATGTCGAGGTGCTTTCGGCGATGGCGAATATTGCTGCGATCGCGGTGCAGAATGCCCAGCTTCTGGAGCAAGCCCGCCAGGCTGCTGACCAGATCCAGCATATTTTGCAGACCGTACCGGAAGGCATGCTGCTGCTGGACGATGCCCGGCGAGTTGTCACGGCAAACCCGGCTGCCGCAAGTTACCTGGCGCTGCTGGGGGGAATTGAGGTAGGCGGTGTGCTGGAACAGATGGGCGAACGCCGCCTGGACGAGTTGCTCGCCCCGCAACCCGGCGGTCTGGGGCGGGAGGTCAGCACGGGGGGGCGGGTGTTCGAGGTGGCGGCGCGGCCGATGGTAAGCGGTCCGGAGCGGGGTGGGTGGGTGCTGGTGATCCGCGAGGTGACCTTGGAGCGGGAGGTCGAGCGGTATAACCAACAGCAAGAGCGCCTGGCGACTGTCGGGCAGCTGGCAGCCGGGATTGCCCACGATTTTAACAATATCATGTCCACCATCGTGCTGTATGCCCAGATGTCGGCGCAATCTCCCTGGGTATCCAGCCAGGATCGCGAGCGGATGAGCACCATCTACCAGCAGGCGATGCACGCAACCGAGCTGATCCGCCAGATCCTGGATTTCAGCCGGCGGGCGGTGCTTGAGCGCCAGCCGCTCTCACTGCGACCGCTGGTGAAAGAGCAGGTGCGCCTGTTCGAGCGGACGCTGTCTGAGAATATCCGGATTGACCTGGCGGGGATGGATAAGCGCTGCGTGGTATATGCCGACCCGACCCGTATGCAGCAGGTGCTGATGAACCTGGCGCTGAACGCCCGGGATGCCATGCCGGACGGCGGCACCCTGCGGATTGGCTTGAACCTGATCGATATTCCCTCAGCAGACGCTGCTCCGTTGCCGGATATGCAGTCCGGAAAGTGGGTGCGCCTGACGGTGGCGGATAGCGGGGTGGGAATCGATCCGCAGGACATTGCGCATATCTTCGAGCCGTTCTTCACCACCAAAGGGCGCGGCGAGGGCAGCGGGCTGGGTCTGGCGCAGGTCTATGGGATCGTCAGCCAGCACGACGGTTTCATCGATGTGCAGTCCGAGCCCGGCAAAGGCTCAATGTTCAGCGTGTATCTGCCGGCGCTGCCGGAAGGTCTGGCAGGCCTGCCAGACCTGGATACCGGCCCGCTGGTGAGAGGCAGGCGGCAGACAATCCTGGTGGTGGAGGATAGCGTCTTCACCCGCCAGGCGCTGGTGGACAGCCTGGAGATGCTGAACTACCGCACGCTGACCGCTTCGAATGGCAGGCAGGCGCTGGACATCCTGCTGGGAAAGCGCGGCGAGATCGACCTGGTGATCAGCGATGTGATCATGCCCGAGATGAGCGGTCTGGGGCTGGTGCGTGAGATGCTCGACCAGGGGATCAGTGTGCGGACGGTGCTGCTCACCGGGCATTATCCTGGTAAAGAGATGGAAGACCTGCGCAAAAGGGGGTTGATCGAGCTGCTGGATAAACCACCCAGCCTGGAAAAGCTCTCTGAGACGGTGGGCAGGTTGTTGGGGGCAGGCAAATAGTCCAAAAATATGACCGGTTATAAATTGACAATTTGGATAAATAATAGTATATTAATCTAAATTTAACCTCCCAGAAACAGAAAATTGCAGAAATTGTGTTATAAATTTCGACAGAGATGGGATCAAAATCTGGACTAAATGGGGAAATAATCTCTGGTATATGCCGCCAAGCAAGATCTGAAATCCAGAAGACCGGTCGCTGACGCGGGGGTTGCTTCACTGCGGGCAGCCCCGATTGATCATTCATCTGATTTACGAGCATATGATCCCTGGAAGGAGGTGTCACAGGAAGGAAGATCAGGGGAACAGATTGACCAGATAGACTAGATTGAATTCGAGCCGAAATTCTAGCCATATAAGGAGATCAGGATGAAAAAGTCAGTGAGTGTGTTGTTGGTTTTGATCATTATCGCGATGCTTGTCGTTGCAATTCCGGCGTCAGCCAAGAAAGCTGACCCGCCAGGGCTGCTGGTGCAGCTCCAGCTGCTGGCATTCAACGACTATCACGGGCACGTCACGCCGACCGATGCCGGTACAGTAGATGGCGTTCCTGCGGGCGGTGGGGAATATCTCTCTGCCAAGCTGAATGAATTACGAGCGGGCAACAAGTACAGCCTGACCGTTGCGGCTGGCGACCTGATCGGCGGATCGCCGGCATTTTCGGGGCTTTTCCGCGACGAGCCGTCAGTCGAATCGCTGAATGCCATGCACCTGGATGTATCCAGCGTGGGCAACCACGAGTTCGACGAGGGCGTGACCGAGCTGCTGCGCATGCAGAACGGCGGCTGCCATCCCGTGGACGGCTGCTTTTTCCCGGATCAACCCTACGCAGGCGCTAATTTCCAGTGGCTTGCTGCAAATGTCGTCAACGAGATGACCGGCGAGACTCCGCTGCCACCCTACTGGATTAAGAAGTTCCAAAGTGTCAAGGTAGGCTTCATCGGTATGACCCTGGAAGCGACTGATACCCTGGTAGCGGCCTCCGGCATCCAGGGCTGGGATTTCCTGGATGAGGCCGAGACGGCTAACGCCCTCGTCCCGATTCTCAAGGCGCAGGGCGTGAATGCGATCGTCGTCTTGCTGCACGAAGGCGGCTCGCAAACCCCGCCCCCCGGGGCGATTGATGCCTGCGAAGGCATCTCCGGTCCGGTTGTTGCGATCAATGATGCCCTCGATCCGGCGATTGACGTGCTAATCACCGGCCATACTCACCTGCCTTATAACTGCGTGCTCCCCGACCCGGCTGGCCAACCGCGGATTGTGACGAGCGCCTACTCGTACGGGCGGGTGGTCTCTGAGATTGACCTCGTTCTCGACAAGCGCACCAGGGATGTGCGCCGCGATTTGAGCACAGCGGTCAACCACCTGGTGGACCGGACCAGCCTGGCTCCTGATCCTGCGATCACTGCGGTGATCCAGAAGTGGCAGCCGCTGTACGATGCTGCTGGCAATACCCCGGTTGGGACGATCACTGCCGATATCAACCGCGGCGGGGTTGGCGGATCGGACCGCGGCGTCGAATCGGCAGCCGGCAACCTGGTGGCAGATGCCCAGCTGTGGGCCACCTCGGCTAACTTTGCGGATGTCGCTTTTATGAACTCGGGCGGCTTGCGCTCTGACTTGACTTACGCCGAGTCCGCGGGAGAGGGCGACGGTGTGGTTACCTTCGGCGAGGCATTCACCTTCCAACCGTTTGGCAACACCCTGGTGACGTTCCCGATGAGCGGCGCTGAGATCATATCGGTGCTGGAGGAGCAATGCCAGCCCGCCGGGTCCAGCCGCCCATTCCTGCATCTGGGTGTCTCGGAGGGATTTACGTACGATCTGGCAAAGACATTTGGTCTCGTAGATCATGACAATGATCCCGCTACCGCTCCGGTCAACTCGTGCACATCGGTGTCGATCACGAATGTGATGCTGAACGGGTTTGACTTAAATCCTGCTGGGATTTACTATGTGACGGTGAACAACTTCCTGGCAGATGGTGGGGATAATTTCTTCACCTTCGCCACGATCACCGCCCCGCGGCTGGACGGCGGCAATGACTTGCAGGCGCTCATCAATTACCTGGGCGCGTTTAGCCCGGTCTCGCCACCCAGCATCGACCGGGTAAATGAATTGCCTTAATCCGCCACAGCCCCAGCTGTACCGGTTCAGGCAATACACTGCCGGGCTGCTGCTGGCTTAAGCGAACAAATATATGCCTCCATCCCCGGGTGAGGGTGCCTGGGGAGGGAGGCTTCTTTGTTTACAAGTCCAAAGGAGGCTTCGATGTTAGTGGATTTAAAACGACAACGTAAACTGCTGTTCATCGGTGCTGTGCTGATATTCCTGGCGCTGATGGCACCAGCTGCACTGGCTGCTTCGCCTGACAAGGGAGGACCAATCCCGGTGCGTTTCGCGACCTTCAACGCGTCTCTGAACCGTAATTTTTCCGGTCAATTGATCAGCGATCTCTCGGTGCCGGGCAATGCTCAGGCCAACGCGGTGGCAGAGATCATCCAACGCACCCGGCCAGACGTGCTGCTGATCAATGAGTTTGATTTCGATGACGGCGGGGTAGCCGTCCATCTCTTCCAAGACAACTATCTATCGATCTCGCTCAACGGCGCCGACCCAATCGAATATCCATATCGTTATGTCGCCCCGTCGAACACTGGCATCCCATCCGGCTTCGACTTGAATAACAACGGCGTTGTGGCAGGACCGGATGATGCCTTTGGCTTTGGTTTCTTCCCTGGGCAATTCGGTATGGCAGTCTACTCTATGTACCCGATCGATTATGAGAGCATCCGCACGTTCCAATACTTCTTATGGAAAGATATGCCGGGCGCTATATTGCCAGACGACCCCAACACACCTGATCCTGCAGATTGGTACTCGCCCGAGGAGCTGGATGTATTCCGCCTGTCTTCGAAGAGCCACTGGGATGTGCCGGTCATCATCGGTAATAAGACGGTGCATTTCCTGACCAGCCACCCGACGCCGCCCGTCTTCGACGGCCCGGAGGACCGCAACGGCAGGCGCAACTTCGATGAGATCCGTTTCTGGGCGGATTACATCCACCCTTCCCGCTCCGGCTATATCTATGATGACAACGGCAAGTATGGCGGGCTAACCCCGGGGGAGTCCTTTGTGATCGCCGGCGACCAGAATTCTGATCCCTTCGACGGCGACAGCATCCCGGGATCGGCGCAGCTGCTGATCGAACACCCTCTGGTAAACAGCAAGGTGACGCCCAGCAGCGAGGGGGCGGTGGAGCAGGCAGCCCTGCAGGGCGGGGCGAATACCACGCATACCGGAAACCCGGCTTATGATACGGCAGACTTCGCCGACAGCGCGCCCGGCAACCTGCGCGCCGACTATGTACTGCCCCGCAAACAGCTGCAAATTCTGGATGCGGGAGTCTTTTGGCCGCTCAGCACAGACCCGCTGTTCCGCCTGGTGGGCGCTTTCCCCTTCCCCAGCTCGGACCACCGGCTGGTATGGGTGGATGTAAGGGTGCCGGGCTATTGATCGGCTACCTTTGAAGTAAATATATGGCAGGTTGCGGTGGCTCTGCTACCGCAACCTGCCTTTTTAAACCCGCGCGTCATCTGCCACCATCACGCCTCTTGATCTCCCCCATTTGGAGTAGTTATAGTTCCCCCGATAGGTGGATGTGACTATGATGCGTTTGTTATAGAATGAATTTACAGTAGTATGGCTACATCCTCCAGCGCGCCGAATAGGAATTCAACCGGCGTCTAATAGAATTGTGTTTAATTTTCTCTAAAGCCGGCGTATAGTATAACGTTCGTGATATCCGAACTTGCGCTGGAAAGGGAGGTGAAGCGATGATCGGTGTCATTGGATTGATCATACTGGCGGTGATCCTGCTGATCCCGTACTTGCGCTCAGACAAATACGGCGAGATCGAGCGGCAGCGCTCCATGCGCCGCGCAATGCTCAAAGTTCAGGAGAAGCACCGTCGCTTTAGCCTGTAACGGCATTCCTAACGGGTATAATAGAAATAGGAGTTACGCAGTTGGTGGGTTTATGGGGGTGGGTTGGGGGGGGGGGGGG
>JBFYSV010000117.1:0-11805 GCA_041301185.1 Anaerolineae bacterium
GCTTCAAAGTTCTGGGCAAACGCCAGCACCCGGCGGTCCTCGGCTGACAGGGCAGTCTCCCCAATGATTGCCGTTAAGCGACGCAGATCGCGTCCCTGCGCATACAGAGCATAGAGCTGGTCGGCGATATAGCGATGGTCAGGTCGGGTCTTATCCTTGCCAATCCCGGCGTTCATCAGGCGGGATAGGGAGGGCAGCACATCAACGGGAGGGTAGAAGCCTTTGCGGTGCAGGTCTCGACTCAACACAATCTGACCTTCGGTGATGTAACCGGTCAGGTCAGGGATAGGGTGAGTGATGTCGTCATCCGGCATAGTCACGATGATCAACTGGGTGACCGAGCCCGGGTTCCCTTGCAAGCGCCCGGCTCTTTCATACAGGCTTGCCAGGTCAGAGTACATATAGCCGGGATAGCCGCGCCGACCGGGAACCTCTTCACTGGCTGCCGCAACCTCGCGTAAAGCTTCGCAGTAATTGGTCATATCCGTCATGATGACCAACACATGCCTGTGATGGGTGTAAGCTAGAAATTCGGCGGCAGTCAGCGCAGCCCGGGGAGTGAGCAACCTCTCGATGGTGGGATCGTCAGCCCGGTTGACGAACAGGACCGTGCGGTCCATGGCATCGCTGGCGCGAAACTGATCTATGAAGAAAGATGCTTCGCGGTGGGTGATACCAATAGCAGCGAACACCACAGCAAAGGGTTCGTTGATCCGTTCCCCTCGCGAGATGACCCGGGCTTGGGATGCAATTTGCGCCGCAAGCTCATTCGCTGGCAACCCGGCACCCGAGAAAATGGGCAATTTTTGCCCGCGGGTCAGCGTATTCAATCCATCAATGGCGGAGATTCCGGTCTGGATAAACTCGCTGGGGTGGGTGCGCACTGATGGATTGATCGGATTACCGTTGATATCCAGTGAGTACTCAGGGATGATCGGCGGGCCTCCGTCAATCGGTTTACCGGAACCATCTAGCTGCCGCCCTAGCATCGAGAGAGCTACATCCAGCCGGGCAACATCGCCGGTGAAGCGGACGCGTGTCCTTTCAAGGTCAAGGCCAGACGTGCCCAGGAAAATCCGCACCATGCATCGCTCGCGGTCAACTTCCAGCACCTGCCCCAGGCGGGTGATACCATCTGGTCCTGTAATTTCTACAATCTCGTTGTATGCTACTTCGCGGATGCGCTCAACGAAAATTAGTGGACCTTTGATCTCGCTCAAGGTCCGGTACTCTTTGGTAACCAGGCTTGGTTTAGGAATGGTTTTAAGCATGCACACCCACTCCTATCTCAGCAAAGTTTGCCTGGACGCGAGTAAAAAGAGTTTGGATCGTTTCTTCAGCGCTTTCTACCTCCAGCTCTTTCATCCGGGCGATTTCCTGGACCACGGGCAGGCTGGTGATCTGCTCTAAAGGCAACTCCTTCTGCAAGGCAGCCTGAGTCAGGTGATGGAATTCCAAGATAGTCTTGAGCATCCAATAGGTTTTGCCAATCGGGCAAAAGCGGTCGATCTCATGATAAGCAGATTGTTGCAAGAAGTCTTCACGCAACATGCGTGCAACGGCCAGCACGGCGCGTTCGATCTCTGCCAGCGCATCAGGACCAACCAGCTGAACGATCTCAAGAAGCTCCACTTCGTGTTGGAGCAACCGCATTGCTTCTCCGGTCAGGTCGCTCCAGTCATCTGCCACCTGGCGGATAAACCACTCATCCAAGTGGTAAAGCGAGTAGCTACGTGTCCAATTGATCGCCGGGAAGTGACGCCTACGTGATAGGTCATAATCCAAAGCCCAAAAGGTGCCTACCACGCGCATCGAGTTCTGGGTCATTGGCTCAGAAAAATCCCCACCTGGTGGTGATACCGCCCCTACCACTGTCACGGATCCGGTGCGGTACCTGGAATCGCCGTTTTTTGAGCCTGGTAACGCCCTCTCACCCATACAACTCACCCGTCCAGATCGCTCATAGAATTCTGCCAGACGGGCTGCCAGGTAAGCTGGGTAGCCCTCCTCGCCAGGCATTTCTTCCAGGCGACCGGAGATCTCGCGCAGTGCTTCACCCCACCGGGAGGTTGAGTCAGCCAGGATGAGCACATCGTAGCCCATATCTCGATAATATTCAGCAATGGTAATTCCGGTGTAAATGCTGGCCTCGCGGGCGGCTACCGGCATATTGGAGGTGTTGGCGATCAGAACAGTGCGCTCCATCAAAGGTGCACCGGAGTACGGATCTTCCAGCAGGGGAAATTCCTCCAGGACTTCGGTCATCTCGTTGCCGCGTTCACCGCAACCAATATAAACTACCACATCTGTATCAGCCCAGCGCGCCAGGGTGTGTTCTACAACGGTTTTTCCGGTTCCAAACCCACCGGGGATGATCGCAGAGCCACCCTTGGCTATTGGGAATAAAGCATCCACGATACGTGTGCCGGTCACCAGCGGCTGGTTGGTGGGCAGGCGGGTATGGGTAGGGCGTGGCTGGCGTACAGGCCAATGTTGGAGGAGAGTGATCTCAACGTTTTGGGTTTTGTGATCCTGATCTGTGCTGATCACCGCGACGACATCGTTCAGCCGATATTCGCCAGGATGAATTTGGAGCACCCTGCCGTGCAGTCCACTGGGTACCATCACCCGGTGCTGGATGGATTGAGATTCAGGCACAACTCCCAGGATATCTCCCGGGGCGACTGTATCGCCTGGGTTGACCTGGGGAGTGAATTTCCAGGTGATATCCTCTGCCAGGGGAGGGGCATTCACACCACGTTGAATGAAATCCCCGCTCAAGCCAGCCAGGATCGGCAGCGGGCGCTGCAACCCGTCGTAAACCCTCCCTAGCAGCCCTGGGCCAAGGCTCGCAACCAGCGGCATCCCGGTGTTTATCACGGGTTCCCCCACCCGGACGCCAGACGTGTCTTCGTACACCTGGATCGTAGTCAGCTTGCCCGATAGACGGATCACCTCGCCGACCAATCCTAGGTCGCCCACTTTAACAACATCAAACAGGCGCACACCTTCTAAACCACTGGCGCCTACTACCGGACCAGCGATACGGATCACTTTCCCAACCTGAGAGCTTAACCCATTCATCGCTCCACGCCCTCAGTTTCCTCCCCTTTGAAGGTAATATGAAACCCGATTGCACGTCGAATGCTTTCAGCCAGCTGATGCCGCCGGGAAGCCTCTGGTCCTAGGGGCTGCCCGCTAGGAATGGAGAGGTAATGAAGGTGTTCGTAAGATTGCAGGTTCTTGATGATTGCCGGGTCCATTTTCAACAGTATGCCGTCGTCGATAGCCAGCAAACCGGTTTCGCCACGATCCAACCAGGTGGTGATTAATTCTTGGGCAGCTTCCACGTCAGTCGCTCCGTAGGCGTCAACACCAGCCAACTGGAAGCCAGGTACCAATGCCGGTCGAGTAATAATGAATAACCGGCTCATCTTGCGTACTCTATCTCGGCGCGAATCACCTGGGTTTCCAATCCTTGCTGGATGCCTTGGATAATCCAGCGGATATTGTTCACCTCGTTGATTTTTAACGCCAGATACCCCAATACGACCCCGATTCCCAACGGGTCTTTAGCAATCAACCCGGACATCCACTTTAAGCGATATCGAGCGAATTGTCTCTCGAAATCGCTCAAGCGACTGGAGTGGGAGTAGCTCTTGAGACCAGCCTGGAGTAGATCAGCGTACCGGCTGCCGGCAAGTGTGTTGATGGCTTTGTCCACATTATCCTGTTCGGCCGCGCGTTGCAACAATTCAAATGGCAAGTAGCCCGGACCGACAAATAAACCCTGCACGGCCTGGACGTTGTACTGCTGGCGAATTAGCGTTCGTTCGGATGGCATGTGAGCGAAGCGCAGGACTGTCAACAGATTGGCGACATCTGCCTGCAACATGATCGCGGTTTCCAGGCATGAACCGCCCAGGTTTTCTTCCTTAATGAACTTCAGCGCCTGTTGGTAATATCCTTGATCCAGGACGAGGTCCATCTCGGGGATGTCTGCTCCGGGGTGCTCGCCGCGCAACCGGATCAAGGGGAAAACGATCGGTTCATTCATGCTGGCAAGCCGATCGATGGCAACTCGTGGCCCGGCAGTGTTGGCTAGCTCTGCCAGCAGATTGTAATCTAGTCCGCCTACCGGCAGGATCGTGTTCAGGATCTCAAGCTGGGAGGTCTGCCTGGCAAGGCCACGCAGCACTGCTTTTAGATTGTGGATATCGTAGCTGCGCAAAATAAGGGTGACCATTTCCCCCGGTTCATCCGAATAGAACCGGCGAATTTTACCTAAAGTGCTGACCAGGTCAGCGCGCAAGGCTTCAGTCACTGCCTGCATCCCGGAGGTGCGCGCCAGAGCAGCTTCTACGGGTTTGCTATAAGCGGTGGTAGCTAAAACGGCGATCACCGTTGGCAGGGTCTTCGCTTCGCTCAACGCTTCCAGCTCCCGGCGTGGGAGCAGGCGAGCGGTCATGGCGCGTAATCGCGCGTTTCCGTATTCAAAACCTGGCATGGCTCTTCTTCAAAACTTGCTGCCAAATAGCGCCGCAAGTATGGGGTGGCGCGTTCCAGCCGTGCTTCCAGGGTGTTGATCACCACCACCCGCTCATCTTCGCTTTTTACCACAATCCCACCCCAGCAGTGTAGGTTATAGCGCACTGGTAGATCAAGACCGATTTCATCCAGGAGGTTCTCCAAGAGAGTCTCGTCGCGTGGATCTGCTTCCAGGCGTGAGAATGTCAGGCTATGGCTTGTTTCCGAACCAGAAAGCTCAGAGAGCGCTTGTTGGGTCAACTGTTTGAGCACCTGGGGGTAAGAGGGATCGGTGCGCAAGCTGGCCAGACGCCCACGGGTCCGTTCTAGGGCTGCGTCTGTTAACGCTTCGCGTGTCTCACCGGTCAGGCGCAGGGCTTCCAGGCGAGCCTGGTGTAGAATGCGAGCGCGCTCTTTTGCTGTAGGCTCAATCGCTGCTTGATATGCAGCTTCGGCCTGCTGTTGGGATTCCTGGCGAGCTTTACCCAGGATTTCAGCAGCCTGGCGCGCAGCCTGACCATCGATCTTGGTGATTTGGGCCTGTCCAGAAGCGCAGATCGCTTCTAAGATGGCATCCAGGCTCATCTCATCCGCCCAGCAGCAAGACCATGGCTGCTACTGCAAACCCCAGGATGACCATTGTCTCCGGTATGGCGACAAGTAAGATGATCGTTCCCAACGCCTCTGGCTTCTCGGCGATGACACCAGCTCCTGCTGATCCAATGCGTGCTTGCGCCAGCCCAGTACCGATGGCTGCCAATCCTACCGCCAGCCCTGCTCCGATTGCCGTCAATCCTGCATCCATATCGTCCTCCATTGCTCCTTTGCGAGGCTTTTCTCGCTATACTCGTTTGTGGTGATCTGTGCTCAGTTGGCTCTGAAACGGCCTGTAGGGTCTGCCCCCTCCCTCGTAGAATTTACGGAAAAATTCCACATAGTGCAAACGCAGGCTGTGGATTGTGGGGCTGAATGCGCCTAGAACCAGGTTCAAAGCATGAATTAAGACCGCCAGGATAATTCCAATAATCAAGCTTCCAGCCATCCCGGCGATATCATTTGCCACCTTGGCCAGGTACACCGAGGCCAAACCAATGGCAGCAATCCGCAGGTAAGAGAGCAGATTTCCAATTAATCCTATAAATTCAATCGGTCCCATGATGATCCCTAGCCAGCCCAGCGAGGCCCCCAGGAGAACAATTCCCAGGATCACTCCGACGATGGCAGGTGTCATAAAATTATCCGGCAGGTAATCGGAAACGATCGCTACGATGAAAAACAAACTGATCAGACCAATCAGCATCCCACCTCGTTCCAGCAAATGATTGCGACTGCGATCGCGTATGGCCTCCAAAACACCCAGGATAAGACCCAGGGTGAGGTGGACAGCCCCTACAACCAGGGACATCACCAGCAGGCTGGCTACATCTTCCGGACTTGCCCGGTCGATCCAGATTGGTTGCAGACCCAGGTGCTCGCCTAGAGTTCCGAAAAGCTCGCCGTATAAGACCCCAAATACGATCGCCCAGGCAGAGCCCATAGCCAGGACAATCAACACATCGCGGACGACACCTGGCTTGAACCGGCGCATGAGCAGCAAGCTGAGAACAAGCAGAATGGCGCCGTAGCCAATATCACCCAGGATCATGCCGAAGAAAATTGGCAAGAAGAAAGCCATCAACTGGGTTGGGTCAATATGACCGTAGCGGGGCACTGCTAATAATCGGACCAGGCTCTCAAAGGGTTGAGCTGGTTTCGGGTTGTGCTGGATGACTGGGGCGCGCTTCTTAAGATCTGGGGTGAGAGGCAATGCTCGTACCAGGAATGCATCACCTATGTTCTCTTGCAGGCTTTCCCGAACTTGAATCAGGCGTTGTTCTGGCACCCAGCCGGCGATAACAAAGGTCGTATCAGTTTCGCCGAGACGGGTAAGGACACTATTGGCATCCAGGTCATCCCGCACAAGATCGCGCCACGTCGTCAGCCGCCCACACCATTCTTGGGTCAGTGTGGTCAGCTCGATTTGAATGGCGTTCAACTCCTCAGGAATTTCAGCCATCCGGCGGTGGAGCTTGGCCAGGATCAGATCTGGGGGACCTTCGTCCAGGTCAGCGGGCAATCGCAAGCGGGATACATCTTCCCGCCCCAGTAAGGCTTCGATCTCCTCTGTATATTCTTTTGGGAATACAATCAACATTGCTCGGGTGGATGCGTCCACGTCGGAGGCTATAATTTCTCCTCGACCGGCGGTCAGATCGAGAACGCGCTTACCAACCGAGTCTAGCACGGCCATGTGCGCTCGACTGACCAGGATACCGATCGAGCGGTTGTCTGGATGGCGCGCCGACGGCGGGATGATTGGAAGCAGCTTGCGCAGCGTGGTCTCATAGCGAGGCAAGGACGCTTGCTCTGCCAGCAATCGCTCCCGGCGGCCGGTCAATTCCTGCACTTTTGGCATGATTTCATTCAGGCCAGCCTGGGCTTCTTTCAGGGTTTCTTCCGTGGTGGGAGAAGGTTGTCCGTCGCGTTCGCAACCCAGAGTATCCAGCAAGCCGTCCAGACGTGCCCGTAGAAAATTCGAATCCTCTTGCTTCTGCAGGGTCTGGCGATCCAGTGTCAATGGGCGTGCAGAGACCTGGGGTGATTCAGCCAACTCGTCGAAGTGAACACATCCCAGGCGGCGCAAAGCAGAGAGGACCACCTGCATATCGGTCTTCAACGCTACAATTTCCACCGGAACCATCTGGATGTTCATTGCTCTCCACCATTTTCAGAGCCGATGACGATCTTTACTGCCAGGCTGACCGCAGCTTCCATGCGCTGCTCGGTCCTGCGCTGCATTTCAGCTGACCTGAGTTTCGCCTGGGTCACGATAGCTTGTGCTTCTTCACCGGCGCAGAGCAGGAACTCCTGGTAGGCTGCCTGGCCTTTGCGCCTGCCCTCTTCCTGTGCCTGGCGTTTAATTTGCTCTGCCTGCAGGCGCGCCTCTTCCGCGCTCCGCCCTGCCGACACGCGGGCAGCCGCGATCTGTCGGGTTATATTGGTCTCTGTTTGCCGGATCTGATCTAACGGGGAGAACTCTTCTGATCCGGTTGTCGGTAACACCATTCTTAGGCGTTTTCCCATTCTTCCAGCAGGCGTTGGGCGATGGTTGATGCCTCAACATTGCCTGCCGGACTCTGCAGGGCTTCCAGCAACGGTTTTAGACGTTCGCGCAGGCGGCGCGAGAATACACCATGCAGAGCATGATAGGCTGCCTGCCGGACTGGGGTAGAAAGGGTGTTTTGGCTGATGACGGTCAGAGTAGCCGGGACAGCCGGAGGTCCAATCCGAGCCAGGGCATCTGCAGACGCCCAGCGCACCTCACGGTTATCATCCAGCAATCCTTCTGCCAGTAATGCCATCGAGCGAGGGTCGGTTGGGTCACCCAGTCCGCGCGCCGCGTGCCAGCGAATATGGCTATCGGGATGGTTAAGCGCCTCTACCCAGGCTTTCTCGGCCAAAGGGCCTAACCCTCTCAGGGCTTGTTTTGCTTCACTGTGTAATGGACCACGATCCATTGCTAACGCTTTGATCAGCGGCAAGGCGCTACGCTCATCATGGATCGCACCCAGGGCGCGCACAGCCCGTACCTTCCAGCTCTTTACGGCTGTGTCCAATATCTCCTCCAGGAGCGGGATCATTTCCTTGTCGCCACGCAGTCCAAGCAGATATATTGCTCCATAGCGAATCTCAGGCCGCGGGTCGTACAACGCTTCGCGCAAGACGGCTTCCTTAGCCCATTTCTCGCCTTCATATTCATCCTGCGTAAAGACCTCTGTGATCGAATAATCGATGCGTTGTGAGGCTTCCTGATCAACCCGGCGCTCGCTATCGCGGTGATCTTCCCAACACTGGATGGTCAGGCAGCTCAGCATATGCTGCCATAGATCTACGCTGGATTGATCATGAATAGACTCTTGCATGATCTTACGCAAATTGAAATTTGCCGAGCATAGATAGAGGAAGATTTTATTGACAGCTGAATCGTCTCCTGCCAGAGCGTGTTCCAGGATCCCCACCTCAGATGGGTGACGTATCGGAGCTTTATCTCTAAGAACCATATCAACCTCCAGACCAGCAACGGACCTTAACCCGACCTCGGAACAGGCTTATTGCTTGTTCTGTAACGGTTTGGCTTCCAAGCGCGGGCAGTTGAGCGGACTCCTATCCTGATACATTCAATTTATCGAATCGGTGTGACAAACATCGTGATAGAGTTGTGATAATTGCATGATAAAAAAGTTTCGGCGGGCATAATCGCCCGCCGAAACTTGGGGTTTCGGGTATTTCATCTTGGGGAAAAGCTGGTTCACGGCTCAATCTCCAGAGAGTAGCCCAGTGCTGGGGTGGTGGTAATATAGCGGGGATTAGCCGGGTCAGGCTCGATTTTACTGCGCAGGCGGCGAATAAGCTGGCGGAGCATATCCCGGTCTGCGCCTTCTGGACCCCACACGTGATCGATCAGCGATTCGAATGTCAAAACCAGTCCCGCGTTCGCCATCAGGTAATCCAGCATGCGCCCTTCCAGTGGGGTCAGGGCAATTGGCTCGCCATCCCCAACGGTCACTTCTCGCCGGTTGATGGATAGCTTAAGGTAACCGATTTCCCGCGGACCATGAATGGGAATCTGGCCTGACCGCCGCAGTACGGCATTTGCCCGCGCCACAAGCTGGCGCGGGCTGAACGGTTTTGCCATGTAATCATCTGCGCCTAATTCCAATCCATGAACAACGTCCTCGTCTTCGCTGCGCACCGTTAGCATAATAATGGGAGTATCCGCCTCCCGGCGAATACGCTGGCAAACGCTAAAGCCATCCATTTTGGGTAGATTGATATCTAAAACAATCAGATCTGGCCTCTCGTCTGCCCAGCGTTGTAATGCTGCGATCCCGTCATAAGCCTGGATGACATCAAATCCTTCCCTGCGTAGGGCAAAGGCAACTACATCCGCCAGGATTCGGTCATCATCAACAATCAATATTTTCATGATTCATCCGCCAATGGAAGGGTGAACCAGAATATCGAGCCACCACCCAGGCGATCATCCATGCCAACTCTGCCTCCGTGTGCTTCTACAACTGCTTTCACAACCGATAACCCCAGTCCGGCACCAACCTTGCTTTGGCTGCTGGTCTGGGCGGGATATTCGAAGCGTTTGAAGAGCAGCTCCCGGTATTGGCTTACGATCCCTGGACCTCGATCGGCAACCTGAATTTTAACCACTTTCCCCAGCTTTGTCACCGATATATGGATATTTGCTCCCTCTGGCCCGTATTTGTTGGCGTTGGAAATCAGGTTGACCAGCACCTGGACAACCCGGCGAGGGTCCGCCTGTATCAGGGGCAGGTCCTCGGGGATATCAAGGACAAGCCGCTGGTCGTATTTTTCGAGCAACGGCTGCATGCTCTGAACCGCCTCCCGGAGGATTGTGTCCATGTCGTAAGGTCTTGGGGATACCCGGAAGCGCCCCGTCTCGATGCTGGCGCTCTCTAACAGGTTGTCGATCAGGGTCTGCAGGCTGAACACCCCCAGGTGTAGTGATTTCAACAGCTCGTCTACTTCACCCGCGCTTAGGGTGGGAGCCTGGTCGATCAGCAGCTCTATCGAGGCTGCCAGTGCAGAGAGCGGGGTGCGAAATTCATGGGCAACATTGGCGATGAAGTAACCCAGCAGGTGATGGATGGCTACTTCTTCACTTACATCGCGAAAGACCAGGGCGACTTCCGAGTTGGCTACCGTAGCAGGTGTCCGGTGAGCCCGGGTGATCGACAGGATCACCTGGCGTTCATCTGCCACCTGGACAACAACCTGGCTTTTCTGTCCCGGGTGAGGGATGTACTGCGAGAAGGGGATATTCTCTTCTGGCAATTGGAATATCTCATCGCAGGAATGATGCAGGACTTCCTCGCGCACCCAGCCCGTGATTCGTTCTGCACCCTGGCTGAAGAAGGTGATCTGGTGGTTTTGATCCAGGGTCATAATCCCTTCAGCAATTGATTCGAGCAAGTGCTCACCCCAGGCTTTCTCCTCTCTCAATTCTGTAAGACTCCTGGCTAAATCCAGGCGAGCCTGTTCCAGCGTCTGGCTCACCTGCACCACCTCTCGCACGTCACTTTCTGCGTGCACCGGGGTAACCAGGTCACCCTGGCTGAAGCGAGCCGCGGACTCGGAAAGCTCAACCAGCGGTTTGCTGATCCGCCGGGCAAAGATGACCCCCAGCACGGAGCCCAGCACAATCACCGCCAGCATGCTGCCTGCCAGGACTGTCCCAAGCGTCCTTTGGGTTGAGCTGATCTCTGTGACCGGCAAGGCAACCTCAGCCTGGACGGTAGTCCCATCCAGCTGGATGCGAGCGCCATAAAAAGATTGGTCACTTATTTCATACGTACAGCAAACCACCATGTCCGAAGTATTCAGAAAAGAGGTGCGCGGGGCTACAATCTTCTGGCTGGGAGGGTAGGTGCTCAAGCTGCTCGCAACGATCCTGTCCTCGGTCATAATGCTGTGTTCCAAACCTGTCTGGCTACGCATCTGGTTGGCGAATTCAGAATCAAGCTTGACCCCGGCGATCAATTGTCCCGGCGGCATGTTTTGGCTGCTGATCGGTTGGCTGGCTACAAGCCAGATTTGGGGCAAAGTTTGCCCGGATACAACGTAATGGCTGCCCGGCGGGCGTGGAGCACACAAATCTTCTGGCCCCTGGTTCGTGGTGATAGCAATCAGGCGTCGATCCGGGTCGCAAATGGCTAATAAATCCAGCTCCTCGCCGGTCTTCAGGCTCTCCAGGTATCCGATCAGTGCAGGAGAATCATTGTTCTCCATAAGCTCTGCAAGGGTAGGGTTTTGGGCACTTAAGGAAGTGAAGCTATCCAGCCGGTGCTCCCGGGCTTTGTAGAGAGCTTGCGCTGCGTTATAACCTTGCTCGATCTGCGACCAGGCCTGATGGTCCAACTGCTCGCGAATGATCCACAGCACCGGCAAGACGGCGATGGTTGCGGTCAGGATGACCAATAGAATCGAGCTGATGATGATCTGCCCTGAAAGGCTGTGCAAATCAAAGCTAAAACCGGATTTTTGGGGTGGACGTCCAAACGTTTGAGTACTATTCATGACATTGGCAGGCATTCATTTCCAGTGTATTGCTGTGTGGTGTAATCATACCCGATAGTCTGAACAAGGAATTATCATTTTTAGGACTTACGCAGTTGGTGGGAGGATGGGGGAGTTTTGGGGGGGGGG
>JBFYSV010000120.1:0-3454 GCA_041301185.1 Anaerolineae bacterium
AACAAACTCTAGCTTTTGTATGATGAGTTGCTGGTCCATCAACGGGCCAAGGCTGAAGCTGGCAATGGAAATGCTTAAGAGGGTTATGGGAAAGAGGGAAAAGAGCGCAAAGTAGGCAATCGCCGCGGCCGTAATCGCCGTATCAGGCTTTAGAGCTTCCTTTGCCGCGCTCGCTAACGTCCCTAACCAGCCTCCTGTGCGCTCATTAATCCAGTTAGCGCTACGGATACCCTGTTGTCTAAGCGGTGCAATATATTTAACAATTTTAGATGCGCTCATTCTCTGTTTTCAAGTTTCTGTGGATGTAGATGACCCATCTTCAGCGGTGGCAGGCCGGGGTGAGTGGAATGGATCGGGAGAGTTGGCCTGCAAAGCCGCTTGCAGGATCGGTTCAGCTTTCTCAATCAGATGGGTGAGCCGCTCCATGCTGCTGATCACCAGTGGCGGATGCGGTTCATCCATTGCCCTAATGATATCCCACACGCGTGCTTGCCGTTCTTTGAGGTCTGAAACCTGGGCTGCATCCCCTAAAACAGCGTGGTGACTGACCAGGCGGCTCCACAGGATTTGGCATACAGCTGACAGGGGTGGCGCTACAAGAATACCGAGCAAACCAAAAGCATCTGCCATGGCTAGGAGTATGATTAAGGTCAAAATAGGATTACCCCATTTGCGTGCGACAAGGCGCGGCTCGACCCATACTTGGAGTGCAATTAAGACGACGAGCGTATAGAGAGATGTAAACAGGCTAAGTTGCACACTGGTCAGCAGTCCCAATAACAGTGGCAGAATCACTGCCAGGGCCGCTCCCACTACGGGTATCAGCCATGCCAGCGCGCCGATCAGCGCCAGCAGTGATGGGTACGGAGATCCGAGCAACCAATAACCAAAGCCTAATAACAGTCCGGCCAGGAGGCTTTGGACCATTTCGCTGCGTATGTAAGCGCCAAGGTCAACCTCAATTGTGCGCCAAATACCACGTGCCTGTTTACGCTTCCCGGATGGAAGCAGCGAGAGCCAGAGTCGTTCAAAATGAATTTGATTAATTATCCAATAGATGCTCAAGAACAGAATGAAGAGTAGGCCGCTCACAACGCCGCCAATGCCCTGCGTGAAGCCGAGGATGGCCGGCAGCACGAGCTGCCCCTGGTCGCCAGTAACTGCTTCGAAGAGCTTGCTCGGCGGTGGCAGCTGCGCAACCAGCGCCAGTTGGAATGGACTGCCCTCCAACCATGCTGGCAGGATCCACTTATCCTGTGCCGAGAGAGCATGGGCCAACTGTCCAATATCCTTGATCGCGTTCTCACCGGTCAGGAAGAGCAAGAAGCCGAAACTGCCCAGGCCCACCAGGTAGAGCAGAATCCAGGCCGCGCGCGCCACGAAGGTTCGCCCCGCGAGGCGGGTAGCCAATGGGCGCAGCGCTGCCGCAAGCGCAAGCGAGACCAGAACATAAACGACCACAATGTTGAACTGCCACAGCACCACCAGCGCCAGCAAAGTGGTCATAACCGCTGTACCAAACACAACCAATTGCTTTGTCATAGCGCATCCGAAGTACTGACGTGGGCCAATAGAGTATCAAGGTCGGTTGTTATCGTTTCAATCTCATCCATCACTTGATCAATCTGCTTGACCCTTAGGTCCGAGCCCTCTTTCTTGAGCCGCGCCTGCTTGCGCAGGTCCTGGGCCAAATCCTGTGCTTCATAGCGCAGCCGGCCCGCATAATCGCGTCCGGCCGAGACCTCCAGATCCATCTTCTCTGGATGAAAGACAAAGCGATTAAGCACAAGCTGAATAATGGCTGCCATGGGAATCGCCATGAGCGCTCCGGCAATGCCAAACAAAGAGCTAAAGGCAAAAAGCGCCAGTAGTGTGACGAATGGATTGACTCCCACCGCTTTACTCATGACACGCGGCACCAGCAGGCTGTTTTCCAACTGTTGAATAACAACTGTCGCGACGATGACCCAAACCAGCCTGTCAGGCCCAAGCGACAGCGCAACCAGCGCCGCGGGAATGGCGCCAAGCAGCGGCCCGATCATTGGCACAGCTTCCAGCACGCCCGCCATGAGCGCCAATACCAGGGCATTGGGCAGGCCGATGAGCAGATAGGCAACCAGTGCCATGATGCCGATGACCAGGCAAAGGAAACTTTGTCCGGCTATGTAGAAACCAACCTTGGTTTCCATGGCCGAAATCAGTTCGCTAATGCCCTCGCGCTGGTTTTGTGGAACCAGCAATAAGAATGACTGGATGGTTCGCGACCCATCAAGTGTCCAGTAAAAAGCCAGGACCAGGATAACTATGGCTATCAAGATAACCTTGGCTGCCAATGTTATGTAACCCAGCGCCTGCTCTGCTGAAGCCATCACCTCCTGCCCCGTTTGTTGCGCTGTGCTTGGCTTCAGGCTTGGCAGCGTAGCTGGGATGAACTCACTTAGGCGCACAATTAATTGATTGGGGTAATTAACCATCCACTCACGCAGGCTTTGATAGTAACCCGGCACTGTGGCAGCAATCGTTGTACCCTGCTCGATAATCAACGGGAACAACAATAGCACGAAGCTGATGAGCAGGGCAAGCAACAGGATGTAGACAAGAATGACACCCGCTATCCGGGGGAGTCCTCGCTGGTGCAACCAGGCTACAACTGGCCTAATCACTGTGCCTATCACGATGGCGATAAATAGGGTGAAAACGACCTGGTTAAATCGATAGAGAAGCCAGAAGCCAAGGATGACAGAAATGAGCACCAGAGTCGCCCACACGACCCGCTGGAATGTCCAATCATACGGTTGCGAAGATGGATGTAGGGTCATTGTTAGCCACTGTTGTTGATGATTACTTTGAGCGCATGTTCCTTACTGACTTGAACTGCGTAACTTCTAATGTTAATGCGCCCCCGTTGTCGAAATGACTGCCCGGGGGGTTTTAAATATGATTTTCACATCCAGCCATAGCGACTGATTATCAATGTATTCAATATCCAGCCGAACCTGCTGATCAAAATCGGCAGTACACCGCGCCGCGACTTGTTGCAGACCGGTAAGCTCAGGTTGGGCTTCCACACGCCGGAAGTGCCGGGATTTGTATATTTCCACCTCGTATGGGATTGCCGGCCTGGGACCAACCAGGCTCATGTCACCGCCTAAAACATTCCAAAGCTGCGGCAATTCGTCAAAGGGCATGTTTTTTTTGCCAATTGTTGTTATAGTTGCGATAGGAATTTTATAATAATCAGGATAACAATAATGACGGATACCATGTAGATGAATCCGCCTGTGTAGGAATAAATCCAATAGAAGCACAGCCTCCTGGTGGAAGACTGTGCTCCAGAAAGATGCTGGGGTTAGCGGTTGATTATGAACAAAACACCGGCGATCAGCGCGCAGACTCCCGCGATGATGCTCAATATTCCGCCAAGACCTACACCAAGAAGGCC
This sequence comes from Anaerolineae bacterium, assembly GCA_041301185.1. Lineage (GTDB taxonomy): Bacteria > Chloroflexota > Anaerolineae > Anaerolineales > UBA4823 > JAQBDA01. The sequence goes on from JBFYSV010000120.1 coordinate 3,443, forward strand.
CAGGCCGGTGAT
>JBFYSV010000121.1:0-4884 GCA_041301185.1 Anaerolineae bacterium
ACCCCAGATCATTGGAGATAAAACCCGAGCCGGTAACGACACGGAAATGATCCTCTGCCAGACGGGTAATGGTCAGGTCTGCCTCCACGCCGCCGTTAGCGTTGAGGAACTGCGTATAGACAGCGCTTCCGATTGGCTTATCCACATCACTGTCTGCCATGCGTTGCATGAGTTTTTGTGCTCCCGGACCCATGACATCGATCTTACCGAAAGAGGATAGGTCATACATCGCCACCCGTTCCCGTGTGGCTTCGTGCTCGACGCGCATGCGCTCGAAGTAGGGTGGTTTGATCCAGCCCCACTTGCGCTGGTCCTCGCCGAACATGCGCCAGGGTTTGCCGGGATCCATATAGTTAACCCGCTCCCAGCCGTATTTCTCGCCGAAGGCTGCCCCATACTCCTGCAGGCGGAAATGCAGCGGGCTGATCCGGTGCGGGCGGGCCCACTCGTACTCATCGTTGGGAAAGCGCAGGCGGTAGTAGTACTTGACACATTCCCGGGTTCGCTCGGCCGCGTATTCGGTCTGGGCATAATAATTGCCGAAGCGGGTAGCCTTGAAGGCGTAGATATCCAGGTCGGGTTCGCCGGTGACAATCCATTCTGCCATCAGCTTGCCAATCCCACCCGCGCCGCCGTACCCGTTGAGCGACATGCCGCACGCGTTCCAAAAACCGCGCGCCCCGGGCATCGGTCCCAGGATCGGCTGGCAGTCCGGCGTGTAGGCCCCCGGGTGGCAGACCAGGGTGATGATCTCGGCCCGGTCCAAGAAGGGCAGGCGGCGGATTGCACCTTCCATCAGCTGCTCGAAGCGGTCGTAATCCGGAGGCAGGGCGGTCCCACCATGCTCCCAGGGCACACCGTCAATCCAGCGGGCTTTGGGGTTGGGCTCGTAGCCACCAATCACCAGCCCGCCGGCTTCCTCGCGCATATACACCAGGTTGTCTGGATCGCGCAGGCATGGGGTGCTGTGGGGGAATTCATTCCCTGGCACAGCTTTCAGGGCGATGTGCTGGTGGTCCACCGGGGTAGTGGGCAGGTGCAAGCCTGCCATCGCGGCGACGCGTGGACCCCATAACCCGGTTGCGTTGACCACATTTTCGGTCAGGATAGAGCCTTTTTCGGTCACCACTTCGCGAACTTCACCCGTAGGTGAGAGCTTGATGCCTGTAACCCGGGTATTGGTTTTCACCTCGACACCCATCTCGCGCACGATGCGTGCCATGGACGTGGTAGTAATGTACGGGTCGAGATGACCGTCCCGCGGCAGGTAAATTGCACCGTACAGGTCTTTCGGGCTGAGTTGGGGCATGATCTTGATCGCTTCGGAGGGCGAGATTATCTCGACATCCATGCCGATGCCCTTTGCCCGGCTGACGCTGCGTTGCAGCTCGCCCAGTTGTTCTTTGCTGGATGCCAGGCGCAGGCTGCCAACATGATCAAAGAGCTTTAGCTCACTGTATAGCTCAATGGCATATTTGCGGAACTGCATCAATGTTTGGGAGGTGGCAAATTGGGTGACTAAACCGGCAGCCTGGGCGGATTCTCCGCTGGCGATCTCGCCTTTTTCCAGCAGGACAATGTCTGTCCAGCCGAGTTTAGCCAGATGATAGGCGATGCTAACCCCGTAAATGCCTCCACCGACAATAACGACTCTGGCCTGGTCTCTCATATATTTTCCTTTCCGGTTTTATTGATAAGTGTAGCCGGTGTAATATTCTGGGGGTCTCCCATCGTCATACACCGGCTACTTGTTAACGGGAGTTTATTCGGGTGGGATCTCCTTGAATGCATAGTCCACGTCGATGCCGCGCGACTTCTGGGCATTCTTCACGAGAAGATACCATATACCTGAGAGGATCAGCACGCCGAACACAATCGCATAGGCTAAAGTGCTGGTCAGACCGAGTTGCGGGTATAGCATGAACAGCATGACCATGACGCCGCCACCAATGAAGCCGATCACCCCCAGGATTGTTACCCAGGGGGTATTCCCTAATTTGTACTTCGCACCTGGAGAGGCTTCATAGACATCTTTTGCCCGGTAGGGTAGTAGCGCCCCAGCCAGGCAGGTGATCACGAACACATAACCACAAGCGAAAGTTACTCCGAGGGTCAGGGATACCCAACCTGGGTATAGGTTGTATAGCAGGATTACCGGGATGCTGGCAAGGAAATAATAGATATGCGCGTTGACCGGTGTGTGGTATCTCTCGCTCACCTGGCTGACCGATTCAGGCAGAAGTCGATCCAGTGACATGGCAACCATCACGCGGGTCATGCCGATATAGCAGTTGTGAACGATCTGGTGCGAGTTCATGATATAGCCAAAACCGATCAGCAACACAACCAACGGGCTGGCTGTCAAAGCAACTGCGATGATATTTGGCCAAAGCCAGAAGCCTGCAATCGTGGCTTCCCCAACACCGGACCAGTAGCCTGCTCCAGCCACGTACAGGAATTCGGTTCCCACGGCTTTCTCCAACGCGGCTGCCAGCAAAGCCAGCAGAATGCCGGTGAAGATCAACGAGCCAACGATAATGAAGGTTTGGCTCTTGAAGGAACGCGCATCCTTGATTTCACCGTTTTGCTGGGCGCTATAGGTTGCCCACTGCAAGGAGGTCCAGGCGATTGGGGCAACCAGGATCGTGAACAGCAAATTGGGTGGCGGGGTCAGATCGATCCCGGCAGCTACGGAGGCGTCGATGGCAGTTTGCACGAAATTTGACATGCCTCCGACTGCCAGAGCGAAATCATCGATCTTCCCATAGGAGGTAGCAGGGCTGCCAAGGAATAGAACTACCAGCATGGTGACAAAAGCCAATAAGGTAGCGACGATCATTACCGCCTGTAAGCGCACATAGTTCTTGAAACCGCTTGCCAGGATAATCAAGGCGACCAGTGCATTGAGTATGCTGACGATAACAATCCCGGTTGAAGAAGTGAACCAGATTCCCAGGGTGGCAAGCGAAGTATTGCCTGTCGTGGCTCCCAAGCCCAGGAAAAGCGGAGCAAAGCCAAGATATGAGAGCAACCAACCAGATAGAGCCACCCATTGCAATATCCAGATAACGTATCCCGACATCACCACTGTGAACGCAACACCGCCGCCAAATACACGGCTCTGAAAGACGTAATCACCTCCTGAGCGGGGGAGCGCTGTTGAGAGCCAGACATAGACGAACGCAATCGGGATCTCCAGGAGCATTGCCAATAAGATACCCCATACGAGCTTACCACCGGGTAGTGCGCCAGGCGCCCATAAGTAAGTCCATGGAAATATCAATCCCATTGTCAGGATATTGTAAATAAAGGCCGAAAATGGGGACATCACCCGCACAAGTCCAGATGCTTTACGGGTGAAAACCTCGGGTTTCGCAGTAGCTGTAGCCATCTCATTCCTCCTCAGATGTCGTCACGGAATTGTGCAGCACATTATTGTGCGGGATGTGCCACATAAAAATATCCTTTCGGGACGCAACACGACGATCTTATCCGTCTGTGCTTGCCAGGTGCCCCCGAGAGTACGGGGTAAGTGCACAATGACTGGAAGAAATTGGCTTACCTGGTTATTGAGTAGACCTCCTTTCAAGGTGATGCCTTTGTAAATCTAACCGCTGGTCATCTGATAGCTCTCAATCTTTCCATCGGATAAATTAATCAGGCAGCCGCGTAAAAAGCCTTCACCGTATTCGCTGCCTGGATTAATGCAGGTTGTCCGCCCGATTTTTACTGCTCCCTGGGACTCGTGGATATGACCGTGCAGCCCGAGCATGGGTTGGTATTTCTCGATGGCATTCCGCACAGACGTACTGCCAGCCCCATGCATTACCTGCTGCCCGCCCTGGATAATTGCTTCAGGGGGGTCTTTGCTCCAGTCCAGCATCGGGCAGGTATCCAGGGTTGAATCTTTAGGTGGATCATGGAAGTTGAAGATGCAGTTATTCAGATTGCTAACCTTTGAAACCATCTCTTCAATCATTACACCCAACTGCTCGTCTGGAATTTCGCGTGGGGTTTTCCACGGAGTAGGGGTGCTGAAACCGACGCTGATCATGGTGTGGTCGTCATCCACGTTGACCATCTGGCCTTCACAGCCAAAGAACGATTGTGTGCCAGCTCGATGGATCGGTTCCAATACTTCAGGGTCATCATCATTGCCGCCGGTGACGAAACACTTGATCCCGGTGCCTTTCAAGCGCTCTTCTGCCAGGTCCACCCACGATTCCAGCCGCCGGCGAGCCAGGGTGTGAAAGAGAGCGTCCACCGCTGCCGGGTCAGCCTGTAAAGCCAGGAACTCGTCTTCATCCATGATCTGATAATAAAACCCCAACAAACCCAAACGGTCGTACAAGGATTGCAGCTCGGTTTCGCTTTCGTAATGTTCCGTCCGTCCTTGCAGGGTGGCGCGGAAATGACCGTTTTGCTCGCGGATAACCGGGATCAGCAATTTACCGGTGATATCACCGCCCATTACCAGGACATTTGCCTCGTAGAACTTTCCGGCGTTGACGAACTTGCGATAGGTGCGCTCGGAGCCGTGGATATCGGTGGCATAGAATAGACGGGTAACGCTTTTCCTGGATTTTTTAAACAGAAATGCCATGCAAGTGCCTCCGCGAGTTATATTGACAGGTCTTTTACAGCTACAATGCCACGGTCATGCTAATCTGAAATCAGACAGTCTTTATTTACCATTCTTACCGGCTATCAGGATTTCGATCGAATACGCTGCGAGCGATGCGTACGCACTGGGATCAAGATGGCTATCGGTGATCAGCTTATTGACCCGCTGAATGGGAGCAATTTCGAAGTTAGATACCACGCCCCATTTGCTGTAATCCGCCAGGATATATACCGGTCCTTGCGTCCTTTCTAACATCATAT
>JBFYSV010000123.1:0-6023 GCA_041301185.1 Anaerolineae bacterium
GGCGAAGTATTCGATGTAGCAGTTGATCTCCGCCGCACTTCGCCCGCTTTTGGCCAATGGGAAGGAATTCGTCTTTCCGCCGAGAACAAGCTGCAGCTGTGGGTCCCGCCAGGGTTTGCCCACGGCTTCTACGTGCTCAGCGAGTGGGCTGAAGTGATCTACAAAACCACTGATTATTATGCCCCCCAATGGGAGCGCACTTTGTTATGGAACGATCCTGCTCTCAATATCGCCTGGCCTCTATCCGATAATTCCCCTATGCTCATCTCGCCCAAAGATGCGCTGGGAAAGCCCTTGAGTGAGGCAGAGACTTACTCATAGGAATGGAGTTAATATGCAATCTGTTTTAGTGACTGGGGGAGCAGGTTTCATCGGCTCCAATTTTGTCCGCTACTTGCTGGGCGTTGAACCGGATGTACAGGTTATCAACCTGGACGTTCTCACTTACGCTGGCAGCCTGGAGAATCTGAAAGATCTGCCTAATCCAGAGCAGCACATCTTCGTGAAGGGCGATATCTGTGACCGCCCTCTGATCGATGAGCTACTCCGATGCTACCAGATCAGCACCGTGGTGCATTTCGCTGCCGAAACACACGTCGACCGCTCGATAACCGCGCCCGACCAATTCATCCAATCGAATATCGTTGGCACTTTCACCTTGCTGGAAGCTGTGCGCCAGTACTGGTTGGGAGAAAAAGTCTTCCCTCACCAGGCGGTCCGCTTCCATCATGTGTCCACGGATGAGGTCTACGGAACCCTGGCTCCGGACGATCCTCCCTTCCAGGAGACAACCCCCTATGCTCCGAACTCGCCGTATGCTGCCTCCAAAGCAGCCAGCGATCACCTGGTGAGAGCCTACCATATCACTTACGACCTGCCGGTCACCATCACCAATTGCTCCAATAACTACGGTCCCTACCAGTTCCCAGAAAAGCTCATCCCATTGATGATCTTAAACGCCCTGGATAGCCGCCCCCTGCCGATTTACGGCGATGGGCAACAGATCAGGGACTGGTTATTCGTTGAAGACCATTGCGAAGCGATCTGGATGGTTATCCGCCAGGGTACCCCGGGTGAGACGTATAACGTCGGCGGTAATAACCAGCCGCCCAACCTGACCGTAGTCCACACGCTGTGCGACATCCTGGATGAGCTCCAACCAGATTCACCCAATGTACCCCATACCTCATTGATCCAGCATGTCCCCGACCGCCCCGGTCACGACCGGCGCTACGACATCGATATCGGCAAAGTTCACCATCAGCTCGGATGGCAGCCTCGCCAGACGTTAACCACCGGGCTGCTAAAGACTGTCCAATGGTATCTGGACCATCCAGAATGGATCGATGCCATCCGCAAGCAGCAGTCCTACCAGGGCTGGCTGGAACAAAACTATCAAAAAAGGGGAGAACAGGCATGAAAGGAATCATATTAGCTGGCGGGCGCGGCACCCGCCTGTTTCCACTCACCACTGCTATCAGCAAGCAATTGCTGCCGGTCTACGACAAGCCCATGGTATACTACCCGCTCTCGATCTTAATGCTGGCTGGCATTCGAGAGATCATGGTAATCAGCACACCCGAAGCCTTGCCGGCTTTTCGCACCTTGCTCGGCGATGGCGCCCAGTGGGGGTTGCAGTTCACCTATGTTGAGCAAGAGCAACCCCGCGGCCTTGCCGAAGCTTTTCTGCTCAAGCCTGATTTTCTGGCAGACCAGCCTGTCTGCCTGATCCTGGGTGACAATATTTTCTACGGCACCAGCCTGCCCGAAAAAATGCGCAATGCCGCCTCCCTGCAAGAAGGTGCTCTAATTTTTGCCTATCCCGTGCGCGATCCGCAACGATACGGTGTTGTCGAGTTCAACCAGCAAGGGCGTGCGATCAGTATTGAAGAAAAGCCCACCCATCCGCGCTCCCATTACGCCGTCCCCGGGATATATTTTTACGACCACCAGGTTTTCTCACTGGCTTCCAACCTGAAGCCGTCCCCCCGGGGTGAGCTCGAGATAACCGATCTCAACCAGCTCTATCTGGAGCAGGGCAGCCTGCAGGTCGATGCGTTAGGGCGCGGCACAGCCTGGCTGGACGCCGGCACCCACGAATCGCTGTTGCAGGCCGCTAATTTTGTGATGGCGGTAGAAGAGCGGCAGGGCATGATGATCTCTTGCCCCGAGGAGATCGCTTTCCGCATGGGTTATATCGGTCTAGATGACCTGCGCAGCCTGGCTAAGGCTATGGACAACAACGAGTACGGTAAATACTTGCTGCGCCTGGCAGAAGAGGATATCCGCTATCACAACCTCTGACAACCGTATGATGCGTGTCCTGCTATTGGGTAAATTGGGTCAGCTTGGCTGGGAGCTACACCGCAGCCTCTCGCCGCTGGGAGAATTAATCGCCGTGGATTACCCGGAAATCGACCTGTCCCAGCCCGAGCAGATCCTCCAGCTGGTGCGCCGGGTGCAGCCCGCGGTGATCGTCAACGCCACTGCCTACACGGCAGTTGACCGGGCCGAAAGCGAGCCGCAGGCTGCCATGGATATCAACGCCCGCGCTCCTGGGATTCTGGCAGAGGAAGCCCGCACTCTGGGAGCTGGTCTGGTGCATTTTTCCACAGATTACGTCTTCGATGGCGCTACGGATCACCCGTATATTGAGGCTGACCATCCCATCCCCCTGGGGGTGTACGGTCAAAGCAAGCTGGAAGGCGAGCGTGCCATTCAGGCATGCGGAGGGGCATACCTGATCCTGCGTACCAGCTGGGTGTACAGCCTGCGCCGGGATAGCTTTGTCACCAAAGTCCTCAGCTGGGCACGCAGGCAAGAAACATTAAAGGTGGTAAGCGACCAGGTTGGCAACCCCACCTGGTCGCGCCAGCTGGCAGAGATTACCGCCCAGCTGCTGGCTGAGTCTATCGGGAATTCGGCTGGCTGGCTGGCAGAGCGGGCTGGACTGTACCACCTGGCTGGCAGCGGGTACGCCAGCCGGCTGGAGTGGGCGGAGGCTATTCTGCGCCTTGATCCTCGGCGAGAGGAGCAGGTCGCCCGGCAGGTATTACCTGCCCTTACGGCAGACTTTCCCACCCCTGCACGGCGTCCCCTATTTTCTGCCCTGAACTGTGATCACTTCACCAGTGTCTTTTCCCTGCGCCTCCCGACCTGGCAAGACGCCCTCGCCCTCGCTTTGGACGCAGACGTATGAACGATACACCTCCCACAGAGAAACGCGTGGCAGGTTATTCGCTCCACGCATGGCAGCACACCTCCCCAGCCACGCGCCTGGTCGCTCCCTGGCAGCAAGCCGGGATCACCTTGTATCAATCGACCCGCTGGGATCAGGTCATCGCCGATGACGTTGCCCGCTGCGACCTGGTGCATATCCATCGCGACTTCCCCCGCCTGGCAAAATCCTTTCGCCAAGTTGTGGATCAGGCTCGCCAGCTTGGCAAACCGGTTTTGTACGATCTGGATGACCTGCTCCTGGATCTCCCGGACAATCACCCGGATCGCCAGTTTCATTACAAGAGCGATGCACTGTTTCCGGTTCTTCAGGCGATTGTCGAGGCAGACGCGGTCACCGTCAGCACGACCGCCCTACAGGAAGCCATTCGCCCTCTCAACCCGCTGACCTGGCTGCTGCCAACTTGCCTGGATGACCTCCTGTGGCCTCTGGAACCAGTCACTGCCCATGCCAATCTCACGCCCCTCGTACTCGGATGGATACATGACCATCACGTATTTTCCGATCCGGACGGGTTTGTAGACGCTCTGGCATCGTTTCTAAGGCAGCGCGGGGATAGCGTCTTGCTGCGCGTCTGGGGATGCCGCCCTCCGGAATCCCTGCTTGCTCTGCCCAACCTGGACTGGCGGGCAGATCTTCCGCTGGACTATTCTGGCTATGCCGCTCTCGTCTCCAACCAGAGGTGCGATGTGTATGTCATACCGCACCCAGACCAGCATGCTTACCTCCGCAGCCAAAGCCCATTAAGGTTTTTTGAGCTCAGCGCTTGCGGGATGCCGGGCATCTATAGCCAGACCGAACCGTACCAAGAGGTTATTGAGCACAGGCGAAACGGCTGGCTGGCATCAAGCCGGGATGAGTGGCTCACAGGTTTGAATGCTCTGGCAGATTCGGCTGAATTGCGCGACCAGATTGCCCGGGCAGCCCAAAAAACCGTCTCTCAAAACTGGCTGCTATCCAGGAACGCCTCCCGCTGGCTGGAAGCCTTTAACCAGGCAGGCGAGGCTGCTGAAGCGCATACCGCCAATTTGCCAGTCGCACACCAGGTAGCCCACCTTGCCGGGCAGGTTCGCTCCTGGCATCGCGACCTGGAAAAACAGATTTCTGACCGTGACTGGGAAGTGCGCGCCCTGAATGTCATGCTAAAACGCAAAGAGCGCGAATCCAGCGAGTACATTGAACAGCTTGGCGTCCAACTGGAAGAGTTTTGGCGCAACCCTGCCTGGCGCATCCTAAACAAAGCCCAGCAACTGGCAAAGCGGGTCAGCGCCCCTACCAGGCGAGCCAGCACCGCGCCTGCCCAACCGGAAAGCCCTGCCCCACCAGCCGCTGCCCAATCCTTGGAGCAGGCGGGCTTACCACCTGTCGCTGATTTATCCATCTTGCTCCCGGGTCTGCCGCCTGCCAGGGCGTATGATGTACTCTTTTTCTCTCGATCAGGCTGGCACGAGCTGCCGGAGAGCCTGCGAGAGCTCCTCGATCAGTTCACCCAACCAGGCTCGCGGCTGTTCTTCATCTCGCCAGTCTCAACAATAGCGAATCCGGTCATCAAGCCGCTCCAAGAGCAGATTTTCTCGATCGATTTGCCTGCACAAAACAGCCAGGCAGGTAACCCAGCAGATGTAGAGACTCAGATAATATTTTTTAATCAGCTGCGCCTGCACGCCGGCATCCACTCAGCCGTATGCTGGATCGATGGTCCGGCGCATACCGCTCTCCCATTCATCTTACGCAACAGCTTCGGCTGGAAGATCATAAGCAGCCTGCAACAGAATGATGGAATCCCCAATCAACGCTGTGATCTGCATATCGATCTCCCCCTGGCGCTCGAGCACACCTCCGAACTCCAGGCTGCGGTTCAAGATCTATTTCCCAAAGCCAGCCTCATTATTCTGACCTATAACAACCTGGACTATACCCGCCAGTGCCTGGAGAGCATTTTCAGCAAAACCATCTATCCCAATTATGAAATCGTCGTCGTGGATAACGCATCCACCGATGGCACCTCTGATTACCTGCAGACAGTAGCTGCCTCACACTCGAATGTGCGCCTGGTATTAAACAAGGAAAACCGCGGCTTTGCTGCCGGTAACAACCAGGGAGTTGCCGCTTCCAGCGGCGAGTATATCGCTTACCTGAATAATGACATCATTGTAACCCCCGGCTGGCTGTCTGGTCTGATCGCCCACCTGAGCGATCCTTCGATCGGGGCTGTGGGACCCGTGACCAATTACGCCGGTAACGAGAGCCGGATCGCTGTGGATTATCACCAAATCTCCGATCTGGACGAGTTCGCCCACCGCTACACCCAGGCTCATGCCGGGCAGTCGTTTGAAATCCGCATGCTGGCGCTGTTTTGTATGCTCGTCCACCGGACAGTAATCGATTCAGTTGGTCCATTGGACGAGCAATTTGGCGTCGGCATGTACGAAGACGATGACTTCTCTTTGCGCATTCGCCAAAAGGGATACCGCATCCTGTGTGCTGAGGATGTCTACATCCACCACTGGGGCAGCGCGGCTTTTTCCCAGCTTGCTCAAGAGCGTTTCAATCGCTTGCATCTCGAGAACCGGGGTAAGTTCGAGAGCAAGTGGGGCACGCTCTGGCAACCCCCCCGCTGGCGCATGGACGAGGCTTAGCGCGAGCACAGGGCAAAGCCTTAATTGAGACTTAACCCGATCTCAAGTCATTGTTAACGCCACAATCCCGCTATCTGAATATAATCCACCTGCCCGGAAAATATCGGGTGTCTGAGAATTACCGTGGTGGGGCGGTTCTGTGGGGG
>JBFYSV010000125.1:0-2825 GCA_041301185.1 Anaerolineae bacterium
CGGGATCATCTCAACCCGGAGGCTGAAGCGCTCGCCCAATTGCAAGCAGCTCTGCAACCAGGCCAGTATGAATGGTACCAGGAAGGTCTCGCCAGCCAGCAAGCCCGCCTGGATTATGCCCGCGAGCGCCTGCGCTTGTTGTACGTTGGGATTACCCGGGCAAAGTGCGAGTTGATCATCACACTGAACAGCGGTCGTAAAGGCCAGGCATTGCCCGCCGTGGCACTGGTCCAGCTACAAAATTTCTACCAGAAGTTGGAGCGATGAACCTGCCCCCAGATTTCCAGTTCAGCCAGGCCAGCCTGCAAGATTTTGTCGATTGCCGCAGGCGTTTTCTGCTGCGCCATATCCAGCGCCTTTCCTGGCCGGCGCTCGAGACCGAGCCAGTCCTCGAACAAGAGCATTACCTGCAACAGGGAGCGGCTTTCCATCGCCTGGCGCAGCAGTTCCTGCTCGGCATCCCCGCCAGCCGCCTGGAGAGTATGATCCACGATCCCGATCTTCGGGGCTGGTGGGATCATTTTATGCAAATTGCCCCCGGTCTGAAAGATTCGGCAGCATCTGCCGGCTGGCGGCTGTTCCCTGAGATCAGCCTTTCGATCCCCATGCGCGACTCCCGCCTAGTCGCCAAGTTCGACCTGCTGGTGGTAACGCTGGATCACAAGATGCTGATCTATGACTGGAAAACCTCCCGCAACAAGCCCAAACGCCAGTGGTTGGAGGCCCGCCTGCAAACCCGCGTCTACCCGTACTTGTTAGGGCGTGGCGGAGCCAGTCTCAACCTGGGCCAGCCCGTTCTGCCCGAGCAGGTTGAGATGATCTACTGGTTTGCCTCTCATCCTGGGCAGGAAGAGCGCTTCACCTATGATGCAAATGCCCACCAGGCAGACGAAGCATACCTGACCAGCCTTGTGGACACCATCCATAACCTGAAAGAAGATGATTTCCACCTAACTTTAGATAAAAAACGATGCGCTTTCTGTGTTTATCGCTCATTATGCAATCGAGGTATCTCTGCCGGCTGGGCAGCCGAGCAAGACGGCGAATACACGGCGGAAAGTGAAATCGCTCTTGAGCTCGACTTTGACCAGATTGCCGAGATTGAATTTTAAGCTACCGCCTGACTTGTATATCCCCCATGCGCGCCTGGAGTGAACCGCCTGAAGCCTCAGCTCCGCCCAGCCTCGCCGCTGCAGTTGGCGGACACCCACTGGTAGCCCAGGCGCTCGCCAACCGCGGTATTCGGGACGCAGAATCCGCCCGGGCTTTCCTGGACCCGGCTGCCTACACACCCTCGCCGCCCGAAGAGCTGCCCGGTCTGGTAGTGGCAGGCGAGCGGCTGCAAGACGCCATCCGCCGCGGAGAAAGGATCTGCGTGTGGGGTGATTTCGACGTAGATGGGCAGACCTCCACAACCCTGCTGGTATCTGTCCTGCGGGATCTGGGCGCAGATGTGATCTATCACATCCCGGTCCGCGCCAGCGAGTCGCACGGTGTAAATTTACCTGTACTACAGAAAATCCTCGAGTTTACCCACAAGCCTCACGTCTTGCTCACCTGCGATACGGGCATCAGCGCCCATGAATCGGTGGCCTATGCACAGCAATCGGGCGTAGATGTGATCATCACCGATCACCACGACCTGCCCCCGACCCTGCCGCAAGCATTTAGCGTGGTCAACCCCAAGCTGCTCCCGCTGGAGCATCCCCTGGGTACATTACCCGGGGTGGGTGTGGCATACAAACTCGCTCAATATCTGCTCCACCAAGCCGGACAAGTGGCTGAGCTGGAGCGCCAGCTAGACCTGGCAGCGATGGGGATCATCGCCGACCTGGCTATCCTGCGGGGCGATGCCCGCTACCTGGTTCAACGCGGGTTGCAAAGCCTGCGCAACCCACACAGGCTGGGCTTGCAAGCCATTCTGGAGCTGGCCGAGCTAGATCCCCGCTGGCTTTCCGAGGAGCATATTGCCTTTGTTTTAGCGCCGCGCCTGAACGCCCTGGGCAGGCTCTCCGACGCGAACCCTGTGGTGGAATTTCTCACCACTCAGGACACAGGGCGAGCTCGCTTGCTCGCCCTGGAGCTGGAAGGCTTGAATGCACGCCGCAAGCTGCTCACCGACCAGGTCTACCAGGCTGCCCGGGCGCAGCTCGATCAGGACAACTCGCTCCTGGATAGCGCAGCGCTGGTGCTGGCTCACCCTGCCTGGCCAGCGGGCGTGCTGGGGATCGTTGCCAGCCGCCTGGTCGAGCGCTACCACAAGCCGGTCATTTTGCTTGCCAGCCCACCCGGCGAGCTGGCCCGCGGGTCTGCCCGCTCCATCGAGGGGGTTAATATCAGCGCGGCTATTAGCGCCCAGCAGGAGCTGCTGGCAGGCTTCGGCGGGCACCCGATGGCTGCCGGCTTGTCCATTCAGCCGGAGCGCATCGGCGAGTTTCGCCGGGCTTTGAGCCGCAGCGTGCAAGCCATGCTCGGGCAGGCCCCACCGCGCCCCCCGCTTCAGATCGAGGCGTATCTGAGTCTGGATGAAATAAACCTTGAGCTGGTCGCCGACCTGGAACGCCTGGCCCCGTTCGGCCCCGGAAATCCCCCGCTGGTGTTCGCCAGTCGCGGCCTGCGCCTGCTCAGCCAGACCCCCATTGGGCGGGAGGCGGAACATCTTCTGCTCACCATCGAAGATGAGCACGGGCAGACCCGGCGCGTGATCTGGTGGCAGGGAGGTAACGAGCAGGTGCCCGAGGGCAGGTTCGACCTGGCTTATACCCTGCGCAGCAGCAATTATCGCGGCCAGCGCGAGGTCCAGGTTGAGTGGCTGGAAGCGCGCC
>JBFYSV010000127.1:0-3603 GCA_041301185.1 Anaerolineae bacterium
CAATTCGCGAGAGCGAGCGCCTGAAGTGGGACTACTTCCTGACCTTACCGGAGGTCGACCGCACCCAGATGAGCTTGAGAACCGTCAAGAACTCGCAGCTCCTGCGGCCGTTGTTTGAATTCTCAGGCGCCTGCACCGGCTGTGGTGAGACACCCTACGTCAAGCTGCTCAGCCAGCTTTTTGGGGATCGTGCCCTGGTAGCCAATGCCACCGGCTGCTCCTCGATTTACGGTGGCAACTTACCGACCACCCCCTGGGCAGTCAACGAGGATGGTCGCGGTCCCGCCTGGTCGAACTCGCTCTTCGAAGACAACGCCGAGTTTGGCCTGGGGATGCGCCTGACAGTCGACAAGCAGATGGAATATGCGCGCGAGTTGCTGCCTCAACTGGCAGGAAAACTCGGTGATGCCCTGGTCAACGACCTGTTGAATGCGGACCAGAGCAACGAAGCCGGCATCCGGACCCAGCGCGAGCGGGTTGAAATTTTAAAACAGCGCCTTGCTGGTGTCAACGATCCACAGGCGCGCGACTTGCTCAGCCTGGCAGACGAGTTGGTGCGCAAGAGCGTCTGGATTGTCGGTGGCGATGGCTGGGCTTACGATATCGGTTACGGCGGGCTGGATCACGTCCTGGCCTCGGGCCGCAATGTGAACCTGCTGGTATTGGATACCGAAGTTTATTCCAACACGGGTGGGCAGGCCTCCAAAGCCACCCCGCGTGCTGCCGTCGCCCGCTTTGCAGCCCAGGGTAAGGGCTTGCCCAAGAAAGACCTGGGGATGATCGCCATGGCTTACGGTTATGTTTACGTAGCCCGGATTGCCATGGGCGCCAGCGACCAGCAAACGCTGAATGCCTTCCTGGAAGCCGATGCGTACGATGGTCCGTCTCTTATCATCGCCTACAGCCACTGCATCGCCCACGGGTTTGACCTGCGCAAAGGCCTGGAACAACAGAAGTTAGCCGTCCAATCGGGCGCCTGGCCGCTTTACCGCTACAACCCTGCCTTGATCGCTGAGGGCAAGAATCCCCTGTCGATTGACTCCAAGGAGCCGTCTGTCCCATTCGAGCAGTATGCTTATAACGAAACTCGCTACAAGCAGCTTGTCCAGGCTGACGAGGCGCGCGCCGAAATGCTAATGAAGCTGGCAAAGAAAGACATTCAAAGCCGCTGGGATCTCTACCGGCAAATGGCAGCTATGCACTACGATAACAATGGAAAGGAATAAAAAAAATGGTTGATTTGACCACTACCTACCTGGGTCTGAAATTAAAAAATCCGCTGGTGGCATCTGCCTCGCCACTTTCGAGTAAAGTTGAGACAGCCTTACAGCTACAGGATGCTGGAGCTTCTGCGGTCGTCATGTACTCGCTCTTTGAGGAACAGATCATGCGTGAAGGGCTGAAACTTCACGAGGATTTAGAGCGTGGATCCTACCAATTTGCCGAAGCATTAACCTACATTCCTGAAATCGGCCAGTACAGCATCGGGCCAGATAAGTATGTAAGTGAGGTCCGCAACCTGAAAAAAGCGCTGCAGATCCCGGTGATGGGAAGTCTGAACGGGGTATCCTCGGGTGGATGGATCGATTATGCTAAGAAAATTGAGCAGGCTGGTGCAGACGCCCTGGAGTTGAACCTGTATTACCTGCCGACCGATACCCATTTGACCAGCTCTCAGCTGGAGGACCAATACATCCACCTGGTCGGCAGCATGTGTGAACAGGTGCGCATCCCCCTGGCAGTAAAAATTGGCCCCTTCATCACCGCATTACCCAACTTTGCAAGCCGGCTGGCACAGGCTGGGGCGCGCGGGCTGGTGCTGTTCAACCGATTCTACCAGCCGGATTTCGACCTGGAGAATCTAGAAGTGGTTCCCAACCTGGTGCTTAGCAGCTCCCAGGAATTACGGTTGCCCTTGCGCTGGATCGCCATCCTGTTCGGGCGGGTAAATATCGACCTGGCCCTGACCACTGGTATCCACAGCGGCACGGACCTGGTCAAAGCGGTCATGGCTGGATCCAGCGCTGCCATGAGCACTTCCGCCCTGTTGAAGCACGGTCCAGCCTATGCTGCCACGATCCTAAATGATGTGGTCTCCTGGATGGAGGAGCATGAATATGTTTCCGTGGCCCAGATGAAGGGCAGCATGAGCCAGCGCGCAGTCGCCGATCCGGCCGCCTTCGAGCGTGCCAATTATATGAAGGTGCTCAGCTCGTACTAGAGCAAAAGCGCAAGTCGGTTAAAAAACCAAGCCCCGGGATGATTACCCGGGGCTTGTTGATTGAATGGGTTGGGTTAAGCTTCGAACTCTGGTTGTTCTGTATATTTCCGCTGGCGGTAAACAATCCTGCCTCGGGTCAAATCGTAAGGTGACACCTCCACCCGCACACGATCCCCCAATAAAATACGAATGTAATATTTGCGCATTTTACCGGAAAGATAAGCCAACACCTCGTGGCCATTGTCCAGGCGAACCTTGAACTGTGTGCCAGGCAGGGCTTCTACCACATTGCCTTCCACCTGAATCTTATCTTCATCTTTCGCCATCACTCCTCCAAATTCTGAACTGGACCATGGTCCACAATGTTCACAAAAGCAACAATTCTACAAAAATCCACTTTACTCCATATCCGTCTGCTGGCGGCGCTTAATCCGGCGAATCGATTTCTTCTTATCAATCCGTCGCAATTCACTCTTTGAAACGAACCAACGCTTCCTGCGTACGGTGCTCAGGATTCCACTCTTCGCCACTTTTTTGCGAAAGCGCTTGAGCAACTGATCTTGTGATTCATTTTGACGCAAGTTTACTGTAGTCACGTTTTTCACCTCCTTTCGTATTTGACAAATACGGAAGGTCTTCCAAAATAAAACTCGGCTGATGATCGCGAAAACAGCCGAGCCAGTTTCCTTCATTGTTCACGATCATCATTGATTATTTCAATCGTTGCTCACTCCTACAGAATACTCTGAAAAAGGTAAAGAGCAGCTTGCAATGCCAGGGCATTATACAAGATTAACGATAAGCTGTCAAATTTTAATGATTCCAATTCTTTTAAAAAGAAAAGTCTCTTGGCGATGACCTACTCTCCCAGGGGGCTGCCCCCCAAGTACCACCGGCGCTGACGGCCTTAACGACCGGGTTCGAGAAGGGACCGGGTAGACTTCCGTCGCTCCAATCACCAAGAGACTGTTTCACAAAGGGTTTGAACAAGCGAGACACATCTTCAGAAAGAACTAGAAGGAGATCGAGTTCTCCGCACCACAACAGAAGCCCTCGGCCATTAGTACGGGTTAGCTCCACACATTGCTGCGCTTCCACTTCCCGCCTATCAAGCAGGTAGTCTTCCTGCGGCCTTACTCCTTACGGATGAGGGATCTCATCTTGAGGCGAGTTTCCCACTTAGATGCTTTCAGCGGTTATCTCTGCCAGACTTAGCTACCCAGCGATGCCGTTGGCACGACAACTGGCACACTAGAGGTCTGTCCACCCCGGTCCTCTCGTACTAGGGGCAGCTCCTCTCAAATCCCTTTCGCCCACAGCGGATAGAGACCGACCTGTCTCACGACGGTCTGAACCCAGCTCGCGTACCGCTTTAACGGGCG
>JBFYSV010000128.1:0-2943 GCA_041301185.1 Anaerolineae bacterium
GATGATACTAAATACGGTTCTTTGGGAATCGCCGGAAGCGGGAGGAAATTGGGGGTATGGGGCGGGCGAAGCCCGCCCCATACCCCCATATCTTTCCATCCATCACGGCAACTCCCAGAGAACTATAAATACTTTTGTAAGGAAGATCATGGAAAAGTGATGAGGAAAAAAGTTGATATTCCTCTTGGCCGGGCTTTGGTTATCGCTTGCGCGCTTGCAATGGTTTCGGTTGGGGCCGTGACGGTTGCACAATGGCGGTATGATCTGGCAGACCGGGTAGAAGTGAAAATCAAACAACTCCTGCTGCCTCAAGAGACGGCTATCGTTTCATCCACCCCTGCACCCACGCAACCGCTTCTATCGACGGCTGAACCACTCCCTGCAACCCCTCAACCGCCTCTTGCCACGCTCGAACTGCCGCCTGCCATGCCGGATGTTCACAATGCTGTCCTCAATGTCCTGGCTGTCCAGTCGCGTCTCCCTGATGACAACGATCTGCTGATTGACGATAGTGAAGATCGGGATTATTTGCAATCCATTCTGGATATCATCTTTACGGATGGAATGAGCGGTTTGTCCGAAGAAGAAATCACGATGGAGATCCAGCAGTATGTAGCCAGTGCGCTGGTTTTGAAGCCTAATACAGGCAATGCCACCAAGATCCTCCAGGATGGTTATGCTCAATGTGGCGGGATGAGTGTCAGCTTTCGTGCCCTGGTGCGCCTGGCTGGCATCCCCGCTCGCAAGGTAGGCATGTACGGGTTAATCTCGCAGGGAGGGCATTCGCTGGTAGAGGTTTACTATGATCATCAATGGCACCTGTTCGATCCGACCTATGGCCTGTTCTTCTACTCTGAACCGGAATACAACCAGACTGGCAGGATTGCCTCGCTGGATGAACTGGTTGATCACCCCGCAGAAGAATGGTACCTCTTCAAGGTTGTAGATCAACCCTGGGAAGGGTACGATGTATCCCTGCATTCCTCCAGCGTTGTTCGGGCTGAAGATGACTATCTGGCCGATTATTATGGTTACTCCTTCCTTGCTGAATACCGGCAGATGTTCACAATGACATTCCCGGTGGCTTACGATGATAATCAATTCATCTCGTTCCCGGTGGTTGTTGATCTTACCCAAGATGCCCAATTTACTATTGGTGAAGTGGATAACAGTAATGGCGATACAATCGCGGCTACTTCTGCCGCCGAGACAGCCGGGAAAGTGGGCATGTATTACCTCATTGGTACATCCAGTCGTCAATACGTTCATACTTGGTTTATCAAAGTTCCATCCCCTGGCCTTGTGCGGATTACATATACGAGTACAGAGGCTGAACCGCCTATACTCATGCTTTTCCCGCTCAAAGCGGTTTACGTTGTATCTGCATCGCAGGAGGGGAACAGGGCTGAGTTCCTTCTGCGAATCAGTGATCCGGAGTCATCCTTGCAATTTTGGTCTGCAAATGGTGTGTATTGGGTAGATGCCATTCAAGCGGAGTGGGTGGAAGCTGACTCTTCTGGTGTTCCATGAAGGATCAGAAAGGTAAGCAGCCTTTACAGGAAACCCGATTTTTTATGAAGAAGACGATCCATTTATCTCTTGGCCAGATTGTGTTGATCCTTTTCTTTTTGATGCTGGGTTCAGCTGGCCTTACATCGCTTGCACAGTGGCGTTATAACTTGCTGGATCGGTTAGAAATCAAGTTGATGGGATTGCTCAATCCACAGCCACCTGAAACGGAGCCCATCCCATCCCCGACCTCCAGTGTGGTTTTTCCAACACCCACCCCGGTTAATCCGTCTCTGCCATCAGTCCTGGAGGAACCCGGGATGGCAATGAATGTTCTTGCAGTTCAATCCCCCCTGCCGACTGAAGCTGACCTTGCTTTGGACCCGGCAGAAGACCAGGCATTTCTGCAATCGATCCTGGATACGCTTTTCCCGGAGGACATGTCCGGCTTAACGGAAGAGCAGATTGTCATTGAAATCCAACGCTATGTTTCTACCTCCCTGCGTTTGGAGAATAACAGCGGAACTGCCACGAAAATCCTTACTGAGGGATATGCCATTTGCGGAGGCATGAACATCAGTTTCCAAGCTCTTGTCCGCAAGGCAGGGATTCCGGCGCACTATATTGGAATGTTTGGGGTGATCTATCAAAGCCATGTACTCACTGAAATCTATTATGATGGTCAGTGGCATCTTTACGATCCAACCTATGGTTTATTCTTTTATTCTGAGCCTGAGTATAATCATGCAGGTCATATCCTATCCTTTGCAGAAGTGCTCTCTACGGCACCAAGTGATTGGTACTTGTTCAAGGTGGTGGATCAACCCTGGGTTGGCTATTATGATCAGACTTTCCGTTCCTTTGGCGTGGTTAGAGCCGAGGAGCAATATCTGACTGATCACTATAGGTATCCTTTCATGGAAGCCTACAGGAAGATGTTCACCCAGGCATTTCCGATTGCCTATGAAGATCATCAGATCATTTCTTTTCCTGTTGAAGCTGATTTTTCGGCAGGAGATACATTCTCGATTGGTACTATAGACACGAGCACTCAGGATGTAGCCGCCAGCATGGCTGATACCTTCGGTAGAACAGGTTCTTCTTACATGGGGGGCAGCCCGCTGGAAGAAGTTCACACCTGGTTTCTTAAAGCTCCGTTTGTCGGCTATGTGCGCATCATCTACATAAGCACTGCGCCTGACCCACCTCATCTCCTGCTCTTCCCACTCAAAGCAGTGAACGTTCTTGAATCAGTTCAAGAAGGGAACCGGGCTGAATTCCTGCTGCGAATCGGTGATCCGGAAGCATCTTTGCAGTTTTGGGCATCCGAGGGTGTTTTCTGGGTGGATGCGGTGCAAGCCGAATGGCTGGGAGATCTTGATCCCAGTGAAATACCATGAAACAAACCTACTTGAATATAAGGAGAAAATTGAA
>JBFYSV010000129.1:0-13810 GCA_041301185.1 Anaerolineae bacterium
CCGGACGATCGGGCCCAGGCCCTGGCGGCGATTGACGCCCTGGCGAATGCCGACGGCGCCCTCTCCGCGGAGGAGCAAGCCGCGGTGGAGGAGATCAAAGCCGCCATCCAGGAGGCCAACCCGGGCGTATTCGGGAAGATGGGCAAGCTTCTGGGTAACTCAACGAAACGCCGCTCGCAGGCAGCCGCCCAGGCGCCCAACCGCGAGCTGTATCTGGATGACTTCACCCGCAACAAGATTTTTTATTCGGTCAGCCGCCGCCTGGAGCTGAACGGCGACCAGATCCAGGTGCCGGAGGTCGAACTGCGCCGGATGAGCCTGGCGGGCGGGTTGATGGCGCGTGTGGCGCTCGTGGACGGCGATGTGCAGGAAGGCGAGCGGGATACGATGACCCAGGCGATAATCCGCTACTGGCAACTCCCGGAGCTGCAAGCCGCCCTGGTGGCGGAGATTGCGTTCTCGGAGCTTGCCAAAGGGATGGATTATTACCGCCTATCGCGCGAGTTCTTCAAGCTCACCACAGAAGATGAGCGGGTGCGCTTCTTGGACGTGCTGTTTGCCGTGGCGGCCGGGGACGGCGGGGTGTCTTACCAGGAGACGGAAGAGATCCGGGCGATTGCCAACGTGCAGAAGCTGACCCACAAGCAGTTCATCGACGCCAAGCTGAAGGTGCCGGAAGACAAGCGCTAGGGGCGCAACAGAACGTTCGCCGCGAATTCCGCGAATTGGGGCGAATGGCGGAACAGTAGCCCTGGATTCTATCCCGGGGGACCAGTGGCTGTAAGCGGCGGGATCGAATCCCGCCCTACGAACACCGCGGCAGAGATTGGGCGAAAGACAGGTGCAAGGCACTTCCAAAGTGCCTTGCACCTGTTATATTTTCTCTGTGTGCTCTGTGTTGAAATATTGTTTTTCCAGGCGGCGGGATCTACACCGGGTAGACGGTCATCCAGGGGCCGTCCTTGGGGCGCAGGGTGATCAGCGCCTCAGGCTCAACCGGCCGGTCGGGGACAGGCTCCAGCCGGTAGCTCTGGGCAACTGCCGCCAGGAACATCTGGGCCTCCATCAAGGCAAAGTTATTGCCGATGCACACCCGCGGCCCGCCTCCGAAGGGGAAATAAGCGTAGCGGTGCCGGTCAGCGGAGCGCTCGGGGGTAAAGCGCTCCGGGTCAAACTGGAACGGGTCCGGCCAAAGCGCCGGGTCGTGGTGGGTGGCATACGGGCTGACCGTTAGCTGCGCCCCGGTTGGGATGGCAAAGCCTTCGATCTCGTCCGCTTCGATTGCCCGGCGGTTGGTAAGCCAGGCGGGCGGGTACAGGCGCATGGTCTCATCCATCACCATGCGGGTATATTTCAAGTTCGGCAGGTCATCCAGGGTAGGAATCCGCCCTCCCAGGACCTCAGCTGCTTCCGCCTGCATCCGGGCTCGCACCTGGGGATGCTGGGCGATCAGGTAAAAGGCCCAGGCAAGCAACAAAGCGGTGGTCTCGTGACCGGCAATGAACAGGGTCAGGAGCTCGTAGCGCAGCTGCTCTTTGCTCATGCCCTTGCCGCTCTCTTCATCTTTAGCCATCATCAGCATATCGAGCAGGTCGCCGTACTCGCCAACCGAGGCTCGCCGGCGCTCGACCAGACCGTCTATCACCGCAACAAGCTCGGCTTTTGCCTGCTGGTAACGGCGGTTGCGGGGGGTTGGAATGTTGCGGGGCGGGTAAAAGGGATGGTCGAAGCGGTAGATGCTGTCTTCGAGCAGCGTGGTGAGATTCTTGCCAATGCTGCCGTTTTCATCGCCAATCCGTTCGTTGAAGAGCGCCCGGGTGATGATGCTAAGCGTGAAGCGCATCATCTCCTGCTGGATATTCAGCGGCTGCCCGCTGGCGGCAGCCTGCCCCCAGCTATCCAGCACAGCGGCGGTCTCTTCGCCCATCATGTCTGCAAAAACCTGGATCTTCTGGCGGTGGAAGACGGGCTGCATCAGGCGGCGCTGCTTGCGCCACAGGTCGCCATCGCTCAGCAGCAATCCATCCCCAATCAAGTCTCGCAGCGGCTCGAAGGACAGGGCTTTCTTATCATAGTTGTGGTTGTTCGCCTGGAGGACATGCTGCACCCCCTCTGGGCTGCTGACTTGAATAACGGATGTCGGTCCAGCGCGGAATTTGGATACCGGCCCATACTTGAGCAAATCGACCATGAAACCCAACCGGTCGCGCTGGATGTCGGGAAGGCTACCCATGATCAGATGCCCCTTCGGTCCGGGTATATCCTGCCTGGCTCCACTAAGTGCCACACCGCTGACTTCACTGCTGTTTTCCATACCCCAATCTCCTTAGATCAATAGAATAGAACGTACGCGGCTGGTGGCAGGTAGAGCGTTTCGCTACTGCCATACCACCTGGAGGGATTTGTCGCTCGCCGCACATTGCGGCCGCACATTGCGGCGGGCGATTGATTCTCCCGGACGGATATTCGATTATCTGGCTTAAATTAGGAGGAAGCGGGATGCACCAGAAATCATGAAGCCCCTGACCGAAGTGAACAATACTAATTATATCTTAATTACCTGTATTTTCAGCGTACGTATAGGGAAATCACCCGGCAGGCGGCGGGATAGAATCCCGCCCTACTTTAAATAACCACCCCTCTTGGCGTTCTTCTATTCTTCGCGGTTATCGAGAACTTCCCTGCGTTGAAAATCATCCCCTCAGGCGGTGGCACTTGCCTGCACTTGCCTTGCTTCCGGCGACATTACAGCCTCCCCTCTGCGCGTGATCACCCACACAGACAGCCCCAGCCACACCAGCCCAAGCGAAAGGGAGACTGCATGCGGCAGCACCCACAGCAGCGGGGTCCCGTAGACGTTACTCACCGGCCACTTCCAGCTGATGAAAGGCAGCATAAACATAGCCGGGATGCCCAGCGGCAGGAGCGCCAGCAAGCTGCCCTGCGCCCATCCGGAGGCTGTCCTGGGGAATGTCTCGTAACGGTAGAGCCAGACCACCCCCGCCAGGTAGATTCCCAGCCCCAGGATGATCACCAGCCACATGGAATCGCTGGCGGAGCTACCCGGAGAATCGACCTGTAGCGTCCGCATCAGGCCAACCAGGTTCGCCATGATGATCAGCAGGAGCCCGGCTAAGACCAGGTGGTAAGCGATTTTTCCGCCCCGCCCTTCAGCCAGGCCCATCTGGCGGAACTTCCAGGCAAACAGCGGACCCAACAGGATGGCGCTGGTCGCCAGGTACTGGGGGATCAGGCTGCGCAGCACCTCCACCAGGTTGGGCCCGGGCGCAGTGGACGGCAGGGTTCCACCATAATAGATGCCGGCATACGCAAACAGGGCGCCCACCGCCAGGTTCACCGCCAGGATGGCATACAAGCCTTCACGCCAGTCGCCCCTGCGTAAGACAAAGGCGATCGTCAGGCAGACCAGGAGGATGCTGGCGATCTCGATGGATAGCTCGATCGAATCCGGGACAAACTCCATATTGGGGGTCCACAGTGCGTAGATCAGCGGCAAAGCTGCCAGCAGGCCGCGCCGCGGGGCGAACCGGGTCACCGCGTACAGCAGCACGGCAATGAACAGGGGAAACCATACATACATCACCACATCCTGGCTGATGGTGAAATCGAACTGCCCCTGTGCCAGCAAAGCTAATAGCCCGACCGGAATTAGCAGCAGCGGGACACAAAAAAACGGGTACCAGGTTGCCGACCAGGCCGGCCATTTGCGCCGCCATGCCAGGATAAAGACCACCAGCAGGCAGGCAACCAGCACAACGATCAGGGTGGTATTCAGGATGCGCATGCCTGCACCTTCCCAGGTCAGCAAGCCAAGCTCAACCAGCAGCATGGGCAACCCTCCGCCCAGCAAGATCAACAGAAAAGGCAGCACAGCCAGGCCAACCTCTCCCCAGCCGGCAGCTGGCGTTCTTCCTTTTATCAGATCAGCGCCTTGCTCATTCGTCGTGGACCGGATTTTGTTGCTCATTCCACCCTCCTGTTCCCCTATCGCCTTGCAGTTTTGACGCCTAATCACACCTGGCAGCTCACGCCCCTACAAACCCGCTTATGTTGCCCATCGATATGTCGTACGATTACATATTACAGAAAAAAAGGACAATTGTCAAGAGCGAGAGTGGTGCGTGTACCAAAACGCAAAGAACCTATCTGAAAATAGGGTTGCCGGCTGTATCCAAATCGCTGAGGCTTATGGAGCAGAAGCATTAAATAGGATGAGCGGCAGGAACAGGCCGTCCTGTTCCGGAACCACGGTGACCAGCGTGCTCGCCAGCGCACTGCCGGCGGCATTGCTCGCTGTCACCGTAGCGGTATATACCCCGGTTGCAGCGTACGTATGCGCCACCTCCTGGCCCGATATGGACGGGCTCGCATCGCCAAAGTCCCAGATGTAACTGACATTCGTTCCAGCCCCCTGCGTGGCGGTTAAGGTAGTTGGCATGCCCAGCTCCGTGGGACCGTCGTTAACAGCCGCCAGACCGGCGATGGGGAGATCGATGATCATGGTGTGGGTATCTACGACAGAGCCGCCAGCGCTGCTCGCCGTAACGGTGATGGTCTGCGCGCCGGACAGCGCCCAGTTGTAATCGACCGTGTCACTCAACCCGCCGGTGTGGGTGATGGGCAGCTGCCCGGTTGCCTGCCATTGATAGGTTATCGGGAGGGTGGCAGTGATGGGACTGGCGTCCGCAATGAAGGCATAACCGGTATTGACCGCACCCGCCGAAGGTCCACTGATCGTTATGCCTGAAAGATGCACATACTCAGCAGACTCATACGAACCAATATCACAGTTGTTTTCCCCATCCCCATCCCCATCCTGAGGGCGGGGGGCGCCGCGCTGGTCGGTCACAGGACAGGATAAATTATCGGCATTGTCGATCGCCGGACTCCCTGGCGAGAGCGCATGGGTCAGGGTATTGCCGCCGTTATCCTGCAGCAAGCCCAGGAGCGCATCGGTACCGCTCATATCTCCGCTCGCACTCAAGCCGCAGGTATTACCGCTTTCCAGGTTGTGCCCCAGTGAAACGAGGGGAGCATTGCAGTTATGCGGCGTGCCCGCAGCCAGGAGGGTATTCTTCAGTTGGAGAATCGAGCCCAGGCTGCCGCCGCTCACAATGGCGCTGTTGTTCCAAAAGGTAGCGTTGAGGATGGTATTACCCGCACCGCCGTTGTTGTACACACCACCGCCCATATTCGCCGAATTGCTGGTGAATGTGGTGTTGGTGATGGCACTGGAAGGTGCATTCAGGTACAAGCCACCGCCGGAGTCGCTGGCGGTATTGCCGGCAAATACGCTGTTCTCAACCGACGCCGCGCCGCCGGCATAGACTCCCCCACCGCTGCCGCCAGCGGCGGTGTTGCCGAAAAACCTGGCTCCCGTCAAGTTAAGCGCCTGGACGCTAACGATACCTCCGCCGTTAGTGCTGGCTGAGTTGGACTGGAATGTGGCGTCGCTCACGTTGATTTCAGGTGAGTTCGTCGCGGCGATCGCCCCGCCCTCACCATCCAAGGCTTTGTTGTTGGTGAACGCCGAGCCGCCAAGGATGTTAAGTGTGCTGGTTCCGAACATGCGCGCCCCGCCTCCCAAATCGGAGGCCGTATTGCTCATCACCTGGGTATCGCTGAGGGTCACGGTCGCATTATAAATATAGAAACCCGCCCCGCGGCCATCGAAGGCGGAAGGTAGAAAATGCTGTTCGATGCTGCTTTGGGTCATGGTGATGGCGCTGCCGTCGCGCACATAAATACCACCCGCGTAGCCGGTGGCAGGATTAGAAAGGGTGTTGCTGACGATCACCGTGTTATCCAGCACTGCGCGGGAATTGTTGATCAGGTACAGGCCGGCGCCATTCAAACCCGTTGGTCCGATTTGATTGTGCTGGTTGGGGCTCTCACCGCCGACCGTGGTGTTGGTAAGCGTGATGGCGCTGCTCGTGGCGTATAGACCGCCGCCTGAGTTGGAGGCGATATTGTTGATGATCCGGCCGGTGAAATCGACAGTGCTGCTGTCGGCGTAAATCCCCGCGCCGAGCACAGCATCGTTGCCAGCCGTCGAGTAACTATCAAAACCCAGGCTTCCGCCGGTCGTCTCCAGGCGGCTGCCGTTCACCAAATACACCCCACCGCCATTGGTAGTGGCAGTGTTGTTGATGATAGCGTTGTTGGCGCCATCCAGAAAAATTCGGCTGTCGCTGGCGTAAATACCGCCGCCGGAAAGCGCGCTCTGGCAGCAGGGCGCGGTCTCGCCCACAAACACCGAATTGGTGAGCGTGATCACCCCGCTGCTGGACAGGAAAATGCCACCGCCCAGGTTGCTGGCAGTGTTGGCTACAACATCCGCGTTATTCAGTTGAACAATTCCGCCAGCCGCATAGATCCCGCCTCCATCTGTGGTGGAGGAGTTCTGGTATATATCCGAATCGGTGTCAAATCCAGAGAGCCGCCCGTATACAATCGCGCCGCCACCGGCGGAGGCAGTGTTGTTATAAATATCCGAGTCGGCGGTATAAGTCATGACACTGCCACTGCCGACGTAAAAGCCGCCACCCGAGGCGCCATTGTTATCGTGCACATCGGTGTTGATGAGCGTGACCCGCGAACTGCCGAGAATATCCACACCAGCCCCAAACGAACTTCCACCCGTCAGATTGAGGTTGCGCAACAACGGCACGCTCCCACCAGAAACATCCACCACGCTGCCAGCGACATTGGCTGTGATCTCCGTCTCGCCGAGGGGGTTGGTGAGCGATGAGCAAGTGGCATCGTAGCCGCCTTCAATGGTTATGAGCATACCGCCGGTAATATCGATGTTCTCGTTGTATGTGCCGACAGCCACGCGCACCGTATCCCCGTCGACTGCCGCATCCAATGCCGCCTGGATCGTTTCGAAGACGCACGGGCCGCTGTTCAGGCTCACCCGGGGCACATCCGGCGCGGTGGGGGAAATCTGTCTGCTGGCCAGCCCATCATTTTGGACATCCAGCCGGGCTGCCATCAGCAGGGGCTGATTCGGCTCGGACTGGCTGGCCACAAATGCCAATACAGCATCGGAGCCGGCATTCCGGGCCTGATCCAATGCGATCCCTAACTGCACCTCAGCGGAGGGCAAATAAGCGGGGAGCAGAACTGGAGCGCCACCCTCTTCCTGGGCAGCTCCCTCGCCAGGCTGAGTGGCTGGAACAGGCAGCATGGGTTCCGCCTGGATGTCGTTCACCCAAATCCACTCATCCCCCTCGCTGTTTATGCGATAACCTGCCGCGGGTTCAGGCGGCTGGGTTGGTTGAACAGCGAGCGTAATCCCATGTGGGTTAACGCTGGCTACGAACACCACAATCATTGAGAAAATGGCGAGCTGACGCGACATAATATTATCCTCCCTGGAGATATCCTATTAATACTACCTTAATTGTACACTATATTACGATCTGGGGGGCATTAATTCAGCCGGATAGGAATGCCAGTCCACACACCTCAATAATTTCCACTACAACCTATTGCCGCGAATTTCTGCGAATTTTCAGAAACACGAAGAGATATAAAGGCTTTTCCTTATGTTTCTTCGCACCTTGGTGTCCTTCATGGTTAAATCTCTAGCCCCTGTCCTACAAACATAAAGTGGTCTTCTCTGCACTCTCCGCCTCTCTGCGCTGATTAAAGCTCTTCTCTGCGTTCTCTGTGACTCTGTGGTGAACACTCACTTTGCCAGACCCAGCCGCTCTACTTCACCCTTCAGCCAGGTCCACAGGTCGCCTCCTGCCAGGACGAAATCATTGAGGTCTTTGGCGCCGGGCGGAGGGCGCACCGCCTCCACTCGCTCGCTCAGCTCCTGGAGGGTCTTCAGCCCGGCTTGCCCGGCAGGGTCGGCGTCGTAAGCCGCCAGGATGTGCTCCACGGACAGCAGGTAGGGGCCCCAGGTGGCTAAATCCGGGCGGTTGCCGGCGCTGCCCAGGGTGCACACGGCGATCACGTCCCTGACCTCCTGCCAGGCAATCAGGGCATCAAACTCGCCTTCGACGAAGAGAGCCAGCTCGCCGCCCCGCAGCTCACCTGCCCCATAGATCGCCCCGGTACGGTTGCCTTTCACCCCACGGTACTTGTTCACCGTCCCGCAGCGCGGGCAGGGGGTGCGCGCCGGCGCCGACTCGCCACAGCCCTGGCACTTGACTGGGTCGCCGGGCAGCAAGGCGATCTTCATATACCAGATCTGCTCCGCCTCCATGCAAGGGATCAGCACGCCGCGCGGAATGTAAAGACCAGCCTCACTCTTACCCTCACCCCCCTGCCCCTCTCCCTTCAGGGAGAGGGGAGCAATAGGGCGAGGCCGCACTCTCATCCCGCTCGAATAGCCTAGTCCCCAGTTGCGGATGGTGGCATCTTCTAGACCGCGCTGGCGCAGGTAAGCCAGGGCGCGGGCGCCCTCCCTACCCCACAGGTTACGCTCGCCGATCTGAATCGCCATGCGGGCTGCCGCCTGCCAGTCTTCCTCGGGCGGGCGGTAGGCGGGCAATGTTGCTGAGGCTGGTTCCCGGCGGCGGTCCAATTGGCTATACGCATTAATCTCGATCCCCCCTGCCAGTCGCTCGCACACCTCCTTGAACTCCAGCCCCGGCCACAGGCGCTCGCCATATTCAATCGCGTCCTTCCATTTCCCCTCGCTGCAACCCCGGCACAGCCACATACCCCCTCCCGGATTGTACGGCTGGACATGGAACCGGTCTCGCCCGCCGCAAAACGGGCACGGACCAGCCCACTCGCCGCCGTTCGAGCTTGCCACCCGGCGCAGCGTGGTGCTCTGCTCGGCCAGGGCCAGTAAATTCACCTGTGCTTTCAATGCCTTTACGTCAATCATCGTTTTTTCACCCCGCGCGCACTTACCCCCTTAAAGAGGGGGGTAAGTGCGTGAGTGGCACCGGGCAGCGAGATGTAAGTGCCTGTAAATGGATGTAAATGAGTAAGTGAAAGACCTAAATTGTTCATAGTGGGAGAAGATGCTCTAAAACCGGCTTGATTTTGTGTCTGGATGGGAGATAAACACCGAATTGCTGGGGAATAAGGACCCCAGGCAAGCCGTGAGAGGGATAAGTGTATTTCGGTGAGTTTTGGAAGCCGATCTGCGCCTGGCTGACAAGGCCGTAAATCGGTATAAGTGATGTAAGTGGAGCTAGATCGGTATCTGGCAGCATAAGATGTCGTCCAATCGCTGAGCAAGGACAGGATCAATGGCGGGACAGCGTTCAGCCAGTTCAGTATGCTGCCGGCGAGCGCCCGTAAGGCGTACCTGCTGGTTATGCCCGGGGTGTAAGTGGGTGTGAGTGAGGATGGCATGGGTGAGGATGTGTTCCGGTGTCAGGTGCGGGGTGCGAAGTTAAGTGTCAGGTGATCCGGTGTCAGGTGTAAGGTAAGTGCGATGTGCGGTAGGTAGACAAAAGCCCTTTGCGCTCTTTATTTCTTTGCGGTTCAATTGCCCTTCGACTGCGGCTCCATGGTGATAATGCTCTTCTCTGTGTCTCCGTGGTGAAATGCTCTTCTCTATGCGCTCTGTGATCTCCGTGGTGAATCGCTCTTACGGGCGGCTGAAGATCTTTTCGGTGTTGTTCTTACCGTTGGACATGATCAGCTTGCCAGTGGCAGTCATCCGGTCGATGCGGTCGCGGATGCGGTTGACGCCCACGTCTTTCAGCACATCCTTGACGGCTTTGGTTAGCTCGGTCTTGTTCAGGCTGGCGCCCAGCAGGGCGACCATGACCTCGCGCTCGATTGCTTCCCCGCTGCGGTTGTCCTCGGTAGCGATGCCGTAAAACTGGGCTGTCTCCATCTCGCCGCCGGGGCGGGGGTCGTAGGTGAACACGGCAGAGAAGGGCAGCACGTCCTCACCGCGCACCTTGGTGGCTTTGATGCTGACCGTATCCGAAAGCTCCTCGCGCTCAACAAGCAGCGCCAGGTCGAGGGAGGCCTCAATGCTGGAGTGGCCGCGCAGGCTATCGCCGGCGCGGCCGGTGTAGCCGGTACCCTTGCGCTGGTGGTGCACCAATACCACCGCCGCGCCGGTCTCCTCGGCCAGCTGGCGAAACTCGGACATCACCGCCACCATATCGCCGCTGTTCTCGTCGGCGTCGCCGCTGACCACGCCCAGGTTATCCACCAGCACCAGCTGGATGTCTTTATCCTGCATGCGCAGCAGCAAGTTACCGATGGAGTTTTTATCGCCGGCGTTGAGCCAGGGGGAGGGCATGGAGTAATAGTACAAGGGGGTATCCGCGGGCAGGTTGCGGGCGCGGCCCAGCGCGCCGAAGCGGTCGTGGGTGCGCCGCCGCCCGTTGTCGAAGTCCAGCCACATGGTGGGGCACTGGCGGGTGGGGTAGCCGTGGCTCTGGTTGCCGTTGATCCAGGGAGCCGGGGGCAACCAGTCCATGCCGGCGGAGGCGCATACCGCCAGGTCGGCCAGGATGAAGCTCTTCAGCGTTCCGGGCGCGCCGTAGACGATGTTCAGCGAGGGCAGGGCGAACAGACCCTGGGCAACGTACTCAACCGGCGGGCGCTCCAGGTAGGCGTCTTGCAGGGTGAAGACCTGCCAGGGATCGGGGTGATCCTCCGGTGAGGTCTCCAGCCCGGCTTGCTTTGGGTTGATCAGCGCAGAGTGGAACTGGCGCGTCTCGTCTGCATCCAGGCTGCGGACCGTCTCCAGCACAGTGCGTACTTTAGGGGTGATTATAATTTCCATGCAAACCGCATCGTCTGCCAGCCGGGTATGAGGCAGTTGCGGATGGGTATCGGGTTTCCAGGCCGCTTATCAGCGGACTCTAGCGAGCGGTGGCTCATGGAGCGGGTGCCGTTCCGGGCTGCCCAACCCGGTGCGGCGGCTTTCACTCAACTTGCCTGGCTCGCAGAAACGTGATACAATGCAGGGGTCAGTAGTTTTCGAAAAAACTTCGCTTCGGTTATCTCTGTGCCCCAGCCCGCATTTGCCCATGCCGGGCTGGCTGGTTTTTAATCCGGGGGTGATCTTTTGATAAAATCTGTCATTTAAGCGCTCCTTTTTTAGAACAAAAGTTCTAATCTATTATACTCCTTTTTCAAGGTCCAGGTAGTGTGCCAGGTCACTTAGCGAGATAATTTCTTCTGGCAGGTCGATCACATCCCCCTTTTGCAGGCGGCTGTGAAAGTAGAAGGTCAGGAACGCGATCACGTGGCCGCGGTGCATGCGGCTGTTGAAATGAGCCGAAAGGCTGCGCGCCAGCTCGTCCAGGGCGTCCAGCTCGTCTTCGGTCAGGGTGACGTGCACCGGGCGGCGCGGGAAGGGGTTGGGCGGGCGGCCCTTGCCCCGTCGCGGGGTGGGATGCTTGGGAGGCTGCACCTCCAGCTCCAGCAAGCGCAACCAGGGGTACAGGTCGGTCTTATCGGTATCGCCGGGGTCTCGTATTTTCTTAGCCATAAAATTCCATTATTTTTATGTCCATAAAAATAGACTCATCCCAAAAAACGGGGTTTCTGGCCTGTTTAACCCCCATATATGGGGGTTAAAGCCTGTGGATAACTTTTTTTGAGGACGAAATCAAATAATGCAAACCATTTTGCTGTCCGCCGGATTTTGTTGTCCGCCGGGTTGGGGCGGGTTTCGTCAAGAACGCGGGAAGGATCAAGTACATGCTGGGCTTTCAGGCTGTCTCAGCGGCCTCGGCGCGCGGCGGCTGAGAATCGAGCAAGGCGGCGTGGACCACGGCGTTATCCGCCATGGCTTTCTTCTGGTAGCCCATCTCGTTGATCACCTTGGAGCACACCGCCACGATCTCGCGCGGGATACCCCGGGTGGCTTTCCACACCTCCAGGAAGGCGCTCTGGGTGAGCAAGGCGTCTTTGCGCCCCGCCACCGCGCAGCGGAAGCGGATCAGCTCCAGGGTGTCTTCCAGAGAGAGCGGGTTCAGGCGGAACCAGGCGTCCACCCGGCTGAGCACCTCCGGGCGCTGGTTGAAGATGCGCTGCAGCTCGGGCTGCCCGAAGAGGATCACCTGGGCCAGCTTCTGCGAGATATCGAAGTTGTAGATATGGTGTACCAGCGAGAGGGCGTCCGGCGCCATGAGCTGGGCGTCGTCCAGGATGACCACCACGTTGCGGCTCTGCTCTTTCTGGTCCACCAGGAAGCTCTCGAACTCGCGCCACTGCATGGTCATCCCTTTGCGTCGGTCCAGGTTGAGGGCGTAGCACACGTCGAGCAGGGCAGCATACTCCGATTCGTAGGCCGCGGTGTGGACGAAGACCACCTGGAAGTCGGATGGGTAGGTGCGGTAGATTGATTCCAGGCGGCGGGCGATGGTGCTCTTGCCCACCCCGAATCCGCCTTCCACCACCGCCAGGCCGCGGCGCTCCTCGATGACCTCCTGGATGCTATCGAGCACATCGCCATGCTGGGCAGACAGGTACAGGAAGCGCGGGTCCGCCGAGCGGGAGAAGGGCTCTTCCGAGAAGCCTAACTCGCGCAAGATGATCCGTCGCTGTGGGTCGCGCAATGTAGCCATAGTAGGTCTCTTTTGCAGGGTTAGATAGGATTACAGGGTCTCTTGACCAACCCGTTAAAGTTTACACGCGATTATAACTGATGTCAATCGGGATTCGGAAACTTTAAGGTTGGCTGGATAGCGATGTAGGGTAGAATAGATGTTCTGGAATGGGATTTAAACATTGAAACACGAAGAGCACGAAGGAAGACGAAGGGCACGAAGGAAAAGCCGTCCACGAATGCGCCGAAGAGCGGTGCGCACGAATACACGAATGGGCGGCGGCTAATATTCGTGTATTCGTGATCAATTCGTGGGCGGCAGGTCTCATAATCAGCCATCCACGAATGTGCCAAGGAGCAGCGCGCACGAATACTTGAATGGGCGGCGGCTAATATTCGTGTATTCGTGATCAATTCGTGGATGGCTGGCTACTCATCTGGATCTGGCAGCACGGATTTTTTCACATTATCTCGACCGCGTCTTTGCACGGAGTCATCACCGGCTTTGCCGGGAAAAACCCGCCGGTATTCCAGCTTGCGCCTGCCAAAATTGAACAATAGCCCTATGGGTGCACTGGTTGCTTTCAGGTAATTGATCACCTGTGCCAGTTCGTCATTGGTGAGTTGATGGCTGAAAGCCTTGATTTCTACAACCACCTGTGATTCTACGAACAAATCCAGGTAAAAAAGCGCTACTGGCGAATCCTGGTGCCAAACTTCAACCGGGCATTGGCTCCTGGCGCCTATGCTTCTTTGTTGCAATTCCGCCAGCAGTGCCCTCTCGTACACCTCTTCTTTATAACCGGGGCCAAGAGCGTTATGAACTGCCATTGCTGCGCCAATTATCCGGTAGGTGAGGTCATTCCCAGTGACATCCTCGACGAGGGGCATTGCTTTCTCCTGCTAAGAACGGATTGTGGAGAGAATATTATTGGAGGGTGTGGATAAATAAATTATGCCCTAAATTTTCGAAAGAAACAAGCTCCGTAATTGACGCTGCCCTCCACGAATGCGCCTGGAGAGCAGGCGCCACGAATACTCGAATGGGTGGCGGCCTGTATTCGTGTATTCGTGAGCCCCGCACTATGGGGCATTCGTGGATGGCAGGGAAGTATTATTGCTTGACTCTACCGGGAAGTGCTCTACAATAAATGCAAGACATACCGGATGATTATGGGCGGGTGGCGAGGTAGGCATGGCAGACAGTGCAGAAAAGGCAAAGATACCGGGCAGGCTGCTGCTGGCTTTCATCAAGCAGCAGTTCAAGAATGCGATCGGCGATGAGATCACCGACGA
>JBFYSV010000131.1:0-4107 GCA_041301185.1 Anaerolineae bacterium
ACCCAGGGGTGCCCGGAGAAGAAGAGCGAGTTGCGCCCCGGGTTATAGCCAAACACCCCGGCGTAGGTGAAGCAATGCTCGCCAGTAGACCAGTTGCAGCCCTGGCTATCGCCCTGCGGGAGGCGGAACGCCCCCAGGTAGACCAGGTTGGCGGGTTGGACCAGCGGTGCAGTAAGGGGCAACTGCGGCGCAGTCAAGGGCAACTGCGGCGCGGCGGCAAGGGCGGGGCGGCCCCCGGCGGGTTGCCGCCCGGATTGCGGGCTGAACCCGCCAAGCGCAGCAGCGCACAACGCCAGCGCCGTCAAGATGATGGCAGCATGCAGTCTGGGTCGCATGTTCATGTCTTGCCTCCTCGCTCGTAGCAGCGGGTTTCTTTGTGATCTGCCATACTATATCAAATCTCACCCGCCAGCACAATCCCAGCCTGGCAGGATTAAAGATTGAACCACAAAGAGCACAAAGAGGCGAAGGAACACAAAGAAGTGTAAAATGTGTGATTGTAGGGGCGAAGCATTTGCCAGCGGGGTTCGGGGGAGGATTGGATTATTTTGGCAAATGCTTCGCCCTTACAGAATTGACCCACAGTGTAGAGACGCCCCGCCGGGGCGTCTGAACAGAGATCGGAGGTCCCATGAATTTCGGCATGCCCCTCGACGAGGCCATCCAGACCCAGCGAGCGATCCGCCGCCTGAAGCCCGACCCGGTAGACGACCAAATCGTCCTGCGCCTGATCGAGCTGGCGCTCAAGGCGCCTACCGGCAGCAACGCCCAGGGCTGGGAGTTCATCGTCGTCAAAGACCCGCAGGTCAAGCGCGGCCTGGCGCGGCGCAACCGCCAGCTATGGAATATCTACGGCAGGATTGGGCGCCGGGTGACGCGGGATAACCCCAAGCGGCGTAAGATCCTGGATGCCGTCCAGTGGCAGGCGGACCACTTCGAAGAGGTGCCGGTGGTGATCGTCGCCTGCCTGAGGGGCGGCTACTTCCCCTTCCTGCACATCACCGCGGCCACCTACTTCGGCTCCATCTTCCCGGCGGTGCAGAACCTGCTCCTGGCGGCGCGGGCGATCAACCTGGGCGCCGCCCTGACGACCATCCCGCTGTGGAACACCTTCTCGGTACGCCGGATACTGGGGCTGCCGTGGAATATCACCCCCTGCGCGGTCATCCCGCTGGGCTGGCCCATGGGACACTATGGGCCTACGACACGCAGGCCGGTGAGCGAGGTGGTATCCTTCGACCGCTACGGCAACCGCCCGGCAAGCAGTTAATCCCTAAGGTAGCAGCAGCCTGGCAAGGCTATCACCCAGCCACTGTACAAAGCGTTCTTTTGGCCAGTCCCGATCCACGGTGAGCAAGCGATAGACTTCCGGGCTGGCAATTGTCCAAACGATTTCTGTTGCCCGAGGGACATCCAATCCGTCTCGCAGGGTTGTTTTTGCAGACAGGTGTTGGACAAATACCCCTAAGTTGTGTAACCTTTCACCCAGGATATTGGCTAGCAGTTCGGCAATCTCTGGTTCTGTCTTTGCTGCCATGCGCATGATCTCGAATACAGGCGCCACGCGTTCTAGAATGTCCGTGATATCGGTAGCAAATAGATGAATTTGAAGAGTGGGATCCTTCTCTCTGAGCACCGCCTCTGGTCCTGGTCGTCGCAGAAGCGGGACGGGCTGGTCATCCCCACCGACCGAGACGCCGACCAAAGCCGCCAGAATTGAGCGCTTGTTGCCGAAAGTGGCATACACTGTCAGCGGGGCAACACCTGCCTCCTGCGCAATGGCTTCAATCGTTGCGCCAGCATAGCCATATTCAGAGAACAGCTTGAGCGCAGCTGCCAGAATGCGGCTGCGCGTCTCCTGCGCCTGCTCCTGGCGCCGGCTTGAACGGTATTGTCGCCTGGGTTTCTTTGAATCGGCCATTTTGCCTCTTGACAATCGGATAAATTAGGTATAATATATATTCAATATAGTTATACTATATTGAATATATATTTGATACAGTATAACACGAATATCCAGCCGGGGTGCAGAAACACCCCCCATTTCAGGAAGGAGATAACGATGTCCACACAACCAAATCAAGCCGCGTTCCGGCAGGTCATTGCAGAAGCATTTAACAAAGGTAATTACGCTGTATTGCAAGACCATTTCAATCCCATCTTTGTTGAGCACCAGTTTGGGCTTCATCCAACCATAGAAGGCATGCAGGCTGATATCCGGTTTCTGCGCACGGCGTTTCCAGATTTCACCCTGACCATCGAGGATATGGTTGCGGATGGGGACAAGTTGTGGGTGCGCATGACCGCCCGCGGGACGAATACCGGCGGATTCATGGGCCCGCCGAATGGTAAGTCGTTTAAGGTTGCTGTATTTGATCAGGTGAGATTCCAGGATGGCCGGATCGTCGAGCACTGGGGCTCTCCCGACAGGTTTGCCTTGCTCGCTCAATTGGGGATGCTGCCACAAGAAAAGCCAGAGACTCTGTAAAGAGAGAGATGGAAAAGGTAAGCGATCGCTGTGCTTCAGTGCAGTATACGTTTGGGGGCCAGGGTCCGGATGTGTTCGGCCTGATCCACGGCAACCTGGGCGTGGATGCCAACCTGTTTTTCTGGCATTGGACGTTTCTACTTTCAGCGCCCGTAATAATCAAGCACCGCACTTGCTCTTTCGGTGATAAAGGCATTGGCGCAGCCCTCCTGACCGGTCGAGACGATGGTATTCTTGGCTTTCTCAAGCTGCCAGATACCGCCGTCCTTCATCTTGGAGCGCAATAGTTCCAGGGAGGGTGCCATTCTCCTGTCGTGCACTTCTTCTCTTGCCAACAGCCACAGTATCTCCAGGAAATCGCTCTTGTAGAAATTGGGGAAGGTCAGCTTGCCAATATCCGGGTGAAGGAGTTTGTCTCTATGGTGGGAACTGAAGCATACCGTGTGGTGCAAAACAAAATCAATGCAGTTTTCGATTAACTGCTGCGCTTCCCTGCTCCTTTGGATTTTGGGGATGAACGAAATCCCTTTGAGCAGTTTTGTCACTCCCCAATAACAGGTGTGTTTTCCATAGCAGGACGTGTTTGAGCAATACGGGTACGACTTGGGGGTCTTGAAATCGCCATCGTCGAAGCGCTGGTACCTGGCGAAAAAGTTGATCGTCTTTTCCAACTCCTCTGAATGGGCTGTCCCAAAATAATGGTGGAGATAGAACATGTTGCCGTTCAGGCAGGGAATGGGGAAATGACTCTCGTTGGGCAACCTGAAAATCCCATGCTCAGGATCGTAAAAACGCTCCGTAATCAGCCGCATGGATGGTTCGATCTGCGGGATACCGGCAGGCGCTTGGAGATCGGCCAGCAGAACTAAGGTCCACAACGTGGATTTGTAATTAGGCGAATAGTACACATACTCCGGGCGCTCACGGGCTTGCTTCTTATCGAATCCCCAGCGGAATGAATCGTCCTGTTTGGCAAGGGTTTTTTCGATGCTCTGCTTGCGGATCTCTGCAATCTCTGAATTCATAATGATGGTCAAATTACACCAGGTGTGTTCCGGGTTCGCACCAGGGGGAATACACCAGACAAGAGATAAATATGCAACACGAAAGGGCTGCGTCAGTCGAAGCAAGCGAGCGCAACGAGCAAAGCAATCGGCTGTATACGGTGTTAGGCGGGTTCATTGGAATTGATCTTTTTATACTTTCGTAGGCAATACTTTCATTGACAAATATTTACCCAATGGGATTGCAAAAGCTAGTGCCAATAGGTAAAACACGATTGCCAGAATAACGCCGCCTATGGTACTAAATAAGCGAAAACCCAAAAGGCCACCGAATAAAATTCCGTACACTCTGCCAGGCAAACTGCATACTGCAATAATTGCGGCAGAAGCGTTCACCCAATTTGAACCTTTTGCCATAAGCCATGCAAAGGCAGCACTGATTGGAATAGAGATTAGGAAAATTGGGATGAGAATAAAAAACAAAGCTTTAACATCAATGAGGTTAAACAACAAAATACCGATAATTACTGGAACAGCAAAAATCAGATGTCCCATAATAGTTACATACAAAAAAGAAGAAAATGGAACACTCGGCGATTCTGTTGTCACGTTATT
>JBFYSV010000132.1:0-17753 GCA_041301185.1 Anaerolineae bacterium
GCCCAGCCTGGCGGCGACCAATCTGGGCAGCCAGCAAGGTCAGCCCGCCCATCAGCGCCGCC
Source organism: Anaerolineae bacterium (assembly GCA_041301185.1). Lineage (GTDB taxonomy): Bacteria > Chloroflexota > Anaerolineae > Anaerolineales > UBA4823 > JAQBDA01. The sequence continues at coordinate 63 of JBFYSV010000132.1, forward strand.
CGCACCACCGAGGCTCCCGCCCCCACCAGTACGGTATAGACAGCGATGCACGCCAGGGCAACGATCGCACCCCGCCAGCGTCCCAACAGGCGGCTGAACAGCGCCGCAAACAGGCCTGCTAAAATCGCAATATTAAAACCGTAGATTAAGAACCAAAATGGATGTGGTTTTTCAAATAAATGGGATGTTCATGCAGAACAAAGGGGAGAGCTACCGAACGGTCTGAGCACACGTACCCTATCAAATCATTTTTGGGGTTGTTTTTAATAAATGCCTTTTTTTGTTTTTTACAATAATTCGAGAGATACTCAGGGGACAAGGGTTACATCAGTACCGAAAAGGCGGCTGAGTTTTTGGAGAAGAACCAATTGTGCGTGCAATCCTTGCCAGGAGTAATCAGAAGAAACAATTTTCGCCTGAAATCAAGAATCTGTTTAATGCGGTTCGGCAAAAAATCGAGACCGTCAATGGACAATTATCCGAGCAGTTTCGCATCGAGAAGAACTATGCTCACACTTTTTGGGTCTTAATTACCCAGCTGTACACGAAGGTGACCCTCATACCTTGAGTATTTACATCACCCGTTTACTTGTAAAGCCAGAGTTCCTGCAAATCAAAGACATAGCTTTTCCGACTCAGCATAAGGCCCTAATTATATTAAACGACCTATGCTGCGGTGCGGGATACTCTGCGGCCGACCACCGGAATGTCGACCCTGAGTCAAATTGCCCAATGCAATGTCGGTCAGTTACGTGATTAGCCGGGGCTTAACCCCATTCATTCCCCATCGCTGTCCGTCTTGAACGATTTGCTAACTACCATTTTTGTCGTCCCATGATTTCGATGCAAATCCTTCGAGCAGCTACGGGCACGAGGGGTATATCTTGAAGCTGTTTTGCATCTACCCATGAAAAAGAATAGAGATTAGTGGGAGATTGGCGCTTCGCTTCGGATCCTCCTAAGATCGGTTCATTCGGCGGGACTCTTGTCACAAAGTAAACATCTTCACTCCCCCGAAAGTGGTAATTATAAACGCGCTGAAGTCCGAGCACATCCAGTCCGGTTTCCTCTTTTACTTCACGGATACACGCTTCTTCAAAACTTTCATCCAGTTCAACGCCACCACCGGGAAGAATATAGTAATCTCGGCCTGGTTTTTGCCTATGGAGCAACAACAATTTCCCATTTCGAAGAATGATCGCGGTCGCGCGGTTTTTCATGATTCCCAAAGTTCGCTATGAAGAAAACGGGAAAGTGCCATAACGGCACCATGCATATATCCTTCTTTTCGATTAATTATGCCGTTCGTCATAAAGCCAAAATGACCCCCTGCTTGTTTTGTGTTTGTTTGACCTGACAAGATATCTACCACATCGCCGAGTTCTTTTCCATGATGAATTAAATTCATCATCTTCATAGGAGTTTCTATCCTTACTGATGATGCGATCCCCATTTTTCCTTCTTTATTAACAATAACCACCCAACCACAATCAAACCACTTGTCTCCTATTTTCTGGATTCCTCCTTCTAATCCTACCCCAAAATCGGCTTTTCCCATTTTTAATGCTTCATTTGCCCGATTGGTTGCACCATTTATACTCTCATCATCGCTCATCGGCTGGTCAGAGACTCTTGATTTAACCATATATCCGATGATTTCAATTTTCTCATTTGGAAACGCTGCTTGAAACGCTTCCTTGACTGCCTCTATTTTTACTGGATTTGTTGAACCAACTGCTACATTCACAAGTTTATTTTACCAAAATGCATAATGATTTCTCTACTAATTGCACATCGTCCTTGCTCATCAAGGATTTTCAAAACCTCGCTTTTCGCTAATGCTTCGCCCTTGAATGGATAGAAAAAAATAAATACGCTCTACCAACAGATAAAAAACCAATATGGGAGTTTCTTTTGAACTCAATGGGACATTCATGCAAAGCACATAGGGATTTAGATGGTAGGCCAGGCGCCGAAACGGTGCTCATATAAAACCCGGATATTGCCACGATATGGGCTGTACCGCTATCCTGGAAAGCGCGCTCAACCTCCTCAGGGATGCCGCTCTCCACCCCCAGCAAGATGCCAGCAATTAGAGATGCCTCTGGGTCTGGGTAGATAAGATAGAGAGTATCCAGGGCGCGCTGCTTAAAGGCGTAGATGCCTGCCAGCACAGGGTTGCCCTGGCCGCGCTCGAGCAGCTCAATCTCATCCGGCTGCACGGTGGTATAGATGCCCTGCCGCACCAGGTACTGGCGGTAGGAGAACTCCTCGCCTTCGGGCGGTGTCTCCAATGTGCCTTGCAGGCGAAGGCGGTCGCCATAGCGATAGTCTTGCCAGTCCCAGGTCGTGGCGAGCAGGTCGCCCCGCACTGTTACCGGTGCACCACCTTCCAGGAGACGCATGCTCTCCGCTCGCAAGCGCAGGTCAGCCCGCGTCTCCCGCACCTCAGGCGGGGCAAGCAAGATGGCTTCCACCTGGTAGACCGTACCGGTGTCGTTGTAATACGCGATTTGGCCCGGATCATCCAGCCTGGGCTGAGCCATCTGGTAACGCAACGCACCAAAAGCCAGCGCCAGGATGAGCGTAAAAACAGGCACAGGGAGATGAAACTGGCGTAGACCTGTCATCGCCCGTCCAGCAAGCGTGGCAAGCCGGTGGGGCGGGTTGCTATCTACTTGCTGTTTAGGGTCCGGCATCTGCCTAACCCGCTTGAGTGCTAGCCAGCGCAGGAAGAGCGTCAGCACAGCCAGCCCGACCAGCATCAACCAGCCGCCTGCGCTCAACGGCAGGCTTGCCGCCAGTACGATGCCAGTCAGAAACGCCAGGGAAAGCCACAACAGGGGCATGGTTTCAACACTCGACCTCAAGGGTCAGCGGTCGTCAGGATGTGCCGATCGAACTGAGCGACCAGCAGGGTCAGCACCGCCCATCACGCGGTAAGCAGCACCGAGTCACTCGCTCCTACGAGGATTGCATTGATAGCAATCCAGGTCAGCATCTTCAACGCCACCACTCCTCCATCCGTATTGTCCTGGCTTTGACATTGCAGTTGCGCTCCAACCAAGGGACCATGTGAGTCTCCATAACCAAGTGCTCAGAGGCAGCATGAGATACACCGATCAAGGATAGCTGTGTTTTGGGTAGATACTCCATTACCTTATGGAATTTGGCGCGCCCGTATTTGTCACCGCGCGCCGAGCGCACCTCTCCGCTAATCAGCGCCTGGGCGCCAGCCGCTTCCGCTTCCTGAATGATATCTACCTTATCCGCTGAACCAGGGATGATGGCGATTCGGTCGATCCGTTCATGACGCTTACCAATGAAATCCACATACGGAATTTCGAAAATATGCAGCAAAGCATCAATCAACGCATCTGTGCTGGTTGGGGCAATCGCGCACAAGCTGCCATTGTAATAATTTGCCCAAGGGTATAAACCGCGCTGAAATGTCGCGGCCAAAGCCTGTTCCGTCGCGACCGAAGTGCCGATAATCCGGTTGTGATCCAGCGGAACATGACATGAATAAAAAGATAATTCTTTCTCGACCAAAGCGTTGAGCAGGTTCTTATCGATAGGAAGAGGACCGCGGCCGGGTACGCCACGCGGATCTCCCATCTCAAAATCAATCGGGTGGTGTGTGAAAAACAGGTCGCCTGGTTGCGCCTGTTCCAGCATGTCTCTGAGGACCTGAGGGGTCGGCAACACCGCGCAAAAGATTGTGTGGACTTGCTTTGCGCCTCGTAGCATGAGGCCATTAAAGCATTGGACAAACTCGGGCTCGAACAACGTCTGCCATGCAAGCCCGGCTTCATCGTAAACCATCGGAAGCAAGTGGCTAAAAGACGGATCCGGAGGGTATTCCTGGATCCTGAAAAAATCATCAAGCTTCTCAACAACCGAAGTTAGTGTTTCCATGAGGTCAGTAAATAAATTTTACCAGACCCGACACCAGACAGAATCAATTCAATCGATCTTATAGCTTTGCTCTTGCGAGAAGACCAGTTGCCAGTAGCCGACATCCATCCACCGACCGAATTTAAAACCGACATCTTTGAAATGGGCAGTTTTCTGAAAGCCCAATTTCTCGTGGAGACGGACGCTGGCGGGATTGGGCAGGGCAATCCCGCCGATGACCGTATGTACCTCCTTCCGGCGCAGCTCGGTTAGCAAGGATTGGTATAGCTGAGTGCCATAGCCAGCTCCAAGCACGGCTGATTCAAGGTAAATGGTGCTCTCAACCGAGTAACGATAAGCTGAGCGGTCTTTCCACCTGGAGGCGTAGGTAAAACCGACGACAGAGCCAGACCTTTCGACCACAATCCAGGGCAATGAAGCAGCCCCCACCTCATGGAGACGCTCCAGCATAGCCTGAGCGGTGACAACCTGCTCCTCGAAGGTGATCACGCTGTTGAGAACGTAATAGTTATAAATTCGGGCCATGTCTTGGGCATCAGCCGGCAGAGCAGGGCGGATTTTCATTGAGTTGCCAAACCATCCAGTCTCCAATCGATTATTTTGATGATGGAATTCTACCAGAGGTGATGCCTGACTGCTCCAGAGCGGCAGGTTGTCACTCGCTTTTGAGCTAATTTGGAGGTATGATAATTAAGTGATTGACACACAGGAATTCCAGCAATATCCATTCTCTCGGAGGAAACCATGCAAGATCTGACGGAACAAATCCTGGAATTGGTCCGCCTGGCTGCCACCGACCTGCCTCCCGACGTGGAAACTGCCTTGCGAAATTCGGTGGAGCAGGAGCAGCCCGGCTCGGCGGCGCGCGGCGCCCTGGAGACCATCATCAAAAACGTGGAGCTTTCCCGCGCCAACTCCACGCCCATCTGCCAGGACACCGGCACGCCGATTTTCTACGTGTATTATCCTGAAGGCTGGAGCACGCGCAAGCTGCGCGCTCAAATCGAGGCCGCTGTGGTACAGGCTACCCAGAAAGCGTACCTGCGACCCAACTCGGTTGATTCGCTCACCGGAAAGAACACCGGCAACAACCTGGGGGATCCTCACTTCCCGACGGTACACTTCGAAGAAGTGGAGGGAGACACGCTAACCATCGACTTGATGCTCAAAGGCGGCGGCTGCGAGAACGTGGGGGCGCAATACTCGTTGCCCAACAGCCAGCTTGGAGCCGGTAGGGACCTGGCGGGCGTGCGCAAGGTGGTATTGGACGCAGTCCACAAAGCACAGGGCAAAGGCTGCGCGCCGGGAATTCTGGGGGTTGCGATTGGTGGCGATCGCGGCTCATCCTACTATGCCTCCAAAGAAACCCTGTTCCATCAACTTGAGGATCGCAATCCCAACCCAGAGCTGGCTGCTTTGGAGGAGCGCCTGACCAGCGAAGCCAACCAGCTCGGCATTGGCCCGATGGGATTCGGCGGGGCGACCACCGTGTTGGGCACTAAGATCACCAGCTTGAACCGCCTGCCTGCCAGCTTCTTCGTCTCGGTATCCTATATGTGCTGGGCTTACCGCCGGCGGCGCATGACCTGGGCGGACGGCAAAGCCAGCTACGCTTGAGATCCACCACACTTGAGGAGATAGACATGCACCAGGTGAATATTCCTATCCAAGATGACGTGATCCGAAATCTGAAGGTGGGCGACCCGGTCGCACTCTCCGGCGTGATGCTCACCGGCCGGGATGCTGCCCATAAATGGATGGTTGATACTTTTATCAATAAGACTCGCCAGCCGCAGGGCGACGACCTGGAAGTGTACCAGGCGATCAAGCCCCTGCTGGATGGGGGAGTGATCTATCATTGCGGGCCGGTAGTTGCCGGTCTGGATAGCAAGCAATACCGCTTCGTGGCAGCCGGTCCTACCACCAGTATCCGCGAAGAGCCCTACCAGGGCGATGTCATGAAGCATTTTAACGTCAGGGGCGTGATTGGAAAAGGCGGCATGGGACCCAAAACCCTGGCTGCCTGCCACGAAGTGCCCGGCGCTTACCTGCACGCCGTGGGCGGGGCGGCCTCGCTCATCGCCCAGACGGTGACCCGCGTGCTCACCGTGTACAAGCTGGATTTCGGCGTGCCCGAGGCGATGTGGGTGATCGAGGTCAAGGATTTCCCCGTCGTGGTCACAATGGACGCCCACGGCAGCAGCCAGCATGCGGTCATTGAGCAGCAGTCGAAATCCGTGCTGGAAGAGTTGCTGGCGCAGCCCTATTAGAGCCTCTATCGGTATAATTCAACCAGACCTGACAGGTGTTTTTTGACGCTTGTCAGGTCTGGCTGGTTATATTCGATTGTCCGAGCTATTTCCGGGGACGGATATACCGGCGCTCTAATCTGACATGGTATAGGTATCGCTGAAGGATTCTCTTCTCGGCCGGCAAGTATCCTCACCAGTCGGCGCAAAAGTGAGCTTTTCCCCATCAAAGGACCAGTGATAGCTGGCGGGACCCTGGCAGGTTGGTTCAGTTTCGGTAGGATCAACCACTGTCAGAAGATCACCATCTGTCGTATAAGAGCCATCCACGACCTTTATTTCACCAATAAAGTACCCAAAGGCGCCTTCGGGATTGAACTCATAGGAAATGGCTCCATCATTCACGGACACAAACTTTCCAGTCGGAAACATAGATGTCTCGGAGGACCCTACAGTGAACTGCTTGACCATCCCAAGTGTAAAGTGCGGGTGCCCCTCGGCTTTAGGACTGGGGATATTGCAGATGGCGAGATAATTTCCCGGCTGGAAATCAAACTCCACATAGCCTGTTTTTCCTACGTCCAGCCCGTTCATGCCGCCAACCGGAACAAAAGGCGGAGGACCATCAGGGGCAGTCAAGAACTGCAGAGCATCCTGGAGATCTTTACCTTCCTCCAGGCGCATAATATTCCACTCGTGGGGCTCCGGACCGTCATTAGTGACCTGGATTGTCATCGGTCCTACCGGCAGGTTGGCGGGCATATCGAAGGTGAAGTCCTTTAAACGGATTACCAGGTCGGCTTCTGGCTCAGCAGCCGTGCCGCCGCTCGATTCCTGCACGACGAGTCCCTTGACCATGCCTTTCGCGTGGTGCGGGGTTCCATCGCCGGGCGAGGGGATGAAGCACAGGACGACATATTCGCCGGCGGGCAGGTTGATCACTGCCTGGGCTGAGACACCAGGAGCGATTGCGCCCACGCCGCCCACCTGCTGGGTCATAGCCAGGGCAGGCCCTTCTCCCTGTCTGAGCGCTGCTTCAAAATCCTCTAACCGGACGCCTTCGTTTAACCGTAAGAATTGGACGTGATGCGGTTCCTGCCCAGAGTTGGTCAGGTTGACAAGCACCCATCCTGTTCTGACGATCTCAGGCGCATTGAAAGAATAATCCGCAGCATCAATCGTAATCTCAAAGGGCAGGGGCGCGGCAGCTTCTGCTGGCGCAGCCGTTGGATCTGGGAACACAGCCTCGGTGGACGCGACCGCAGGCTGCGTATCGCCCGATGGTACCGAGCTCCTGGCAGACGGACTGCATGCGGCGAGTAAAATGAACATCATGGCGAGTACTACTAGAAATTGTCTGTGCTGATTCATCTGTTTTCTCCTAATGATTGAATGGGTGACCAGTGCTGCTTTCGCACCGGTCTTGCGGATATAATTTAGCACAGGGGCAATTACCAGACTTGCCATTTTCTACCAAAATTCTCCAAAAGCTGCGGTTTGTGCTATTCTATGCGGCAGGAGATCGAGATGCCTTCAGCAATTCCCGCGCATACCCTGGAAAAATTCACCACCTTCGGTGATTTACTGCGTTTTTTGAGGCGCCGGGCTGGGATTACCCAAATGGAGCTGGCGCTGGCGGTTGGCTATAGCGACGCGCAGATCAGCCGCCTGGAGCAGAACCTGCGCCTGCCGGATATCCCCACAATTGAGGCGCGCTTTATCCCGGCCCTGGATCTGGATTATGAACCGAAAGCCGCGGCGCGGCTGCTGGACCTGGCAGCCAATGTGCGCCGGGAAGATGCTCCCGCTCTTGGCTTGTGCCCCTACAAAGGGCTGACCAATTTCGACGAGGCCGATGCAGACTTGTTCGTGGGGCGCGAGAACCTGACTGCCAAGCTGGTGGAACGCGTTCAATCCTTAGCATCCAAAGAGTCGCCTTCCGAGAGGCGTGCCCTGGCAGTAGTAGGCGCATCGGGCAGCGGTAAATCATCTCTTGTGCGCGCGGGATTGGTGCCCGCCTTGCGTTGGAACAAATTCTCCGCAGATTGGGATATCCATATCCTCACCCCAAGCGCTCATCCTCTTGAGAGCCTGGCAATGAGCCTCGTGGAGGAGAATGGTTCAATCGCCACAGTTGCCAAGTTGATGGACGATTTTGCTCGCGATCCGCGCAGCCTGCATTTGTACGCCAGACGTTCTTTAGGAACCACCAGTGGTTCGCGCCTGTTGCTGGTTGTAGATCAGTTTGAAGAGCTTTTCGCACTCTGCCGCTCAGAAGAAGAACGAGCTTTGTTTATCGAAAATATTTTTACTGCGGTTTGCGAAGCAGACGGACCCACGATCACCGTCATCAGCCTGCGTGCCGATTTTTACGCTCACTGCGCAGGATATCCGCAGCTGCGGAAAATGCTGGCATATCAGCAGGAGTATATCGGTGCGATGGGCAGCGAGGAACTGCGGCGTGCCATTGAAGAACCCGCCCGGCGTGGGCGCTGGGAATTTGAGTCTGGATTGGTTGAGTTGCTCCTGCATGATGTCGGTCATGAGCCAGGCGCTTTACCCTTGCTCTCCCATGCGCTGCTGGAAACCTGGCAAAGAAGGCGCGGGCGTACGATGACCTTGAGCGGCTACCTGTCCTCAGGTGGTGTTCGCGGGGCCATTGCCGAAACCGCTGAGGCAGTCTTTTCCGATCAGTTCACAACCGAGCAGAGAACGATTGCTCGCCGTATATTCCTGCGCCTGACTGAGCTAGGGGACGAAACTGCCACCGGCGACACACGCCGCCGGGCGGCATTCGACGAGTTAGTCCTGAAACCCGAGGAGAAGGATCTGACCTACTCGGTAATCAAGGTACTGGCTGATGCTCGCTTGATCACCACCAGTGAGAACTCAGCAGAGGTTGCCCACGAGGCGTTGATCCGCGAGTGGCCCACCTTGCGCGGCTGGCTTGAGGATAATCGAGAAGGATTGCGCTTGCACCGCCATATGACCGAAGCCGCCCAAGAGTGGGCTGCCAGGGACCGTGATTCTGGCGTACTATACCGCGGCGCCCGTTTAGAACAGGCAAAGGAATGGGCCGCCAGCCATCCAGACGAAATGAACGCCATAGAAATCGAGTTCCTCAAAGCCTCGCTGGCTTTAGCAGAAAGTGAGCTGAAAGAGAGAGAATCGCAGCGCCAGCGCGAGCTGCAAGCAGCCCAGAATCTTGCCGAGGCAGAACGAAGGCGCGCCCAAGAACAGGCCAAAGCTGCCGCACAACTGCGCAAACGTTCCTTCTTTCTGGCAGGAGCTTTCATAATTGCAGCAATCATGGCGCTTACCGCTGGTTTCTTAGGCTGGCAGTCTCGATTTTACAGCCGCCTGATGGCTGCCCGCGAGCTGGCTGCCACCTCGATCAGCAACCTGGATCAGGACCCCGAACTCAGCCTGTTACTGGCGCTGCAGGCCGCGGCAGACACCTACCCGCGGGACGGCACCGTTCTTCAGGAAGTGGAAGACGCCTTGCATCGTTCTCTGCAAGCACACCGCCTGCTGCTTACCCTGCCTCATGGGGGTGCTTTTGCACTCAGCCCGGACGGCTCTCAAATCGCCACCGGCGGGGAGGATGGGCAAGTGAAAATCTGGCAGGCTGACACGGGCTCACCCGTGTCGGCTTTCACCGCCCACACCAGCCGGGTCTCCGATCTGGCTTTCAGCCCGGACGGTATGCGCATCCTGTCTGGAGGCCTGGATGGAGCCGTCTATGTATGGGACGCTCGCGCCGGGGGGGCACTGCTCTCCCTGCCATCAGCCAATGGCGCTGTTTTTAGTGTCGCCTATAGCCCGGATGGCAAACGCCTTGCGGCTGGTTTGCTGGATAGTGTTCTTATCTGGGATGCCAGCACTGGCGATGAAACATTGCGGCATACCGAGCTAACCTGCGGGGCTGTCACAGATATTGCCTTCACCCAAGACAGCGCACGATTGGGCGCCACTTATGCCAACGGCTGTAACGTGGTTTGGGATAGCGGCACGGGGGACATATTGCTTATGGATACCGGAAATCCGGGCATCACCGGCTCTGGGGTGGCTTTTAGCCCGGCAGGGAATCGTCTGGCTTTGCCGCTCGCTCATGGCGGCGCCATTGTGCGCTACCTCACCACAACTACCGGCTCAACCTATTTTCACGGACATACCGGAGAGATCGCTGATCTGGCGTTTAGCCCAGACGGAAAAGCCCTGGCAACCAGCAGTCAGGACGGCACTGCCCGCCTATGGGATTCCAGCACCGGTGAGGAGCTGGTTGTCCTTTCTGGGCATAACCTGCGCGTGAACGGCTTGGCCTTCTCGCCTGATGGGCAGCGCCTGATTACCACCAGCGATGATGATACCACACGGGTGTGGGATATCTCGCTCGGCGGCAGCCGCGAATGGCTTACGGTCGGCGACCCCTCCAGCCCGGCGAGGTATATCCTATTCAGCCCGGATGGGCGCTACTTCGCTACCAATGATTTCTCTCGCGCCGGCATCTACGACGCGTTCTCCGGCGAGCAGTTAGCTAAACTCGAGCTAGGCAAGACCTATCACTCCATCCCTGAATTCAGTCCCCAACCAGATCGGGTGGCATCTACCTATGATTCCCTGGCTCCCGCATTGCATGATGCCAAAACCGGGAAGGTATTGATGAAGTTCAGCGGTCATTCCCAGGATATTTATCCCCTGGCATTCAACCCGGATGGCAACCGGATGGTATCCGGCGATGCTGGGGGGGTGATCAAGATATGGGATATTGCCAGCGCGCAAGAACTGGCATCCCTTAACCTTCACACGAGCAAAATCTTGGATCTAGAGATCAGCCCAGATGGAACCCAGCTTGCCAGCTCAAGCGAAGACGGCCAGGTAATTGTTTGGAATCTGGCAACGGGTCAACCTGCGCTCACCCTGACCAGCAACCAGACGATAGTATCAAGCCTCTCCTTCAGCCCAGATGGAAATCGGCTGGTAACCTCTGGAACCGACGGGATTGCCAGGGTCTGGGATCCGACAACAGGAGAATTACTGCTCGCCCTCGAAGGGCACAGGGGCGAGATCACAACGGTCGATTACAGTCCAGATGGGAAGCGCATTGCAACTGCCAGCATTGACAGTACTGCCCGGCTATGGGATGCCAGGAGTGGGGAAGGGTTACTCGTGCTGCGTGGGCATTCTTCAGGAGTTACCGGGGTGGCTTTCTCCGCGGACGGCAAGCGTCTGGCTACCAGCAGCCTGGATGGCTCGGTCCGCATCTATGCCCTGGATATTGATGATTTGCTCTCGCTAGCTCACCAACGCCTCACGCGTACTTTCTCTCATGAGGAGTGCCAGCAATACCTGCATACGCAGGAGTGCCCGCCGCTGCTTTTCTCTGCTGCGGAGCTCCCCTAAGGCAGGAGTCCTGGTAGTGGGTTGACCCCTTGCAAGGCAGCCCGCCCTACCAGCGCATCGATCAGTGCCTGCTCCTGACCCGGCGTGGTTCCGTACATGGCAATAAAGGTACTCACATCCGGGAATTCCAGGATATCCGTCGGCGATTTGATCGCAACCACAATCAACGGTGTACCGCTAGCAACCAGCCGTTGCACCAGCTCCACTTGCCAGGTATCCTGGTAATCCAGCTTGTTCAGGTGCGCCTGCCAGGTAAAGAGGAGCACAAGGTCGTTTTTGGAAGCCTGGGATGACAGCTCTTCCAGGAGTTGAACGTTCTTAATCGCCCCTTCCCAGGGAGGGGGAAAATCATAGAACTCAGTGTTAAAGCCATTTTTACTCAGCGCTGCTTCCAGGGCGGGATACAGCTCCCAGTTCTCGCCAGGACCCATCACCAAGACCGAGGCAACGCTCTTTGGAAGAGGCACCAGTCCTGCGTCGTCTTTGATCAATGTCACCGCCTGCTCCCCTAGCTGGAATGCCAGCTCCTGGTTGGCTTGCCAGTCGGGTGTAACATCGGTTGATTGGGGAGAGAAAGCCAGGTTGCGTTTGGCCTTTAAGGTCAGGACGCGGCGCACGGCCTCATCAATCTGCTCCTCCGTCAGCCTGCCCTGCTCAAACCCGTCCAGCAGCCAATCCCGGGTTTCGAGTGCATCTTCTGGCCTGGTCACCAAAAGCAGGTCGATGCCCGCCTGGATGCCCTGCAGCGACGCTTCAGCCGAAGTCATCACCCGGGTCACGGCGCGCATCCGCATAGCGTCACTCAGGATCACACCCGTGAATCCCATCTCCTCTCGCAATAAGCGGACGACATTATTTGAGACCGTAGCTGGGATCTCTGCACCAGCATCAATCGCCGGGTAAGAGACATGGCTGAGCATGACCACCGGCGCGCCAGCCTGAACACCTGCCCGGAAGGGTGGCAGATAGACCTGCCTGATCGCATCCAAGCTGGTGTAATCGATGGGCATCTCGCGGTGAGAATCGCCCGCCACGCCGCCATGCCCCGGGAAATGCTTGAGCACAGGGATCAACCCTGCCTGCCGGTAACCTTGCACTGCCTGGGAGACAAACCAGCTTACCTGGCTGGCCGATTCCCCATAGGTGCGCTGGGAGATAACTTCGTTATCATAGTTTGTCAGCACGTCTGCCACGGGTCCAAGGATCAGGTTCACCCCGCTGTAAGCCAGCTCCTGCCCTGAGGCCAGGGCAGCCTGGTAAGCCGAGCCAGGATCGCCGGTGGCGCCCAGGGCAAGCGCCGCCGGGAAGAGAGTCGTACCGCTCTGAAAGCGGTCGACATACTCGCCTTCGTGCGCCAGGGTGATCAGCAGCCCGGGTAAGCCCGCCGCCCGGGCGCATTCTTGTAAGCCGTCGCTCAGGAGGCGCAACGCATCCGGGTCGGAGAGATTGGCGTTGCTTAGCGTGATCCCGCCTGGCTTGAGCTGCTGAATTTGCGCGCAAATCTGCGGGGTGAAGACATTTCCATCAATGCCAACAATCAGCATCTGCCCAATCTTTGCCTCGAGCGACATCCCTGCCAGTGTCGTCTCGACCCAGGTCTCAGGCGAAACTGCGCCCTCTCCATCTGTCAGGAGAGGGAAGTATAAGCTATCTGGGAGGGAAGTGGCGGTGCCTGGTGATTGGACAGCCGTTGCTGACGGAGAACTGCTAGCGCTTCCGCTGGAAGCGCCCGGCAATGTCGAAGCTGGTGCAACAGTGGTTGGCGCGCCCCGGTTCGCAAGCCCGCAAGAAGAGCCGAGCAGGCACAAGGCGCACAAGAGCAGATAGAAACGTCTCATAAAAAGAATCGCCGGAGCTCAATCTTTCAGCTCCTCCATCAGCTCCAGATCTTGCTTCAGGTTGCGTTGCCTTAGATACAGGCTGGCAACGTAGATAAGCATCAGACCGAAAATGACGGCGTACCCCATGATCATATAATTTGTGGTTTGGGCAGGACCTTCCTGGAGAATCATTGACATCAACATCTTCACACCTCTGGCTAAGAACAATCGAGATTAAGTGGTTGCCTTGAGCTTCATCTGCTCCACCTGATCTGCCAGCTTGCCCAGGCGAATGCGATGCCAGAGCAGATCGACAAAGATAAGGGTGAAGACCAGCAGGCTGAAGAGGAAGGTTTGCAGCATGACGGGAGTCATGTCGAATGCACCGGTTGCGCCGGGCTGGTTGGTGCCAACCACCACCGGATGGATGGTGCGGAAAAGGCGGGCAGAGAAGAAAGTGAGCGGGACGCTCAAAAAACCCACAATAGCATACACCGCACCAAAGCGGGCGCGACGGTCGGGGTCATCGATCCCCTGGCGCAGCAGCAGGTAAGCAGCATAGATCAGCAGCATAATTGTAGCAGTGGTCAGGCGTGGATCCCAGGTCCACCAGGTATTCCAGATCGGGCGCGCCCAGATTGACCCGGTGATTACATTGATCAGGGCAAACACCATGCCGATTTCCACGGAAGCCAGGCTAACCCGGTCCCACTTCTGACCGCTGGTACGCAGGTAGATCACCCCGGAAATGGCAGCAACCAGGAAACCGAGCATGCCCACCCACCCGGCAGCCACGTGGAAGTAGAATACTCGCTGTACGTTACCCATCACCGCTTCCATCGGCGCGTAGAAAAAGACCATCGCCGTTGCGATAATCAGCATCAACACGGTGACAATATCCAGGATTGTTAGCAGGCGAGGTTTAGGTTCCATGTTTCCTCCGAATTCTTTCTCCGCATTATTCACGTCTCATTATTCCTCAACAACATAATCAAAGACCATAAATGCTACCGCGGTAAAAATCACATCATAGACCACCAGCAAAGTCAGCCAGGGCTGGATCTCTGCCATGTCAATCCCTTGTAAGAAACCACTGCTGGCTTTCACCGCAGCAATAAATACAGGGATAACCACTGGGAACAGCAGGATCGGTAAAAGAACGTCTCGGGTGCGGGTTTGCACCGCCATGCTGGAAAGCAAGGTGCCGACCGCCACGTAGCCAATCGAGCCCAGGAGTATCACCAGCAGCAATCCGGGTTTGAACAGGTTGGTATTATACAACACACTATAGACTGGCAAAACGATGATCTCCACGATCAACATGAAGATCAGATTACCGATCGCCTTACCAAAATAAATCGCGCTCCGATCTACTGGCGCCAACAGCAGCCCATCCAGGCAGCCACGGTCTTTCTCCATCGCCATCGAGCGATTTAAGCCCAGGGTACCTGCGAAGGCAAATGTCACCCACAGCACACCGGCGGTGACCGTAGAGCGGGTTTTGGTGTCCAGCTCCAAGGCGAAGTTAAAGATCAGGATCACCAGCAAGGCAAAGACCAGCATCGCCGAGAGCAGCTCCCGGCTGCGCAGCTCAGCCGCCATGTCCTTCCACACCACAGCCAGCATAGCCCGCAAGAATCCGCCTGCCGGCTTGGGAGTAACGACCAATGGCCGGGAAACATCCTCGCTCATCGCTCAGGTCTCCTGGACTGCCTGGCGGTAGAAAGCCAGCAGGTGATTGGGATCGATCTCGCTGCTTTGGATGGAGGCGGCTATCACGCCGCGCGAGAGCACATCGAAGCGCGAGGCCAGGTCAGCAGTACGCGCCAGATCATGGGAGGTCATCACCACCGTCCGCCCCATCACAGCTACCTCGCGCAGCACGTTATCCAGCATATTGCTGGCGTCCTGATCCAAACCGGTATGCGGCTCATCGAATAGCATCACATCTGGATCGTGTAATACAGCCCGGCCGATTGCCAGGCGCTGCTGCATGCCCCGTGAGAATGTCCGCACCAGGTCGCGGCGCCGGGTCGCCAACCCCACAAGTTCCAGCACCTCGGTCACGCGCTGCTCCAGCACAGGCAGTCCATACATTCGCCCATAGAAGCGCAGGTTTTCTTCAGCGGTCAGATCGCCGTATAGCAATGGCAGGTGCGAGACCACCCCCAGGCGGCGGCGGACGGCGGATGCCTGGGATGGCAGGTGGTATCCGGCGATCTTCACCTCTCCCATAGAAGGGCGGGAAAGAGAAGCCAGGACACGCAGAAAGGTGGTTTTCCCGGCCCCGTTTGGACCGAGCAATGCCACAAACTCCCCCGGCTGAACCTGGAAATCCAGCCCGCGCAGGACAACCTTCAATCCAAAGCGCTTGACGAGCTTGCGGACTTCAATCATCGTGCCTGAATATCATTCCAAGGGTAGTCAAAAGGGTTTCCCGACCGGCGATCAATTGCCGTTCATTAGCTCGCCCAGGCGCTGCTTCAGCTTTGCCCGGCGATCCAGGTAGGCGCTCTCTGGCAGCTGGCCCGCCTGGTACTGGTCATCCAGGGCGATGATGGCATCCATCAATGTCTCAGCGCTCTCGGATTCATATCCTGTGTCTTCCTGGGATTGATCGCCTTCCGGCTCGTCTTCGGCTTCGCTTTCCGCCGCCCGTGAGCGCCGGTAAAGGAAGACGCCTGCCAGGATCAGGGTCAGCCCAAAGATACCCAGGCCAATCACCAGGTTGGTGCTCGATCCGGCAGTGAGGGTGGGGGCCGTGGTCGAGGGGCGCCCGCTGATCGACAGGCTTAATTCCGATCCAGCCGGGATGCTGCCGCCGTTGAACAGGCGGTACTGCGCGCCTTGCACATCCCGGGTGCCCTCATCCACCAGGGATTCGCCTTTCACCTTGATCCCATCCTCCGGAACCAGCACAACCACGGCATTGACAGGCACCGACATGGGCTGGACCAGGTCCAGCTTGCGATCGTAGGGCATCTCGTAAGCATAGAGCAACTCGTAGCTGCCCGCTCCCGGGCGGATGGAAACCGTATCGCCAAACCCATCTTCCGTTTCGATAAAACGCCCGCCCAGGACGCCATCCTGAATTTCCAGGTTGGTGGCTCCCTCCGGCAAGGAAAAGCGCACCGTAGGCTGCCCTTCCTCCGGGGGAACAAGGGTCATATTGGTTGGGTTAGAAAGAATGTAGAGCTGGATTACCCGTAACGTGTCCTCACCAACAAACTCCAGGAATAAATGCAGCCGGTCGGCGGAGAGGACCGAGGCATCTGAAGTAGTCTCATAGATGGATACCGGCAAGTCCAGCAACGGCATATCCGCCTGGGCGATGGCGATATCCGAGCCATACACCGTCCCCTGATAATCCACGGTGACCAGGAATGCCCGCCCGGCGGGCATATCCACTTCCTGGAATATATAGGTGCCATCGGACTGGAGAGTGGTGGTCTGGGTGATCACCGGGCTCATCTCATCAAAGCCGCGCAGGGTCACTTCCAACCCCGCCGGCACCTCTCCGCCCGAGGCGTTGACCACGCTGCCAGAGATACCGCCCATTGCCGAAGCTGCTTCAGCCAGGGGTGTTGCCCCCGCCGGGGTGGCATCTGCCGCGTCGCTGGTGGTGGGTGTCGCCGCCTGTGGGGTTGGCTGGACGGTGCCTTCCTGGGCAGTTGTCTCGGTCTCTGAGGCAGTGCCCAGGGTCAGGCTGCGGATATAGGCTGCCAAAGCCCAGCGCTCATCCTCGCTCAGCTGGTCTGCAAAAGCCGGCATCTCGGTAGCGACCCCCGCAGAGATCGCTTCAAATAGCTCGGCGGCAGATTTCTGGGCCATGAGCTCCTGGTCCGTCAGATCGCCCGGAGGGGTTGACAGCCCAGCGGCTTGCGGCCCATCGCCGGCGCCCTGCTCACCATGGCAACCGGCGCAATTCGCCTGGAACAGCTCGGCACCCTGCTCTACTACATCTGACGGTGCGCTGAGAGAGAACGCATACGCCACCACGTCCCAGCGCTCGCGATCCGAGAGGCTGGAGAAAGGCGGCATGAAGCGCTCCAGGTTGCCCTGGGTGACCTGGGTGTACCAATCGGCTGGTTTGGCCTGGCGAGCAACCTGCGCCACGCCAAGCGCGGTGACTGGATTGGGAAGCTGAGCCGCGCGCGGCCCATCCCCGCGACCGCTATCGCCATGGCACGGGGCGCACTTCTCCGCATAAATTGCAGCGCCGTTTTGTACGTCCGGCGGCACAAGGGGGTAAAGCGGCCCGCTGATCTGAACCGGTTGGGTGCGCGTGATGGGAGATTGCA
>JBFYSV010000134.1:0-31365 GCA_041301185.1 Anaerolineae bacterium
ACTGACAAGCTTAGCTAATCCATACCAGCCTGGCGATTCGCGGGCTGGTTTTCGCGATTTGTTTCTCTGGTATAATCCATCGCTAGATTAGATGGGTGGGCTTGCCATACCGCCCCTTAAAATCACGGAAAAAACAATAGCAGATTTCAGGCTTGCCTGTTATTTGCTAAGGAGCCCGACTTGGCATTCAATCCCCTCAATTGGCTTCTGGGATTTTTTTCACTGGATATTGGGATCGATCTTGGCACCGCCAATACTCTGGTGAATGTTCGCAACAAAGGCATCGTAATCAACGAGCCCTCCTGGGTAGCAATTGATAAGCGCACCCGCCAGCCTTTAGCCATAGGCGCAGAAGCGAAGGAGATGGTCGGACGTACACCCGCCAATGTGGTTGCCGTGCGACCCCTGAGGGATGGCGTGATCTCTGAGTTTGAGATTACGCAGGCGATGCTGGAATACTTCATCGGGAAAGCTCATGAGCAGAGCATCGTCCCGGTACCTCGCCCGAGGGTTGTCATTGGCATTCCCTCCGGCGTTACAGAGGTGGAAAAGCGGGCTGTGTATGATGCCGCCATGTCGGCTGGGGCGCGCGAAGTCTACCTGATCGAAGAGCCAGTTGCTGCCGCGCTGGGAGCAGGGCTTCCGGTGGCTGAAATCCGCGGCAGCATGATCGTGGATATCGGCGGCGGAACCTCAGAGGTGGCGGTGATGTCCATGGGAGGAGTGGTTGTCTCTCGGTCGTTGCGAGTGGCTGGCGATGAAATGGATGAGGACATTGTCCAGTACATGCGCAATAAATATAATCTGCTGGTTGGCTTGCGCATGGCAGAGCAGTCCAAGATCGCCATCGGCTCGGCTTACCACCTGCCGGAGGAAAAAACAATGCTCTTGCGCGGCCGGAACCTGGTGAGCGGGTTGCCCGAGGCAGTTGAGGTGTCTTCTGTGGAGCTGCGTGAAGCTATCTCTGGTTCTGTGCAGACCATTGTAGACACGATCAAGGATGCCCTGGATGAAGCGCCGCCGGAGATCATTGCCGACCTGATGGAAACCGGTATTTGCCTGGCGGGAGGCGGTGCATTGCTTCAGGCGCTTGACCGGCGGCTCTCCGATGAGCTGCGAGTGCGCGTTTGGGTTGCCGAAGATGCGATGAGCTGCGTTGCCCGCGGGGCTGGTATGATCCTGGAAGACCTGGATCACCTGAGCCGGTTGTTGGTAGGATTGGAACGCGGCAGTACCAAGCATAATTAGTTAATGAGCATTGCACGTGTGCCATCACTCTCCTTTATTTGTAGCCGGCACCTGCGATTGATTTGTAGTATCGAAAATGTCGTTTTCTCGTTCGTTGCAATCGATTGTTTTCTTCCTGATCATCCTGGGCATTGTTGGTCTGGCGTTGGGCGGTTATCTGACGCCGCTTTCACGAATTCTCCTTAACCCAGTTGTATCCGCGCAAACCTGGATAGCCACTCGCTACCAGGCGGTGCAGAGCTTCATCCAGGCGCCGCAAGATACGATTCGCCTGCGCCAGAGAAATACTGATCTGGAGGCGGAGGTTTCCCGATTACAGGCGCAGGTCATTGAGCTCCAGCAACGAATCTCAGAAACCAGCATCCTTTCGGCACTGGTAGATTTTGCCCGTGCGAATCCGGAATACAGCTACCAGGCAGCAGCAGTAATCGGCTACGACACCAGCCCCTTCTTACGCTATGTGCTGATTAATCGCGGCTCCGACCAGGGTTTGCGCCGAGGGATGCCGGTAGTCACCCAGCAAGGGTTGGTCGGAAGGATAGCAGCTGTGACTTCGTCCGCGGCAAGAGTGCAATTGATTACGGATACGACCTCCACCGTAAATGTGCGCCTGGATCCATCGGGCGCGCAGGCGGTGCTTAACGGTCAGATTACCGGCGATGTATCATTGGAAATGATCCCCCAGGATACGACTATCGAAGTGGGCGACCTGGTTTTGACTTCTGGTCTGGGTGGCAGTTACCCGCCTAACCTTCTGGTGGGTCAGGTTTCGAGCGTGCGCAGCCAGGCTCAGGATCTCTTCCAACGGGCTTCTGTCCAGACTGCGGTAGATTTTTCTCAGCTTGAGATCGTCCTGGTCATCACAAACTTCACCCCAGTGGATATCCAGCCGCTCCTACCTGAGCAGGGGACCCCCTGATGGCTTTGCTGATTGCGATCCCGATTCTGGGCAGCCTGGCAATCTTGCAATCCAGCATGATCAGCCGCTTCACCTTGCTTCATGGGACAGCCGATCTGGTCATGCTTACCTTAATCGCCTGGGCGTTGCAAAAACGAGTCCAAACAGCCTGGCAATGGAGTATAATAGGCGGCTTAGCGATGAATATCACCTCTGCAATACCCCTGGGTGTACCTGTGATCAGCTATGCTGTTACAACCGGCATGGCTCTTGTCCTGCGCCGCCGAGTCTGGCAGGTGCCGATACTGGCCATGTTCCTGGTTACATTCACCGGTACATTGATTTCACAAGGGATTACACTCCTCGTCTTGCGCCTGACCGGGAGCAATATCAATATCATTCAGGCGTTAAACATAGTCACCTTGCCCAGCATATTGATGAATTTGCTCTTTGCAATTCCCGTCTATGCTCTCGTTAGCGAGTTGGCGGATTGGCTCTATCCGGAAGAAATAGAAGTATGAACAGTTCTCCATCGTTACATAACCACTTACAACCCTGGCGAATCACAGTCTTTATCGTCGCGCTGATCCTGGTCTTCCTGGTCTACATGGGAAAGTTATTCTCGTTGCAGATCTTGCAAGGTGCAGAATGGCTGGCGCGAGCTGAAGATAACCGCACCCAGATAATCAACATACCCGCCACGCGGGGTGTTATCTATGACCGGCGGGATACGGTACTGGCTCGAAATATCGCCTCCTACAATGTCACTCTGACCGCTGCTAACCTGCCGGACGACCTGGGGGAAGTCCAGGAGATCTACCGCAACCTGTCTGAGCTCCTGGGTATGCCCTTCAATGGTGGCGAGTTAAGCCTGGAAAATCCGTACGTTCCGTGTACTTCTGACCATGGAATCGCCGAGATTGCCGAGTATGGCGAGACTGCCACGCCGTTCTCACCGGTCAAGGTGAAGTGCGATGTGAACAAGGATCTGGCAATGGTGATCCAGGAGAAAGCAATGGATTGGCCCGGAATTGGTGTGGAAATCTCTCCTATCCGCGATTATCCTACCGGTTTCCTGACTTCATCGATTATTGGATTCCTGGGACCCATCCCAGCCAACCAGGAAGCAGAATTCCGCGCCAAGGACCTGGTGCCAGACCGTGATAAGGTTGGCTATGCCGGTCTCGAGCTATCCTACCAGGATCTGCTTGCTGGAAGGAACGGTATCAGAGATGTGGAAGTTGATGTTGCTGGTCAGTTTTTAAGGACGATGAGCGAACAGAAGCCCGTGGAACCCGGTCTGAGCTTGCGGTTGACCCTGGATACCCGCTTGCAGCAAGCAGCAACCGCCATCCTGGAGCGAGAGATCAATTATTGGAACACGTTCTTGAACACAATCCGCTCAACCAGCGGGGTAGTGATTGCCATGAATCCCCAGACGGGCGAGATCCTGGCGATGGTTTCGTATCCAACCTATGAAAACAACCGCATGGCGCGTTTTATCCCAGATTATTACTACCGGCAGCTGGTCTCCGATCCGGCAAATCCATTGCTCAACCATGCAGTGGGAGATACCCTGCCTGCCGGCTCGGTGTTCAAGCTGGTCACTGCGGTAGGGGCTTTGAATGAAGGAGTGGTCACGCCTGAGCAGGTGATCAATACGCCTGGTAAGATCACCATCACCGAGAAGTTTTTTGCCAACGATCGCGGCAATCCGAAGGACTTTGTCGAGTGGATTGATGGCGGATTTGGGCAACTGGATTTTTTGGGCGGGATTTCCAACTCCAGCAACGTGTATTTCTACAAGCTGGGTGGGGGCTACCGGGATGAAGTGCCGGACGGCTTGGGGGTGTGCCGTTTGGGAACCTATGCTCGGGCACTGGGCTATGGCGATTACCCCGGGGTGAACCTGCCTGAGGAAGAGAAAGGGCTGGTTCCAGACCCGCAATGGAAGCGTATTACCCATGGCGAGAGCTGGTCAACGGGCGATACGTATATCGCCAGTGTTGGTCAGGGATATGTGTTGGCGACTCCCTTGCAGGTTCTGATGTCGGCAGCAACTGTTGCCAACGATGGTAAGCTGATGCAGCCGACCCTGGTGCGGGACCTTCTGGATAGTGAAGGTAACCTGGTGCAGTCCTTCGAGCCGGTAATGAAGTGGGATATCACCCAGGATCCTGTCATCCAGGAATACTACGAAACTACTATACGTGGGTGTGAGCCAATTGAGGGTCAAACCAAAACCGTTGAGCCGTGGGTACTCGATAAAGTCCAGGAAGGCATGCGGCGCGCGGTTACGGATGGTACCTTGACTAAGATCCAGGATTTGCTGCCCCTAAATATCCCGGTTGCCGGTAAAACCGGAACGGCTGAATATTGTGACCAGTATGCTCAGGAAAAGAACCGCTGCATCCCCGGAGAATGGCCGACCCATGCCTGGACGGTAGCCTTTGCACCCTACGACAACCCCGAAATTGCGGTAGTGGCTTTTGTGTACAACGGAGGCGAGGGTTCCAGTGTTGCCGGTCCGATTGTCTGGCAAGTATTAGATGCCTATTTTGAACTTAAGTCGATTGATACTGCCCTGCAGTCGCCATGAAGCTTTGAGACAGGTCTTATGCTATAATTTCTGACCGATGGGCGGCGGTTCAGGCAAATACCGGGTATGCAGCCAAAAGTTCAAATTAAGGGAATTCGAGATGGATTGCTGGTCATCCTGGGTGAAGGCAACTGGGATGAGCTGCACCCCATTTTGTTGGAGCAGCTGGACCAGCAGGCGGAATTCTTGCGCGGGGCCAGGTTAGCCCTGGATGTTGGCAACCTTATCTTGAAAGCGGTCGACCTGGGTCAGCTGCGCGACCAGCTTTCGGAACGCGGTCTTGCCCTGTGGGCTGTGCTCAGCAGTTCGCCGACTACCGAGCAGACCGCCCAAACCTTGGGGCTGGCTACCCGGATCGCTAAACCCGTTCCGGAGCGTGTGACTGCCTCAGCGGCCACCAGCCTCAAGAGCGGTGAACAAGCTGTGCTGGTACGGCGCACTTTGCGCTCTGGATTCAGCTTAAAGCACCCGGGTCATATCATCATTATCGGTGACGTCAATCCAGGGGCAGAAATTGTTGCTGGGGGTGATGTGTTGGTGTGGGGGCACTTGCGGGGTATGGTGCATGCCGGTGCAGAAGGTGATGAGAACGCGGTAGTGTGCGCGCTGGACCTGGCACCCACGCAATTACGGATTGCTGGCCTTATCGCCACCACACCCAAGCGGAGAGGCAAGCCTCAGCCGGAAACTGCTCGGGTGATGGATGGACAAGTGGTGGCAGAGCCGTGGAATCCAAAAACCCGCTAAGCGTAAGGGTCGCATCTTGTGGATTCTGACCGGGCGAGGTGATTGGCAATGGGAAACAACGGGAAGGGAAGTATGGCGGGTAAAGTTGTTACGGTAACATCTGGTAAAGGTGGTGTGGGTAAAACGACTGCCACTGCCAACCTGGGTGCAGCCCTGGCGGCAGGCGGGGATAAGGTGGTTTGCGTAGACGCGGATATTGGTCTGCGCAATCTGGATGTGGTCCTCGGTTTGGAGAACCGCATTGTCTACGATCTGGTGGATATTATCGAGGGGCGTTGCCGGCTGCGCCAGGCGCTCATCCGGGATAAACGCCTGCCAGAGCTCTTCCTCATCCCGGCGGCGCAAACCCGGGATAAAAGTGCGGTATCGCCCAGCGATATGGTGCGCTTATGCAACGAGCTGCGCGGGGAGCATGACTGGATCTTGATCGATTCTCCAGCCGGAATAGAACGGGGTTTCCGCAATGCGATCGCCCCGGCGGATGTTGTTCTGGTGGTTACCAACCCGGAAGTCTCGGCAGTGCGGGATGCAGACCGGATCATAGGCCTGATCGAAGCGGAAGAAAAAGGTCCGGCACTGCTGGTGATCAACCGCATCCGCCCGAATATGGTACGCCGCGGGGATATGCTCTCTGCGGAGGATGTGCTGGAATTGCTGGCGGTTGAATTGGTGGGGATGGTGCCGGAGGATGAAAATATCGTCACCAGCACCAACCGGGGTATGCCGGTTGCCCTGAACGGGAAGAGCAAAGCCGGACAGGCTTTCCGGAATATCGCCCGCCGCTTGAAGGGAGAAGAGGTGCCCTTCGTCGATATGGACGATGAAGGCTTCTTTGGGCGCATTTCTCGCCTAATTCGCTCAGGAGGAAAATAGTATGTCCGGTTTTTTAGACCGTCTCCTGGGGCGCGACCAGCGAAGCGCCAGGCAAGCTAAAGAGCGCATGAAGCTGGTTTTGATCCACGACCGCACCGACCTTTCACCCGCCAGCCTGGAACGCTTGAAAGACGAGCTGATCACCGTGATTTCAGGTTATATCGAGATCGATCCGGATGCGGTCGAGATCAATGTCACTCAAGAAGGGCGTGAGCAGCGCCTGATTGCAGATATTCCCCTGCGCTCGGTCCGGCGCAGGCGAGCAGGATAAGATATTGCGTAACACTGTCGCCCAGAACTGGCGTTATTTCGATTTCTGGTTGCTGGGGGCTGTGGCGGTGCTGACAATTTTCGGCATCACCATGATCCGCTCTGCTGTGGCAGGCAATATCGAGCTGACCACCCAGACAAACCTGGTGGAGCGCCAGATCACCTTTGCTGCGGCTGGTTTTGTGGTCATTATCCTGACCGCCGGCATCGATTATCACCTATGGGCGTCAATCAGCCGCACGATGTATCTGGGGACAGCCATAGGGCTGGCAGTACTGACCGTCGTTGGGGCAACGGTATTTGGCTCAGCGCGCTGGTTTGAGACCGGAATTATCAATATCCAGCCGTCAGAATTTGCGAAAATCGTGATCATCCTCGTTCTGGCAGAATATTTTTCCCGCCGCCAGGGTGAGATCCACGATCTACGCTGGGTGGGGGGCAGTTTGCTGATGACCCTGGGAATTGTTATCTGGATCTTGTTGCAACCGAACCTGAGTACATCTATTGTTATCATGGTCATCTGGTTTGCCCTGTTATGGGCGGGTGGGTTACAGATCCGGCACCTGGTGTTGTTTGTTATTGTTGGGGTAGGTCTGCCCTTTGCTGCTTTCCCATTTCTTGCAGATTACCAGCAGGACCGGATCACGAACTTCTTGTTTCCTGATCCAGAAGCAAGTTACGGAGAGATTTACAATATCCAGCAAGCATTGATCAGCATCGGCTCGGGTGGCTGGTTTGGTCAAGGATATGGGCATGGCTCTCAGGTGCAGCTGCGTTTCTTGAAGGTGCGCTGGTCAGACTTTATCTTCTCAGCCATGGCAGAAGAATTTGGTTTTGTTGGCGTTTTAGTGGTTGTCCTCTTATTGTTGTTTGTAGTATTCCGGATCTTGCGTGCCGCCCGAATTGCGCGGGATACCTACGGCGCATTGATCTGTTATGGGGTAGCGGCGATGATCGCTTTCCAGGCGCTGGTGAATGTGGGCGTCAATTTGAACATGCTCCCCGCGACAGGTCTTACCCTGCCATTTATCAGCTACGGGGGCAGCTCGCTGCTCTCGGCATTGTTGGGAATTGGATTGGTGCAGAGTGTGGTTTTGCGCCACAAGGCGCTGGAGTTCTCTGCTGGAAACACCAGTAATGTAAAATGATTTGCTAGCGTAATGCAGTTGAGGCCCTTCCCACTAACTGCAGATGTCCAATTAAAATTAAGGAGTGCTGAATCAATGGAAAATAATCAACCGGTGCGGGTACGGTTTGCGCCTTCGCCAACCGGTCGGACACATCTGGGCAGTGGTCGAACAGCCTTGTATAACTATCTGCTGGCGCGCCAGACAGGCGGAACGTTTATCTTGCGGATTGAAGATACTGATCAGAAGCGCTACGTGCCTGAAGCGGAGCAAGAGCTGGTCCACAGCCTGCGCTGGCTTGGACTGTCCTGGGATGAAGGCCCGGATGTCGGCGGACCGAACGGGCCGTACCGCCAATCGGAGCGCAAAGACATCTACCGCCAGTATGCGGAGCAGCTGATCAGCCTGGATAGGGCTTATTATTGCTTCTGTTCAACAGAGCGCCTGGCAGAGATGCGCAAAGGGCAGCAAGTGCGCAAGGAACCCCTGGTGTATGATGGCACCTGCCGCCATCTGTCTGTTGCCGAGGTACAGCGGCGGGTGATGGCAGGCGAGCCACATGTAGTCCGTTTCAAGACCCCCCGGCAAGGCAGCATCACCGTGCGCGACCTGCTGCGTGGGGAGATCACCGTGGAGAACCGTTACCTGGATGATTTCATCCTGGTCAAATCGGATGGGCTGGCGCTGTATCACCTGGCAGCCATGGTGGACGACCACCTGATGGGCATTACCCACGTGATTCGCGGGTCGGAATGGCTTTCAACATTCCCACTGCACGGGCATATCATCCGCGCTTTTGGCTGGACGGAGCCGATTTTTGTCCACCTTTCGGTGTTTCTAAAGCCCAGCGGCAAGGGCAAGATGAGCAAGCGCGAGAGCGCGCAATTGATACAGGATGGTCACTCGGTGTTCTTGACCGACCTGGAGCAGTTAGGCTACATTCCCGAGGGAGTCGCCAACTGGATCGCCCTGATGGGCTGGTCCTACGATGACCACACGGAATATTTCTGCCTCCAAGACCTGGTGGATAAGTTCAGCCTGCAAAAACTGAATCCCTCACCCGCGGCGATCAACTTCACCAAACTGGATTATTTCAACGGGCTGCATATCCGCACCCTGGCTGCAGAAGATCTGGCAGAGCGAGTGCGCCCATTCTTTGATGCGGGTGGTTATGTGGTGGATAGCGATAAGCTGCGCCAGGTTGCACCTCTCATCCAGCCGCGCATCACCACCCTGGATGATGCCCTGGATATGGCTGGCTTTTTCTTCAAAGACGAAGTCCAGCCAAACCCGGCTGAGCTGATTGGGAAGAAGATGACTGCAGCGCAATCGGCTCACGCCGCCCGGCGCTCATACGATATCCTGGCTTCTCTGGCAGAGATCAACGTCGAAACTGCCGAACAACCCCTGCGTGAGCTGGCAGATGGGATGGGTTTAAACCCCGGGCAGCTCTTCGGTATCCTGCGGGTGGCTGTCACCGGGCAATCAGTCAGCCCGCCGCTCTTCGAGAGCATGGCTGTGATCGGCAAGGCCAAAGTTTTGCAGCGCATCCAGGATGCGATCGCCGCTCTGGACGCTATGGATTCGGCTGGATGATGGTGCGTGAATGTCAATGAAAAACCCCGCCGCTCGGCGGGGTTTTTGGTTTAGCTGGCTTGCTGAGCTTTCTCGATCTTGGCCCAGGTGTCGCGCAAGGTAATAGTACGGTTGAACACCAGCTTCTCAGCGTTTGAATCTGGATCGACACAAAAGTAGCCCAGGCGCTCGAACTGGAAGCGGTCGCCGGGTCTGGCGTTTGCCAGGCTGGGCTCTACCCTTGCACCGCTAATCACCTCCAGCGAATCTGGGGTTAAGTTGGCGGTGATATCGCTGCCCTCGGGGAAGTCGTTGGGGTCTTCCTTGTTGAACAGGCGATCGTACAGGCGGACCTCAACCGGCAAAGCGTGCTGCGCAGAGATCCAATGGATGGTGGCTTTGGCTTTGCGACCGTCAGGCGCGTCGCCGCCCCGGGTGGCTGGATCGTAGCTGCAGTGGATCTCGATCACTTCCCCCGTCTTCTCATCCTTCACCACATCTGTGCAGCGGATGAAATACGCGTAGCGCAAGCGAACTTCACGTCCTGGCGCCAGGCGGTGGTATTTCGGGGGCGGGTCTTCGCGGAAATCATCCTGCTCGATGTACAGGATGCGCGAGAAGGGCACTTTCCGTGAGCCCATCGCCGGGTCTTCTGGATTGTTGACGGCTTCCATTTCCTCCACGATGCCTTCAGGGTAGTTGTCAATCACCACCTTCAAGGGGTTGAGCACGCCCATCACGCGCGGCGAGCGCTGGTTTAAATCCTGGCGTACGCAGTACTCCAGCAGCGACACATCGACCACAGCCTCGTTCTTTGCCACACCGACCCGGTCGATAAAATCGTTGATTGCTTCTGGCGTATAGCCGCGGCGGCGCATGCCGGATAGGGTGGGCATGCGCGGGTCATTCCAACCGCGCACCTTTCCACTTTCCACCAGGCGCTTCAAAAAGCGTTTGCTCAGAACAGTGTAGGTGATGTTCAGGCGGGCGAACTCAATCTGGCGTGGATGGTAGATCTCCAGCTCATCCAGGAACCATTCGTACAGGGGGCGGTGATCTTCATAAGCGATATCGCATAGCGAGTGGGTGATGCCTTCTATCGAGTCGCTCTGCCCGTGGGCAAAGTCGTACATGGGGTAAATGCACCATTGGTCGCCAGTGCGGTGGTGGGTGGCATGCAGGATGCGGTACATCACCGGGTCGCGGAGATTCATATTCCCAGACGCCATGTCGATCTTGGCGCGCAACACCCGCGCACCGTCAGGGAATTCACCTTTACGCATGCGCTCGAACAGATTCAGATTTTCCTCGATTGTGCGGTAGCGGTAAGGCGAATCCTTTCCGGGTTCGGTCAGGGTGCCCCGGTACTCGCGGATCTGATCTGCGCTGAGATCGTCAACATACGCCTTGCCCTTTTGGATCAACTTGACTGCCCACTGGTAGAGCTGCTCGAAATAATCGGAGGCGTAGAATTCGCGATCCTCCCAGTCGTATCCCAACCAGCGGATGTCCTCCTTGATCGAGTCGACATACTCCACATCTTCTTTGACCGGGTTGGTATCATCGTAGCGCAGGTTATACTTTCCGCTAAACTCCTCGGCGACACCGAAGGTGATACAGATCGCCTTGGCGTGACCAATATGCAGGTAGCCGTTTGGCTCGGGTGGGAAGCGGGTATGCACGTGGTCAAATCTGCCTGTGCGCAGATCTTCTGCGATGGCTGCGCGCAGGAAATCCTTTGCGGCTGCGCTCTCGTTTTCTTCACCTGCCAGAATTGGTTCCATATTTTTATCACTCATCGGTTAACCTCGAGAATTGCTTTGAAGGGTAGGGTACCAGCCCACTGCCCACACGTAATTGGGCACAATTATAACAAACAGGGCGCACTCAAATGGTGTTGGTTTTGGGGTGTATGGCATGAGCGGCGCAGCCGCTCATGCCATACACCCCAATAATTTCCCCAACAACATTTTAGGCAGGTTTGACGTTGCAAGCTATGCGTGGTAAAATAGCCTTCGTTTTGCGATGCGGGCTCGTCTAACGGTAGGACAGCGGACTCTGAATCCGTACGTGGAGGTTCGAATCCTTCGCCCGCAGCCTGGAAAGTAAGCCGGAGAATGCCTGGTGCATAGCTCCGGCTTTTTGTTCTCTATACCAGCCAACGTAGCCTTCTTCAATCGATGTTTTCATAATTCTTGCCCGTGCTATAATCGCCTCACTATGATCCTGGTCACTGGCGGCACAGGCTTTATCGGAAAAGTGTTGGTGCGCACACTGGTGGAGAACGGCTATCCGGTGCGTACTTTAATCCGTCCTTCCTCCCGCACTCCCGACCTGCCACGCGGCGTTCCGGTTGAGGTTGCCCTGAGCAGCCTGGACGATCAGCGCAGCCTGAGAGCTGCCATGGTCGGAGTAGACGTGGTCTATCACCTGGCTGGTGTAGAACGTGGTAGCGCCTACGAGGAACTGGAAGATGTCGATATACAGGGGACACGCTCGGTGATCGGTGCAGCGGCAGACGCTGGTGTAGACAGATTATTTTTTGTCAGTCACCTGGGAGCCAATCGGGCTTCCGCTTATAAAGTGCTTCAGGCCAAAGGGATAGCAGAGGAATTTATCCGCCGAAGCGGTATTGATTACACAATTATGCGCTCAGCAATTGTTTATGGTCCCACAGACGGGTTCACAACCGGTCTCGCTCGCCTGATGTATGGTCTCCCATCAATTTTCCTTGTACCCGGGGATGGAAAAACCCTGCTCCAGCCGTTATGGGTGGAAGATCTTGCAACTTGCTTGACCTGGGCATTGGATGATAGCACCACCCGCAATGAAACCTACGAGTTGGGAGGGCCGGAGTACTTCACCTTCACCCAGATCATCGAGATGGTTATGCAGGCTGTGGGAGTCAGGCGCAGGCTGGTCCAAACTCGACCTCCATATTTGCGGTTTATTACCCAATTTCTAGAGTCGATCTTCCCAGGGTTGCCCAGCTCGATCTATTGGCTGGATTACCTGGCGATGAACCGTACGTGCGCTCTCGACACCGTGCCACGCGTCTTCAACCTGATGCCGGCCCGTATGCCCCAGCGCCTGGATTACCTGCGTGAGCAGGATTGGCGCCTCAATCTGTACCGTGGCTTGTTCAGGCGGCGCCGTTCCAGAGCGCGCCCAAAAAAGAGTTGAGGTGAGTGCGGTGAGAATTAGCTTGCGAGTAATCGAAGAGCCGGAAGCGCTCCTGGCAGTGGAGGAACTGCAGCGCCAGGTTTGGGGCGGCAGCGAGACCGAGGTGGTGCCCAAGCATATGCTGGTGGCTGCCATCCACAATGGCGGGCTGGCTGTTGGCGCATACAATGAAGATTCCGGTGAAGACCCTCATTTGGTAGGCTTCGTCTTTGGTTTTCCGGGGCTATACGCCACGCCGGATGGGCCGCGCCTGAAACATTGCTCGCATATGCTTGGCGTACATCCGGCTTATCGCGACCAGGGGATTGGCTTCTTGCTCAAGCGTGCCCAGTGGCAGCTGGTCCGTAACCAGGGACTGGATCGCATCACCTGGACGTTTGATCCCTTGCTGAGCCGGAACGCGTATCTCAACATCTCCAGGCTGGGGGCGGTGTGCAACACCTATCTGCGGGCTGTGTACGGCGTGATGCGAGATGGCATCAATACCGGGCTGCCTTCCGACCGGCTGCAGGTGGATTGGTGGGTGAATTCACAACGCGTCAACCTACGCCTGAGCCGCCGCGCCCGCCTGTCGCTCGACCTGGCCCATTACCTGGCTGCCGGCGCCCAGGTGATCAACGCCACGCAGGTTGGGGAGGATGGGCTGCCCAGACCAGGGTCTGAGATCGATGCCGGTGATCTTCAATATCTGCGTGCTGATGGTCCGAGCGCCATTCTCTTGCTCGAGATCCCCGCCGATTTCCCTGGGTTGAAAACCGCCAGGCCAGAGCTGGCGCTCCACTGGTGCTACCATATCCGCCAGGCTTTTGAAGAGCTATTCTCACTGGGCTACCTGGTTACCGATTTTATCCACCTGCCTGGCTTGCAAACGCGCAGCTTCTATGTCCTCACTCACGGCGAGAGCACTTTGTAAGGCATTTGTTGAAAATCTGATGTGAGCATCAAACAGGAGAAACGCCAGCAATGAATATCGACTCTGTTACCCTCTACCACCTGCGCATGCCCCTGGTCTCACCCTTCGAGACATCCTTTGGTCGGATTGATAGCCGGGAGTGCATTCTGGTTGAAATATTGAGCGATGGGCTGGCTGGCTTTGGCGAATGCCCGGCCGATCGTGACCCGGGCTATTCCTACGAAACTACCGGCACTGCCTGGCATATCCTGCGGGATTTTCTCATCCCGGCTGTCATGGGACAGGACCTGGCAGATGCGGCAGATTTCCAAAACCGGGTGCGCCCGGTGCGCGGCCACAACATGGCAAAAGCGGGGATTGAGATGGCCATCTGGGATTTGCTTGGAAAGCGCCAGGGACTCTCTTTGAAAGAGATGCTTGGCGGGGTCTATACCGATGTGGCGGTGGGGGTGTCTGTTGGCTTGCAGGCAAGCCCGCAGGCGCTGGTGGACGTGGTGGCTGGCTATTTGGAGCGTGGCTACCAGCGGATAAAAATCAAGATCAAGCCCGGACGCGACGTACTCGATGCCCAGGTAGTGCGCCGGTCCTTTGCTGAGGTCGCTCTCCAGGTGGATGCCAATTCTGCCTATACTCTGGAAACCGCCCGAAACCTGCGCCCGCTGGACGAGCTTGGCTTGCTCTTGATCGAGCAGCCCCTGGCAGAGGATGACCTGTGGGATCATCACCTCCTGCAAAAAGACTTCTCCACATCCCTGTGCCTGGACGAGAGCATCATTTCTATACGCCATGCTCGCCAGGCGCTGGAAATGGGCGCCTGCCGGGTGATCAATATCAAGGCAGGGCGGGTGGGCGGGCTGGGCGAGGCGCTGGCTATCCATTACCTGTGCCATGCCCAGGGCGTGCCGGTGTGGTGTGGCGGCATGCTCGAGACGGGTGTGGGCCGGGCTTCCAACCTTGCCCTGGCTTCGCTGCCTGGTTTCACCCTTCCGGGAGACATCTCCGCCTCAGAGCGCTACTATCACCAGGATATTACCCACGAGACCTTCCACTTAAACACTGGCAGCACCATCCGCGTGCCCGACGGGCCGGGGTTGGGGGTGACGGTGGACCGCGCTGCGCTGAAAAAATTCACCCTTGGCAAACTGGATCTGAAAGCCGATCAGGTATAATTTCTTACAAATAGCGTAGTTAAGCGCAATTTGTATTTATATTATTGCCTTTTTGCCTGGCATCGGCTATACTGAAATCACATCGTAAAGATTACAGATCGGCTCCACTGTTATCTACATCTCAAATATCAATCATGAGGAGGAGTCATGCGAATTTACGACATCAGCCTGACTGTAAAACCGGACCTGCCAACCTGGCCCGGTGATCCGCCGATCGTGGTGGATCGCTTTGTCAAGAAGGAGGAAGGCGCTCCGAATAATGTTACCCAGATCAGTATGTGCGCCCATGCTGGAACGCATGTCGATGCTCCCTTCCATTTCCTCGGCGGGGATACGGCTACCATCGAGCAGCTGTCCTTGAAAACACTCACCGGGCGTGTGTATGTGCTTGAAATGCTCTCGGATGACCTGATCACAGCCAAAGCGCTTGAAAAAGCGGATATCCCGCCGCGCACCCGCCGGCTGATATTCAAGACCCGCAACTCTGCCCTGTGGTCTAACCCCTCCCACGCTTTCAACCCCGAGTTTGTCTCCCTCAGCCCGGATGGGGCCCAGTTTTTGGTGGAGCGCGGTGTCAAGCTGGTCGGCGTTGATTATCTTTCCGTAGCGCCGTATGCTGACCCTGTCACCACTCATGAGATCCTGCTCAAGGCTGGCGTGGTGATTATCGAAGGACTCAACCTGTCCGAGGTGTCGCAGGGGCGTTATAGCCTGTATTGTCTTCCGCTCAAGCTGGCTGGCTCCGACGGCGCCCCGGCGCGGGCGATCTTGATCGGCGTGTGACCCCGGTACAGCCGCCAGCCGGCCTGGCTGGGCGTGCTGGTATTTGAGAAATTCTCCTGATCCCGGGGAGCGGTATAGAAATGTCGCACTACCGCGTTTATCTCTGGCTTGCTGTCTTGTGTTTTCTCGCGCTTGGCCTGGCTTGCCGCTCTCAGCCGGCTGAGCCGACCGCGGAAGGAAGTGACCCGATGACCATTCTACTGAACAGCAGCGCCTTTACAGAGGGGGAGACGATCCCCAAGAAATACACCTGTGATGGAGAGGATGTATCCCCGCCCCTGAGCTGGTCCGGCCTACCCACCGGGACGAGAAGCCTGCTCTTGATTGTTGATGACCCCGATGCGCCGCGCGGCACCTGGGTTCACTGGGTGCTGGTCGACTTGCCGCCTGACCTGCAAGGATTGCCTGAAGGTGCGCAGGGAGAAGGCATTGAAGGTAAGAATGATTCTGGGCGGCAAGGCTACGGCGGTCCCTGTCCCCCCAGGGGCAGTAACCACCGCTATTATTTCAAGCTTTATGCCCTGGATAGAGCGTTGGGCCTCAAAGCTGGCGTTACCAAAAGTGAAGCCGAGAAAGCCATGCAAGGGCATGTGTTGGCCTGGGGCCAGTTCATGGGGCGCTACGGAAGATAAAGTATTGGGTGGTGATTGGTCGGGTGTTCTTCCGACCAATCACCACCCAATTGGTTGTTTTCGCTAGTCAGGGAAGATCCCGGGTCCCGGCAGGGTGGCGCCGCCATCGATCGTGATCACCTGCCCGCGGATCATATTCCCTGCCGACGAGCACAGGTAAGCCACCAGATCCGCCACGTCTTGCGGCGTCACCAGCCTTCCGGCTGGCGTGTGGGCCGTTGCCCGCTCGATGATTGCCTGCTGGTCCCACTGCCCATCGAAATGCTTCAAGGCATCCGTCAGTACCACGCCGGGCGATACGGCGTTGACGGCGATGTTCTCCGAGGCCAGCTCAACTGCCAGGTAGCGGGTGATTGCCTCCAGGGCGGCTTTACTCGCCCCCACCACCACATAATCCGGCAACACGCGGTTGGCGCCGGGGCTGGAGATGCTGACGATCGCACCTCCACCCCGTTTTCTCATCAGGGGGACAGCCCGCTGGGCGGCGAAGAGCAGCGCCCGGGCATTGATATTCATTGTCCAATCCCAGCCGCGGGCCTTTTGCTCCAAGGCTGGGCGGTTATAGCCCGAAGCAGCGTTGTGTACCAGGAAATCCAGCCCGCCAAACTTGGCCTCCACGGCAGCGAACAGGCCGTCCAGCTCATCCAGCTCGCCGATATTCGCCTTGACCACCACTACCCTGCGCCCTAAAGCGCGGATTTCTGCGGCTGTTTCCTCTGCCGGAGCCCGGTTGCGGAAGAAATTCACCACCACGTCTGCCCCCTGGCTGGCGAAGTGCAGGGCGATGGCGCGCCCAATGCCACGTCCGGAGCCGGTTACCAGGGCAGTTTTGCCTGTGAAAATGAGGGGTGGAGAGTTGTTCATATGGGAGTGATTATAACCCGGCTAGTCTTATTCACCTTAGCCATTGCCAATCGCTTTACCCCCCTTGGGGCAAAGCCACCACCTCGGCATTTCCTTTTGTCTCTACCTCCAGTCGTGTCCCCGCCTCGTAGTGCGGGCGCTTCACCACCCCCAGGGCTATTGCCCCGAACCTGGGCGAGACTGCTGCCGAGGTGACCACTCCTGCCGGCTTGCCCTCTGCTAGCAAGCGCACCCCCGGTGCAGCGGGCTCGCTCAGCCTCAACCCTACCAGGCGCTGGGTGACCTTGTCATACGTCACCTGGCGGGCAAGCACCTCCTGCCCGGGGTAGCAGCCCTTGTCCCCCGAGACGGCATGCTCCATACCCGCCTCCAGGGGGGTATATTCCTCGCTCAGTTCTGCCCCCGCGGCAGGCAGCCCTGCCTCCACCCGCAGGATATGCCGGCTATCTGGTGAGAGCACTACCGCACCGGCAGCCGCCAGACCGTCTTCCAGCTCTCCCCGAACGGACGCCTCCGCCAGCAGGCGGAATCCCAATCCTGCCAGCCCGCGCTGACCGATCGCGGCCAGCCAGCCTCGCGGGAGATCAACCCGGGCAATCTCATCCAATACCGGGGCGGATTGAAAGCCAAGCCTGACCAGAGCCTGGCCTGCCCCGGGTCCTTCCAGGTCGACCTGCCAGACCTCAGCGCTGGCTTCTACCAAAGCAACTTTGTCCATAAAGAAAATCCGCCGCCGCAGGTAGCTCAGCGTCGCAGCCGCATGCCCCGGCAGGGTGAGTGCCAGGAGCAACTCGCCTTGCGGCAGCACGCGCAGCACATCCAGGATACGCGCCGTTGGGGAGACCAGCACGGTCAGCGCCGAGCGTGCCTCCGTCAGCTGGCGCAGATCGTTACTGGTCTGGCGCTGTAAGAAATCAAGGTGGTCCTCGCCGGTCAGATGCAGGCAGCCTGCTTGCGACTGTGGGAAGTAGGCGGCACCCTGCAGGGCGGCTTTGTAATCACTGGGGATGTCGTTATTCATTTTGTCCATACCTGTAAGTCTCCATAAGCCTGGGATAAAAAACGTGAAACGGGATCTATGAACCGTTTCACGTTTGATCTATCCTTGTGGCAGTAGCTTACACAGCCATGGGGACCGGTGTGCCGCTGGTCTTCGGGAGCGGCGGAGGGAAGATGCTCTCGAATTCATCTCGGGAGATCGTTTCCACTTCCAGCAGGCGCTTGGCAACTGCGTCCAGTTTATCGCGGTATTCAACCAGGATCGAGCGGGCCTTTTCGTGGGCTTCACTGACCAGCTTGCGCACCTCTTTATCGATATCCTGGGCAACCGCTTCGGAGTAATCCCGCTGCTCGGAGATCTCGCGCCCCAAGAAGATCAGCTCTTCCTTCTGACCGTAGACCATCGGGCCAAGATGGGTGCTCATCCCCAGGCGAGTCACCATGGCGCGTGCCATGCGGGTGACGCGTTCCAGGTCGTTGGATGCCCCGGAAGTAATGTCATCGAAGACCAGCTCCTCGGCAGCTCGTCCGCCCAGCAGGCCGATCATATCGGCGATCAGCTTCTTGCGCGCCATCAGGGTGCGATCTTCCTCCGGTAGTGCCAAAGTATATCCGCCAGCCATGCCGCGGGCGATGATCGATACCTTGTGCACCGGGTCGGCTTCCGGCAGGGCGTTCATCACCACTGCGTGACCGGCTTCGTGGTATGCCACAATCCGTTTTTCTTCTTCACTGATCAGGCGGCTCTTGCGTTCTGGTCCGGCGATCACCCGTTCGATGGCTTCTTCCAGCTCGGATTGCCCGATCAGCTTCTTGTTGCGCCGGGCAGCCAGGATGGCTGCTTCGTTGACCAGGTTCTCC
Source organism: Anaerolineae bacterium (assembly GCA_041301185.1). GTDB lineage: Bacteria > Chloroflexota > Anaerolineae > Anaerolineales > UBA4823 > JAQBDA01. The sequence goes on from JBFYSV010000134.1 coordinate 18,742, forward strand.
AGATCTGCGCCTACAAAACCCGGCGTGGAGCGGGAGATGACACCCAGGTCGATCTCAGGCGCCAGGGGCTTGCCTTTAGCATGCACTCTCAAGATGGCCTCCCGGCCGCGCATATCCGGGCGGTCCAGCACAACTCGCCGGTCGAAGCGCCCCGGACGCAGTAGGGCTGGATCCAGGATGTCTGGGCGATTGGTTGCAGCGACGATGATCACATTGGTATCCGTGTCGAAGCCGTCCATCTCTACCAGCATCTGGTTGAGGGTCTGCTCGCGCTCATCGTGGCTGCCGCCCAGTCCGGCGCCGCGCTGCCGCCCGACGGCGTCGATCTCGTCCACGAATACGATGCACGGCGAGTGACGCTTGGCCTGGTCGAACAGATCGCGCACGCGGCTGGCGCCCACGCCGACAAACATCTCGACGAACTCCGAGCCGGAGATCGAGAAAAAGGGCACTCCAGCCTCGCCCGAGACTGCCTTTGCCAGCAGGGTTTTACCCGTGCCAGGCGGGCCAACCAGCAGAACGCCCTTAGGGATGCGCGCTCCCAATGAGATGAACTTCTCAGGTTCGCGCAGGAACTCCACTACCTCTTGCAACTCTTCTTTGGCCTCTTCTACCCCGGCGACATCCTCGAAGGTGACTGTTGGCTGGTCGCCGGTGAACATGCGCGCCCGAGATTTGCCGAAAGACATCGCGGCGTTATTGCTGCCCTGTGCCTGCCGGAACACAAACCAGAAGACACCTGCCAGGAGGATGAAGGGCAAGAGATAGCCCAGTGCGGTAGCTACCCCCAGCCAGGCGCTGGGCGGCTCGACCTCGATCTTGATTTTATCTGCGCTAAGCTGTTCAGAAGATACCCCCAGGCTGGTGAGCTGCTCTACCAGCGTGGCGTCGGGTTCTTTATGCGATGTCCTCTCAGTCCCATCCGAGTAAATCACCGTCAGGCGGTTATCGTCTTCCACAATCCGCTCAACTACACCGCTTTGCACATCACTGGCAACCCGGTTGATCGGTAGCGCTTCAAGTGTTGTAGACTGCTGCTGGAAATTGTAGACAACCATTACGATAATGGCTACAAACAACAGCAGGTAGATGATCGTAGATCTGTTTCGAGAAGGATTCACGGAAACCTCCACTGATAAAAGCGAATCCAGGAGATATTAGAATCACACAGTGGCTAGGGTGATCGTTCGCCCTCAATCCAACCGGGTAAGTCTGATTATTAATTGATTATACCAACCTAATGTCAGCCCTGGAAGTTGTAATTCACAAATATCGTGAATTCTAACACCGCTCTAACGTTTGACTTCTCTGTTAACTTCGTCTATACTGGCTTTATCGCCAAATTGGAGCCAGGAGGTGCGGAATGGACATTCATACCGGGGATTTTGATGCAGATGAGGGGTCCCCTTCCGAAGACGGGAGCCCGGGAGACCTGCTAGAGCCGCAGGAGACGGGTGACCTGGAGGAGAGCGGATTGCCGGATGAGGAATTGGCAAGCCCAGGTCTACCGCTGGAAGGTGCCAGCGCAGAAACCTCCGACCTGGGCATGGGGGCAGTGCAGCCCGTCTTCGCTGAGGGAGAATTTCCTGCTTTACCCGTCCCAGGCTTGCCGCAGCAGCCTGCTGAAAAGCCAGAGAAAAAGAAGCTAATCAAATTCTTCATCCGTGAAAACCAGATGAAAGACTTGTGGCGACGCGCCTCCGTCGCCAAAGAAAACGTAGATGCCAATATCAACAATCCTTCAACCGCTAGCCAGTTGTTAGACAGGATCAAGACAGCCCGCAATGAGCTAATGGCAGGAGAAGAAAATTACGAGGTAGCTGAGCGCCATATCAACGAGGTGGAATACCAGATTGCCTTTGTCCAGCGGGTGAAAGGCTGGTCCGGCTCGTTAGGTATAGGCCTGTTCGTGTATGAAACTGTGTGGGGGATCGTTCTGCTGGTATTCATGTTCCTGGTGCTCGGACCGGCGGCGTTTATCCTTCCTGTGGAGCCTGAATCAGGAGGATTGAGCCAGGAGGTGGTCTTCTTATTGGGCAGCATGATTTGGGGAGGCCTGGGCGGCGTGATCGGCGCTTGGCTATCATTAGTCAAGCACATCTCCAAAGACCAGGATTTTGACCGCCAGCATACCCTGTGGTACATCAATAGCCCGGTGATGGGGATTGGTGTGGGGGCGGTCATCTATCTGATTTTAAGGGCTGGTCTCCTTTCTATCTCTGGTCCCACCCAGGGGATCACCTCTCCCCTGGCTATCTATTTGTTGGCGTGGCTGGCTGGTTACCAGCAAAATGTGTTCACCAGCCTGGTCAAGCGGATATTAAAAGTTTTCGCGATCGAAGAGGACGGGGGTGAATCAACTGCCCCGCAGCCAGTTCTGCCTGAGCCGACTACCGAGGAGGAAGCGCCGCTAGGCGCGCAGCAAAAATAAGCTTGCCAGCCAGCTCGCACGAATCGGGCTAGAAATACCCTTTCCAAATCTTGCCTTCGATCCTGCGGATCAGGCGGCGCAAGAATGAGCGGAACTTTGCCCAAACCCGCAGGCTGGTGGGGCGTACGATCTTTCTGCCGCCGATAGGACCCGTCCACTGGATAACCGCTGCGCCCCAGGTCAGGCCGGCGCCAAACCCCACCAGGATCGCCCGGTTGCCGGGGTGCAGCCGGCTATTCTGGACTGCCTCGCATGTAGCGATGGGGATGGATGCGGTTGACGTATTCCCATACTTGTCGACATTGACAACCACTCGCTCCATGGGGAAATTCAGTCCACGGGCCGCGGCTTCGATGATGCGCTGGTTTGCCTGGTGGGGGATGATCAGGTCGATATCTTCCATTTTGAGCTGGGCAGCTTCGACCGCTTCCTGGCTGGCGTGAGCCATTACCCGGGTGGCAAAACGAAACACCTCCCGCCCGTTCATCTGGATATAGTGCAAACCCTGGGCGACGGTATTGGCGCTGGCGGGAAGCCGGCTCCCGCCGGCTGGTACGCTGAGCGAATTACCTCCCGAACCATCCGAGCGCAAGATCGCCGAAAGCAATCCTCCCGGTTCTTCGCTGGCCTGTAACACGAACGCCCCTGCCCCATCTCCGAACAAGATGCAGGTCTCGCGATCTTTCCAGTTGACAAAGCGCGACAGTGTCTCAGATCCGATCACCAGCGCATTGCGGATGGACCCGGAGCGGATCGCCTGGGTAGCCATATCCAAGGCATAGATAAATCCTGAACAGGCGGCGGAGAGATCGAACGCGCCGGCGTTTAAAGCCCCCAGGCGATCCTGAACCAGGCAGGCAGTTGCCGGGAACTGGTACTCTGGAGAGGAAGTCGAGACAATGATCAGGTTCAGCTTGTTGGGTGGCAGGTTGGCTACTTCCAGTGCCTGGATCGCGGCGTCAATAGCCAGTGTGGCGGTAGACTCCTCGTCGCTGGCAATCCGTCGTTCGCGAATACCGGTGCGTGAGATAATCCATTCATCATTGGTTTCAACCATTTCAGACAGTTCATGGTTGGTTAAAACTTTTTCTGGCACTGCCATCCCCCAACCGGTGATATGAGCATAGCGGGTCATAAAGCTGCCTCCGAATACTGACTTACGATAATGGTCGCGTTATGACCACCAAAACCGAAAGAGTTTGACATGATACGACCGACACTGGCTGCCCGGGCTGTGTTGGGTACGTAATCTAGATCGCACTCTGGATCGAGATTTTCGTAGTTAATTGTTGGAGGCAGGATCTGGTCTTGTAAGATCTTGACACATAGCAAGGCTTCCAGCGCGCCGGAGGCGCCCAGCAGGTGTCCCGTCATGGATTTGGTTGAGGAGATTGGCAGGTTATACGCCCGTTCCCCAAACACCGATTTGATTGCAGCCGTCTCGCTTTTATCGTTGAGAGGCGTGCTGGTGCCGTGGGCGTTGATATAATCGATATCATCGATGGTGAGCCCTGCATTTTTCAAAGCTTTTTGCATGCACAGAGCTGCGCCAGCTCCATTTTCAGCCGGTGCGGAAATGTGGTAAGCATCGTTTGTGCTGCCGTATCCGGTGATCTCCGCCAGGATGAGCGCCTGGCGGGACAGAGCGTGTTCCAGCGATTCCAGCACCAGAACCGCCGAGCCTTCTCCCATCACAAAGCCGTCCCGTTCCCGGTCAAAGGGCCGGGAGGCGCGTTGCGGCTCTTCATTGCGGGTGGATAGAGCGGTCATCACGTTTAGCCCCGCCATAGCAACCGGGATCAGCGCGGCCTCGCTACCTCCAGCCAGGATGACGTCTGCATCGCCCCGGCGGATGATCTCGGTTGCCTCACCGATGGCATTGGTGCCGCTGGCACAGGCAGTCACCACTGCCATGTTGGGACCGCGCAACCCCATGTGGATGGCAATCATCCCCGCGCCGGTATCAGGGAGCATCATCGGCACCATGAACGGGCTGACCCGGGACGGGCCGCGCTCGAGAAACACCTTCACATTGTCGAACAGGGTGCTCACCCCGCCGATCCCGCTGCCAAGGACGACTCCCACCTGGTCACGGTTGGCTTTGTCGATCTCCAGGCGGGCGTCGGCAACCGCCTGGATTGCGGCTGCCAGCGCAAACTGGGCGAACCGGTCCATCCGCCGTGCTTCACGTGCTCCAAATATTGCCTCACCATTAAAGCCTTTGACTTCAGCCGCGATCTTGGTGCGGTGTTCGCGGGTATCGTAATGAGTGATATAGTCCACCCCAGACAACCCGGCGATGATCCCCTTCCACAATGAGGATACATCATTCCCTAATGGGCTGATGCATCCAAGACCAGTAATAACGACTCGCTTACGCATTTTTCCTCCAGAGATCAAGAGTACTCCAGCAGGGCGTGGGATTGGTATGAATATGCGACTCTACACCCGGCAGGCGGGCTTTGGTTGTCTTAACACCACCCGCCAGGAATAGACGCGCCGAGATGATGCCGGGTTAGCACCCTTTATTGTGGGAAGCTGCTCTCATGGTCGGCAGATGCTGCCTGGATAAACGCGAATAGTTGGCGGATATGCAGGCGATCATGCCCGGCGATAATACTGACGAGCTCTTGCAGAGAAGTTGGACCAAAGATTGCATGCCGGGCAGGTCTTTGCCAATCACGCGGGGAGAGTTGGACGAGCAGGTCGATTAATTGCTTTCGGGCGGCGCTGAAACCAGCCAGCGCCATGCTGCCGCTCTGCTGAATATAACCGCGTTGATCTGCCCAAGGGTCGGTATCCTGTCCGGCGATAAACGGGTTGCTTTCCTGGATGACCCTGGCAAGGCGGGGCACATTTACCTCTGTTTCCACATCGCGCAGGTGGCACAAGATCTCTGTCTGGCACCATTCTTCGGGCTGCCGGCGTTGTGCCCACAAGGCAGGCGCCAGGTTTTGGCAGGTGGCATGCAAGGTAGCCGGGGTTGAGCGCAGGATAGCCAACAATGCAGAAGGGGTGTTGAAGCGGGGCTCAAGTGTTTCGGCAGGTTGCGCAGCGATCCAACCGAGAAGATCGTCTAGGCTGCCAGCCCCTACAACCCCAGCGGCGGGGTTTATCTCGCCTGGTGGGGCATTTACGTGATAAACGGGCAAGCCTAGCTCAAGCCCGCAGCGCACATCGTTATCCGGATCATCGCCCACCATCACCACGGGACCTTCCGGCCAACCCAGGCGCGCCAGCAGCTCTGCCAGGAAGGCAGGGTTGGGCTTGGCAAAATGCGCAGTTTCATAAGATGGCACGATGGAGAATGGATATTCTTCTGGTGATAGCCCTGCCCAGTCCAGTCTTTGCTCGATTGCCGTTAGAGGAAACAGCGGGTTGGTTGCAATGGCCAGCGTGTCGTTTTGTTTGAAGGCTGCCTGCACAACCCGTACAGCCTCGGGAATTGGACTGGTTAGAGATTTTAAAGTGGGAAAAACCTGCACGTAAAACTGTTCCAGGGCTGGCATGATTGTTCCCTGGGGGATCCCCAGCATGGGGTAGAAGCTGGCGTCAAACACGTCTTTCAGGTAGCAATCGGGGTCTTGATTGCGGAGCATGCGCTGGGTTGAAGCCATCAGCGCTTGGAAAAATATTTCCGGATCGATGATCGGCGCCATATAGGAAGACAGCGCCTTCATATACCCTGGTACGAAGGATTGCATGGGGTTAGACAGCAGGGTCCCATCCAAATCGAAGAGCAGGGTCGTGGTCAAGAGGTTTCTCCAGGGGGGAGGTTTCCCGTTAAAAATTCGGCTGGTAGGGCATGGCACTCACCGCAGCCAATATGGGCATCGAAACCGGTGCGCTGCGTCTTGGTGCAATAGGTGGTGATCTGCACCTCTTGCTTTAGAAAAGGAAAAGGCCGCCCAAGGGTCGGTTGAAAAACGAGGTTTGGGCAGGCATTGGCGAGCAAAAATTCCGGCACCGGGCAGGTGGAACACAGGGCTGGTTTCCAGGGGAGGGGCGGTGAGGTATCCTTCAGCAGGCGGCATTCCTCGATGTTTCGACCCCGGAAATAATCTCCGTAAAAAAAGCGGCATTCTTTTCCAGCAGGGGTTCGCATCGAATCGTTTTCCGGTGTTTGGGCAGTTAAGCAGGCGAGAAGGGTAGCTGGCGGCAGGTTACGCTCGAGTCAGATATGCGCCGTTGCGGGTATCAACGCGGATCACATCCCCTTCTTCAACAAAGTTCGGCACCTGGACGACCAGGCCCGTCTCAGTGGTTACCTTTTTTGTCACACCAGTTGCTGTGTCGCCGCGCACCGCCATCTCTGCCTTGACGACTTTCATATCGACCGAAGTGGGCAGCTCGATATCGAGCGCTTCGCCCTGGTAAAAGGTGAGCTTGACTTCCAGACCCTCCAGCAAATAGTCGGCGCTATCTCCAAGCAGTGTGCCTGAAATTGCTGGTTGCTCGTAGGTGTCCAGGTCCATAAAGTTGAATACTTCGCCATCGGAATACAGGAATTGAACATTGTGGTAGTCCAGGCGCACATCTTGCACTCGGTCGCCGGAGATAAAAGATTTATCCAGGATAGTTCCGCTACGCAAGTTGCGAGCTTTGACCCGAATTGTGGCTTTGCCCCGCCCAGGCTTGTGGTGCTCGTAATCCAGTACTTTGTAGAGAGCGTTGTCCAGCTCAAAAGTCACGCCTTTGCGTAAGTCGTTCACGTCTATCATTGTAATGCCTCACATCTTTTTCTAGGATTGTCCAGCCGTTGATTATAGCTTAGCGGGATAGGAGTGGCAAGGGCTGTTCTCAGGGCGGTTGCATTTGCCCAGAAAGGCAGGTGCATTTTCAAATAGGTGGGTTAGGGGGTTTAGTCGGAGGGACATCGATTATATATTCAGCCTAGGGTGTCTGTGGTAAACTTGGTGTGCTTTATTTCATTGACCAATAATCGGAGATGCGGATGACCGCAGATACAAAGCGAATTATCTATATTGAAGACGAGCAAGAGATGATCGACCTGGTGCGTTTGATCTTGAGCCGGAAAGGTTATCAGGTCAAAGGCGCAATTGGGGGGCAAGAAGGTCTTGATCTTGTCCGCGCCGAATCTCCGGATCTGGTTTTATTGGATTTAATGATGCCCGATATGGACGGTTGGGAAGTCTACCAGCAAATGAAAGCTGGTACAACAACCCGAGGGATCCCCGTGATTGTCATCACAGCCAAAGCCCAAAATATCGATAAAGTCCTGGGTGTGCATATTGCCAAGGTGGACGATTATATCTCCAAGCCGTTCAGTCCGCAGCAGCTCATCGAGAGTGTGGAGAAAGTTCTCAACAGGAAGGAATAACCCTGGCAGATGGGCGGCTGAGGCGGTAGCAGCCCGGGGCCTCTTCTCAGCTGTGAATAGTGGGGTAGCACCTTTCCAGACCGGTTTCTATGCAAGAAGTTCTCATCTATAATCAAGATCACCCAGAGATCGACGCGATCCGGGCTAAATATTGCCAGTCATTCCTGTGCCAGCTGCGAGGTCTGACGTTCCGGTGCAACCTTCCTGTTGGGGAAGGCTTGCTGCTGGTTCAGAAGCGGGACAGCCGGGTTGACTCTTCTATCCACATGCTATTTGTGTGGATGGACCTGGCAGTGATCTGGATTAATCAAGCCCGCCAGGTGGTCGATGCGCGCCTGGCTCGCAGATGGCGCCCGGTGTATGTGCCTGGCGAACCGGCTCGTTTTGTGTTAGAAATAGCTGCTGAGAGAATTGGTGATTTTCGGATCGGTGATCGAGTCGAGTTTAGAGAAAGACCTGATGGAAAAATCTTACATTAAGTTTGGCGTCCTGATGCTGGCGCTTATCGTTTTAAGCCTGGTTTTCTTCACCCCAGGCCTGAGAGCGATTGCCCAGGAAGAAGCGCCGCAAAGGCCGGTTTACGTTGTTCAGGAAGGCGATTCCTTGTGGGGCATCGCCACTCGCTTCCGGGTATCTATGGATGACCTGACTGTGCTGAATAATATCAGCGACCCCAATCAGGTGACCGCCGGCACCCAACTGATGATCCCGGGTCTGGAGGGCTTTCAAGGCGAGCTGGTTACCCAGACCATCGAATTTGGGGAGAATATACGCACCCTCAGCCGGCGCTACAACATTCCGCGGGATATGCTGGCACGCTTGAATCATGTGAGTAGTCCCATCGAACTGTATGCCGGTTCCACGTTAATACTCCCGCAGGGCAGCCAAACGATTACCAACACCAGCCGCAGCCTGGTAGCGCCGGGGCAGTCGATGATCGAGCTTGCCGCCGTGGGTGGGGTTAATCCCTGGCAAATTATGCTGGATAACAACCTGGGTGGATCATGGCAGGCTCTACCCGGCGATACTCTCATACTCTCCGGCGTGACTGGCGAAGGTCCAGACGGGTTGCCAGGTGAGCTTGAAGCCGTTCAAATCAGCCCGCTGCCCTTGCTCCAGGGCAAGACGGCTGAAATTCGCCTGGTTGGCGAGGATGGGCTGAGCCTGGGCGGTTCTGTGTTGGGTCATGAGCTGCACTTCTTCAAAGAAAGTGAAGATCAGTATATTGCGTTGCAAGGCGTGCACGCATTGACCGAAAGCGGGGTTTATCCGCTCACCATCTCCGGTACCCTGGCAGACAGCACACCTTTCACCTATACTCAACGGGTGCTGGTCCAGGCACTGGATTATCCCTACGACAAGCCCTTGACGGTAAATCCCACCACGATTGATCCTGCGGTCACCCGCCCGGAGGACGCCCAATGGTCAGCCCTGACCGAGCCGTTCACACCGGAGCGTCTTTGGTCGGGTAAGTTCAAGCTGCCATCTCCCCTGGATCAAGATTATTGCCTGGAGACCAATGAATGTTGGACATCTCGTTATGGCAACCGGCGGTCTTATAATGGCGGTCCGTATAACGCATTTCATACCGGCCTGGACATTGCCGGCGGAACTGGCACCAAGATTTTTGCACCGGCAGATGGGGTGGTGGTCTTCGCAGGACCTTTGACGGTGCGCGGGAATGCCACCATCATTGATCACGGCTGGGGAGTATATACTGCTTATATGCACCAATCGGAGATGTATGTTAAGCCCGGTGATCGAGTGGAGAAGGGTGATGTAATCGGCCTTGTCGGCGGGACCGGACGAGTGGAAGGCCCGCACCTGCACTGGGAGGTGTGGGCTGGCGGGGTGCAGGTCGATCCCCTGGACTGGTTAGGTCAGGTGTACCCCACCAGCGCGGCAGAGTTACCAGGGTGATTTTGGGTACTTGCCCAGATTGGCAGAGTTAGTCCGGGTTTTCCTGTTCGTTATCTGGAGACTCATCTTCGTCTTCAGAAATGAATTTTCCCTCGTAATAATCTTTTAAGATTTGTTGAGCCAGATCTTTGCTATCTGTGGGGACCAATATTTGTACCTCTCCAAGAGCACCGACGCTCAAGCCATAGGCGCGACCGGCTCCTTCTTGTGATAATTGAACCAGGATACCTTGAGATTCCAGCAAGCCGCGCAATAATTGCGCCTGGAAATCTCCGCTTACAACATCTACGATCTCCCATTGTTGTCCGGTCATTGAAGGATCTCCTTTGTGCGAATTATAATCTATGGTCGGTTTGTAAGAAGGAGTTACCCGTTTTTTGAATTGCTGCTAGCCGCCTGGCGATAAAATCCGTTACATGGGGGTCCCTTCCATTTGAACACAGTCCAGCAACTTCCTGATGTCCTGATATGGATAGAGTATAATAATATGGCTTGAAATATGTGTAATGACAGTACATTATCTATAATTTTTTTGAGGCAAGAACAGAAATGGTAATGGCTTTGCAATCACTTCGTGAAGATTATTGGGAGACATTTGAACTTCGGGAAGAAGACATAGAGTTTCTCTACAATTTTCTCCTTGAGACCGAGATGCCCTTGACTCCCCAGGAGCTGGTCCACGTCCTGGTGGACGAGCGCATCCGCTACGAAAAGCAGCTCATTGATGAGCAGCGCAGTTCCGGCGGTGATGTGTACCTGCCCCAGGAGGTTTATTCAGCGGATCAGAGGCTGGTTTTTCCAGCCCTGGGATGGCGCAACGGTCGGGTTGTCTCGGTCCGCCCGGGGAGGAATCCCGATATTGGCAAATTTGATATCATCCGGGTGGATTTTGAGGATGGCGACCACCGAGAATTTGCTGCCGGACTGGGAGATCATGCACTTAACCAGACACCTGCCGTCCAGGTGGAAGAAGAGAACCTGACGACGGACTATGTGCTTGAAAACTACCTGGATGAACTGGTGGATGGCCTAGAGCAAGGCTTTGAGGACAACCTGGACTTTGTTCGCATTGCCGGTCGCTGGTTCCCGCGCGCTTTGCTGGTGGATATCAATATTGGGCACCTGAACCTGGCGGAAGCCGTCCTGGATATGGCTGGTGGGGGGCCGCTGCCCACAACCGCCTTGCTAGAGCAAATTGAGATCAGTACCAATGTCAATCCGAAACTGCTCGAGTTTTCGATGGATCTGGCGCTGCAAGAGGATGAACGCTTTGATGAGGTGGGTGCTTCTGGAGAGGTACAGTGGTTTCTTAAGCGGCTGGAACCTGCCGAGGTGCTAGAGCCGCCTGTCTATCTGCGTTTTTCCGGGATCGATTACGAGCGGTCGGTGCTCAGCCCAGAGATGCTGGCGCTGGAGAGCGAGCTGGACGATGAGCTGTCGCCTTTTGAAGAGCGGGCTCAACACCTGGACGAGGTGGAGGTGAGGTTGATCTTCTCTCACTGGCGAGCCGGCACCCTGCCTCTATCATCTCGCCTGCGGCATCTCTTTCCAACCGCTTACGAAGCTCCGCGCATTCGGTTTACATTAGTTGACGAGGAAACCGGCGAACGCTTTCCTGCCTGGGTTGTGCGGGCGAAACGGTATGTGTTCGGTTTGCGTGAATGGTACGATAAGCATAATGTCCAACCGGGAAGCATTATCCGGGTTCAACGCGGTGTGAATCGCGGCGAGGTGATCCTCAAAGCCGATAGCCGCCGTTCTGCTCGCGAGTGGATTCGCACGGTATTGGTGGGATCAGATGGGGGGGTGGTCTATGCCATGCTTAAGCACACCGTATCGACCAGTATTGATGACCGCATGGTGATCGCGATTCCAGATGTGGCTGCGGTGGATCAGGTTTGGGAGCGGATGCAGAAGGAAAAACCGCCATTTGAGCGGGTGGTGGTCAATACGGTCAAAGAGCTGGCGAAGCTTAACCCACAAGGGCATGTGCATGCCAGCGAGCTTTATGCTGCCATCAATATCGTCCGCCGCACTCCGCCGGGACCGCTGCTAGCGCTGCTCGCTTCGCGTCCATGGTTCGCCCACCTGGGAGATCTGCATTTCCGCTTTGTTGACTCGGAGCGTGGGGCATAGCGACCACTAACTCAGGAGGGGTAAGTTGACCGAAGGGAAACGATTTAGCTTCATCAAGCCAACCATCCAGACCTGCTTCCACATCGATTTCGATTGGTGGAGCAAGAACGATCGTAGCTGGCGGGTATACTTACGCAGCAACTTGTGCCAGGAACATCAGCAGGCGTTTGAAGATTTGCAGGTTGGCGATGAGGTGGATTGGGTTGACCCGGTTACAGCGGAGGTCCAGGTTGTGGATGGTCTGCAACATATCTTGATCACCCATTGTGCCAAACAGCCAGATTTTATCCCTGAACATTCCACACTGGTGGACGCGGTCTTCAGGATCTTTCTTGCCAACGGCAATATGCCCCTGACGCCGGTAGAGCTGAGCGAACGCCTGGGAAGACCGGCGGATACGATCCTCAAGACTCTCTCCGGGACGCGTGTGTACAAAGGCATTCGCCCCTGCCAGGATTAAGTCTCTCAGCCCCTGTAGCTCAACGGACAGAGCACCTGCCTTCTAAGCAGTAGGTTGTGGGTTCGAATCCCGCCAGGGGCGCAAATAACCCAATATATGGCGGTACACTACGAAAAACTCCTGTATCTGGCGGTACAGGAGTTTTTGTTTGTCTATGCACTTGGCAAGTAGGACAATGGCGATGGAAATATTGGAGGGATTGGAGGAAAACAGTAACTGGCTGATATTCTACAGATTTTGTGGAGATCTTGGACGGTATGAAAAACCTGAACCCAATTCATATGGCAGGTGGTCAAATAACGGAAGGTTTACTTGATCGGTGATCTTCGTGCGTGG
>JBFYSV010000136.1:0-9020 GCA_041301185.1 Anaerolineae bacterium
ACCCACAAATCGCCGCACAGATGGCAATCACCAATATGTCAATTAGCTTGTGCAGCTTCGTTCGATCTATTCGCGGATCGGTGATGCTCCCAAAGTGCTCTTCTATTGTGGCTGTGACTGGTTTTTCCATGGCTTATCTCCTGTGCGTTTTGACTTGCTATGATAAGCTATGCCCATTCCCTTGTCTAGCTCAATTTAGATGCGTTTGCCCTGGGTCTATTTATCGGCAGGATGGTAAATCCCCGCCCTCACCCTGCCCTCTCCCGCCAGCGGGTGAGGGTTTGTCGAGCGGGATTCTATCCCGCGACTGGCCCTTCCTTGCACAGGCGCAGCCAGTCAGTAGGGCGGGATTCTATCCCGCCGCTGGTTTGTCTCCGTTGGGGTGATCGATCTGGGGGATTAGAGCAGGTCTATTAACTGCTGGTTGATGCGGTCTGCTTCTGCCCGCAGGGCAGCCCGCTCGCAGCCCACCTCCGCCAGGTCGCCGTCCGACCAGCGCTGCAGCCGCTCCAGGTAATCCAGCAGGGCCATCTGCGTCTCCAGGGGAAGCACGCCTGGCTCCAGTTTGGGGCGCAGGTCTTCGATTTTGCGCAGGATGTCTTCCGGCATCTGGCTGGGGTCATCCAGGACGACCTCCAGGTAAAAGCGCAGCGCCCGCTGGAGGGGGGCTTGTGCCTCGTCCTGCCGCCCCTGCAAGCCGAGCACCTCGCCCTCCTCGCGGAACAGGTCTGCCAGGATCGCCAGTCGCTCCACATCCAGGGTATCGTGCAGGGTGAGCATATTGATCAGCTTATCATCGCCGAGGTGCTTGAGCAGGTTGGCGCGCAGCCCCATCAGGGTTTCCAGGGCCTGGTCGATGGATTGCTGGGCCTGCTCGTACTGCCCGGCTTGCTTGAAGCGCTGGATATGGGCAATGACCGATAGTGCCAGCCTGATCTGGCGCAGGACGAAGTCTTCAGTGTACATGGTGTATTCTACTTGTAATTTTACTTGATTGGTCTACTTTGTGTAGGGGGAGCTGTCAATTATGTTGGCTGTATTTCTGAGGCTGCGAATGGTTGGTAGGGGCGACGCATCCGCGGACAGTATTCTGTCCTCTGGCGGGTTTTATCGGTTTTGTTGGGGCGAAGCATCCGCAGGCAAGATGCTGTCCTCTGGCCGGTTTTATCTCTGCGGATGCTTCGCCCCTACTACGTGATTACTGGATCACCAGCGGCAGGAAAACCATCACCCCGCTGATCATGAAATCGCGATGGGTCAGGTTGCCCTGCAGGTCGCCCACCGTAACCCGACCCGAGTTGCCGATCTTCAAGAACAGATCGCTGGTATCCATACCGAAACTGCCGTCGGCTTCCAGGAGCGGGTAGCGGGTGATCGGATACCCCTCGGTGCTCAACAGCACCGAGGGTGCCGAGCCGGGCGGGGCGCTGCCCAGCAGGACCTGCCCGCTGAAATCGTGCCGGGCGGTGATGCCCGGAACCTGGTACTCCACAAGCACTCCCTCGGCGTTACTCAGCGCCAGCTGGTCGCCGGCGGCAAAGCCCCGCTCGAAACAAAAAGTGAAATTGCCCCAGGCTGCGCTTTGGCTGGCAGTCTGCTGGTATGAGCCGTTGGCGCTGGCAACGGTCAATGTGATCGCCTCGCTCGGGTAAGGCGCAACGCCCCAGGCGCAAAGCCCGTCCAGGGCCAGCTCCAGGTGCGGGGTGGCGAAAGCCAGGGTTACCTGGTGGTCTGCCGGGCTATGATAGATCAGGGTACCCTGGACGCCGGCGCCTTCCAGCTCGGGAAAATCAACCTGATACTCACCGTCTGCATTGGCGGTGGTGTGACAGGAGAGGCTGGGATAGGAGATCAAAATTTCCAGCAGGGCGCCGGGTGGCGCCTGCCCGCTCAGCCGGGCTACCAGCGGATCGTAGCGGGCGGTGAGATCAGGGATGGTAAGCTCGTGCACGCCTTGCGGGGTTTCGAGCTCGAGATGGTCGCCGGGCGTGACCAGTGAATTCTCGCCATCCTCGGTGAACAGGTAGGCATTGAAGGAAGCATCGTTATCGGCGTACCCGCTGGCGCTGGCATTCGTAACGGGCCCATTCACGTGAATCTGGAAGGGGGTCAGCGGTGGCAGCCAGCCGTATACCGGCTCGGAATAGATCGGGACAACCAGACGCGGTAGGGCGGTGAGGGTGATAAATTTCACCGGCTGGCGGCTGATCGAGACTTCGATCCGGTCGCCGGTCTGGTAAGTGTAGCCGCTTCCCAGGCTGGCCTGGTATATCCCATCCTGGGTGGCGGTCACCACAATCGTTGTAGTCCATAGATCTTCACTGTCCCGGCGGGTGATCTCCAGGCGCGCTCCGGGTGGCGCCGTGCCGCTAATCAGGTATGTGTCTGGGTCCATTTCCACGCTGAGCTGCGGGACGGTGTTAGATGTGCTCTCCCCACCATACTCGATCTCGATCCGGTCACCCGGTAGGACAAGGATGGGGACACCGTTCTCGTCGTAAAGACGAAGCTCGGGTCCTTCGAGGGAGTACCATATATCGTATAGATAAGCTTCTTTCTTGAGCGCTCCGGATGCATCCCACAGGCGCATCATCCCATCGTAACAATAGTCTTCAACATTTACGAACACCCGGTTTCCGCCAACCTGCGCCCCCGCCAGGTTGGGCGGGCAGTTTGGCAACCGCCAGGGTCTCTCCACCTGGTGACCTTCTGGCGTGGACAGGTAGACTGCCCCGTTGGAATAGTCGGTAAATTCCAGGCTGTTGCTGAAGTCGGCGCTATAGGCGCCATCGGCGGTGCTGGTGACCACCCGGGTCTCAAAAGGGTAGGTGTGCTCGGCGACGGTCAGGCGGGTCTCCGGCGGGGCGTTGCCAGAGACGGTCGAGAGGTTACGGTTGGCTGTGGCAGTCAGGACGGGCACGTTGAAGGCGATCTTGTCCATGCCCGGTGCGGTGATCTCTACCACATCCCCTCCGTCGATTTTCGGCCAGATATCCCAATACCCGCCGAAGTAGCCAAAACCGCCTGCCCCGCTGGTCGTTCCCACCTGCCAGTCCTTGAGATAGCCGCTTGGGCCGCGCACAGAGACCGTGATCGGGCTGAGCGGCAGGTCAATCTGCCCGGCGATGAGGGAGTGGATAGCGCCATAGTCGCTGACGTCACTCAAGCGGGTGTATAGATAGACCGTAGATGTGCGGGCATAAGCCTGGTGCTCATCTGGTAGGGTCACAAACGCCGCCCCGTAATCGCCGGTTTGCACGGGCAGGCTGGCGGTGTATTCCCCGCCGGGTGCAGCGACGTTTACAGCCTGCTGGTCAGGCTCCAGATCCCAAATTGCATCTAGCGCGCCATTCAGTAACAATTCTAGCGGCATGGGGCCGTCAAAATAGCGCACGACGACACCCGCGCCGGGAGGCGCCAGCCCGCTGATCTGCCCGCTCTCCTGGTATGTTTTAGCGCTCAGCACCGGCAGGGTCATGCTGAAGACCTGCCCGGCGGCGGAGGCGACCACCCGGTCGCCTGGGGCGAGGGGCAGGCTGTCCGGTTCCCACTCCCATAGCTCAGTCTGGTAAGAAAAGCCTCCCTGCTCGCTGGTGGAAGTTTGGATCACCTGCACCACCTCGCCGGAAGCGAGCGTATGGGTGATGATAATATCTTCCTGGGGCGCAGCCAGGCCGGAGATCGTTGCGCCGCCTACCTGGGCGCGCAGCAAGGGGGCGACAAAGCGACGGTAAGCAGATACCCCTGGTTCCATCTCAAGCAGGATATAGCCGCTATCCTGGCGGTGCAGGTCATGGGCAGGAGCCAGGCTGATCTGGTAGCTGCCATCTCCCGCCGCGCTGGCGGTCTGGGTATAGATGGCTGCCGGGTCGGCGTAGGGTGTGACAAAGGCAGTCAGGGCAGAGCCGGGCGGCGCCTGACCGTACAGGCTGTCCTCGCCCGGCGCGGCCAGGCCTGGCTCTGCCAGAGCGGTCAGCACGGGCACATTGATGCTCTGGCTGAGGCTGCCCTGGGATACGTATATCTGGTCGCCCGGCTCAAGTTTTGACGGGTAGCAATAATCGGCGCCGCACGGGTAGGATTGCCAGATCAGTTTGAAGTGGTAGAAAAAGCCAGCCGGGTCTGGGACAGGCAGCCCTTCTCCGCTGGCAGCTATATAGCCATCCCGGGTGACAGACGCGCTGACCGGTTGCAAGGTGGCGGTGCTGCCTGCCAGGCTGCCATCTGTCAGGTTGAGGTGGACCGTCAGGCTGGCGTCCACCAGATCGGATTGCCTGGCGTGCAGGACGGCTTCCCGGCTGCGCACCAGCTCGTTCCAGCCCATTTCCGGCGAGCCGCCGGCTGTAGGCGGTGGTAATTTTTGCTCATCAGATGGGATAACCGGGGCGGCGTAGGTATCTCCCGCAGCGGGCAAAGCCGCCCAGCCCAGGATCACCAGCAGCACGGCAAGACCGGTAGGCCAGGACAGGCGCAGGTTCTTGTGGGTTAGCATGGCAGCACCCTCCCCCCGAGCGAGGGCTATGGCTCGTTCGGGCTTAATATCACTATATAGATATATTGATCGTATGTCAATCGGGAATGAAGAGATGAGTGATTAACTCTGTGTTCTCTGCGTCTCTGTGGTGAACCCGATCACAACAGCAGCGCCATCAGGTAGTCATCGTAGAAGCGCTCGTGGCGGTAGACCGCCTTGCGCAGGCGGCCTTCGATCATAAAGTCGAACTTTTCGTATAGATGAATCGCCGGCTCGTTCTCCACGAACACGAACAGTTCAATCCGCCTCAGCACCCCGCCCTGACGCGCCCACTGGATGGCGTGCGCCATGAGCTGCGAGCCCACCCCCGCCCCGCGCCAGCCCTTGCCAATCGAGATGCCCAGCACGGCACAATGCCGGTTGCCAGCCCGCGTGCCGCCCTTGAGATTCAAACCGCCCACGATCTGCCCATCCGCCACAGCCACAAAATAGGCCGAGTTATCCGAGAGAGCATATTTATTCAATAGCGCGGCTTCTTCGTCCACCGTCATAGTGAACTCGCCGGGCTGCAGGAGGAGGTACAGCTCGGTCTCCTCAGACAGGCGGGTGACAAAATCCACCAGCTGGGCAGCGTCTTGCACGTGGGCTTCCCGGATCGTTATCGAAGGTTCTTTACTCACGATAAGCCAGCACTATCTCACCGCAGAAACACGTAGAACACAGAGGATTCAATATTAAACTCTGCGCTCACCGCGTCACTGCGGTGAATCTTTATTTCATCAGATCAAAGCTCTCGCCGGGGGTGTAAATCCGCCTGGCATCCGGGCGTAGCAGGGTCAAGCGCCCGCCGCCGTAGACCGTCCATTTGCCCTGCTCGCCGTCATTGATCATCGCCGTGCCTTCTTCGAGACCGAGCAGGATGGCTTGCGGCAGCTCGGCGCGCAGGGTCTCGGCCCAGCGCCGTCCGAAATCCTTGAAATGCGGCAGCACGCAGGTGTCCGGCAGCAGGTTTAAGCCTTCCAGCAGCTCGCCCGAACGCGGGTCGAAAAAGCTCCCGCACATCACCATCGCCCCGGCGCTGCTGCCGGCGATCACCGCCCCAGCCTGGTGGGCATCCAGAATCGCCTGCCAGCTCAGGCTGCCCGCCAGCGAGCGGTACAGGTGCGCCGGGAAGCCTCCCAACAGGTAGATCAGCCGGGCGTTGCGCAGCTCCGAGACGATCTCGGGCTGGTCGGCAGAAGCCCGGTCGGTCAGCGCCAGGCTGAGGACGTCCCTGGCCCCCAGGCTCTTGAACCAGCGCACACCGTTGCTCCCGGCGTGGATATGGTTATCGTCCGGGGCAGCTGCAGCGGGGACGATGCGCACAGCTGTCCCCGAGCCCCCGGCAAGGTAAATGGCGCGCTGGTCCGCCGGCGCCATGCGCCCGCCGAACTCCGCCCCGCCTGCTAAAAGTATGTGTCCACTCATGGGTTGATTATATCCTAGCTTATCGATATGTCATTCTGAGCGCAGCGAGGAATCCCTGATACAACTGCGTTCAAATGGGTCATCGCAGGGATTCCTCGTCGCGAAGTGCGCTCCTCGGAATGACATATCTGGCGAAGGGCGCTCCTTGGATTGACATGGTGGAGGGACGGTGATTAAGTGAGCAAATCCCTCAACGCCAGCGCCAGCTTCACCAGCCTCTCCGGGTCCACCTTCTCGATGGTATCCTCGGCGGTGTGGGTGATCGTCTCCATCATCTCCACGAAGCGGTCGGAGGTGATCGCCATCGCCGGCACGCCGCTCTGCACAAAGACCATGTGGTCGCTCTGGTACCACTGCTCGCCTTCCACCAGGTCGGGGTGAGCGGCGAAGATCTGGCGGGCGCGCTGGGCTACCTCGTCTGGGCAGCCGTAGAACGAGTAGGCGATTTTGCCGCGGATATAGCCGACATCGTCCAGGTTGATCGCCAGGCTGATCTGGTCCATCCGACCCTGGTTCTCGCCCAGGTAGAGCAGCTCCCCGGCGGCGGAGTAATGGTCTTCGCCGTTGATCGCCAGCAGCTCGATGCCGGTCTGCCCGGAGTAATCTTGCAGCAACTCCGCCAGCAGCAGCAGCACCACCGCCCCGCTGGCGTTGTCGTTGGCGCCGGGAGTGCCCAGCTTGCTATCGATATGGGCGCACACCACCCACCTGCCTTTGGATGGACCTTTTTGAGCGACGACGTTCACCCCGCTGGAAGGAATCCGCTCCGCCGGGATGCTCAGCTCGATCTCTTGTCCGGCATACCCCGCCAGGCGCTCGCCGTCCACGTCTCTGATGAATACCGACGGCACGTTGAAATTACCGTCCTCCGTGAAGGGGAAGGGGTAAATATTGCCCACCATCTGGGGGTCGCGCCCGGTGGCGGCGATCATCGCCGCCGTCCCGCCGCCTTCCAGCAGGCGGATGATCTCGGCGTGCTCCTCCACCGTATAGAAAGGGTAGTCCTTGGGAGCGAGCTGGGCTTGGGTCAGCTCGCCGCGCAGCAGGACGATCTTGCCGTCAAGCTGCAGCTGGCGCAGGGCGTCCAGGGTATCTGCCACAACCAGAAGTGCCTGCAAATCGCAGCCCAGGCTGTACGGGTTTGGCTCAGCCGGGTAGTCCTGCCCCCTGGCGCGCAGGTTGGCCTCGCCGTGGGTCCAATCGATGCAGGCAAACCCCGGGGTGCGCGGCTGCCAGCCCAGGGCTTCCAGTTCCCCGGCGAAATAGTCCGTCGCCTGGCGGTTATAGGCGCAGCCCACCGCCCGGTGGGGCAGGTCGGCGCACAGGCGCTGCAGGTGGGTTTGGGCGCGGGCGATTAGATGTGTGTAGCTCATTTTGCCTCCACAAATGAATTAGACATCACTACAGAGTCACTGAGAGCACAGAGAAGTTCGTATTCACCGCAGTGACACGGAATACGCTGAGAAAACCATATTGGTCACCACAAAGAACTCAGTGTCTTTTGGAGGGGCGGAGCAGAAGAGACGCGCATTGCAGGGAAGGGTCCCCTTGTTCCGCCCTTTCTTTCCGAAGGATGGATATTTCACCCCGAAGTCGCCAAGACACGAAGGTTCACGGAGGATTTATTTTCAGCACATTACCCTGTGCAATTATATCCAGGTTTTCTCTGCGATTTCTGCATCTCCGCGGTGATAATTTATTTCCGCTCCTGATCCTGGTCAATCTGACACAGGGCATCCTCAACTTCTGCCCGGTAATCGATCCACGCTGGGGAGGCAGGTGCGCCCAGGTTTTCGAGAATGGATTTAAGCGCCAGCCGGTAGGCTACCTGGAGCGCCTGCTCCTGCGGGACGGGGACATCTGGTTGGACGCCTCGGCCTTCCCAATTGGTCCCAGTGACCGGGTTGACGGGGTAGCCATTGGGGATGAATGCCTCAAAATGGGGGTGAATCCGGTAGATGCTGCCGGGGTGCGCCCCGCCGCCGGTTGCCTCGCCTACAAGGGTCGCCCGGTGCTGGGCTTGCAAGTTGTAGGCAAACTCCTCTCCCCCGGAGAACGTTTCTTGACCGGTCAGGATATACACCGGCTGATCCACCATGCGCCTGCCAGGGACAAAGGGAAGCGTCCAGTATTGCACGGTAAGGTTATCCTCACGCCAGTGCAGGCTGTTCAGGTGGACGGGTTCCTCATCGAAAAAATAGCTGCAGATCATGGAGACCGTGCCGGGATACCCACCGATGCACTGGCGCAGGTCGACCACCACGGCATTTGTGTTTCCCAGAAAGCTCATTGACGCTACAATCATCTCACCGCTGCCCCAGCTTGTGCGGTAAAACTGGCGGATATTGATAAACCCAACATTGCCCGGTAATTTTTCCAGCTTGTGGATGCCGTAATTATCCAGCCGGGCTTTCTGCTTTTGACCCTCAAGAAAATCCGGGTGGTTCAGGATGGAGCCTGCCTGATCCGGCAGCTCTGCCTCATGCCAGCGGACCCAAAGGTGCTGATCGTGATTAACCTCCTGCATGTGCAGGGTCAGCGCCAGGGCAAGGAACTCGCCCTCCTGGATGTCAGCGTAAGACCCCTCGGCAGCATATTGCTCCAGTCGGGCGCAGATTTGCTCGGCAACCTCAGGGAAGACGTAATACGACTGCAATTTTCCGATTAAGTTTTCCAGGATCGCATGCACGCTATCTGGCTGGATGGATGGGTGCGCCTTGTTCATCGCTGTCCTCGCGGTTGTGTCTATCCGGGAATACCTGCCGGTGCTATCGAGCCAGCAGGTCGGTAATCGAGCGAATGACGAGATCCGCCTGGAGGCTGTACCCATCTGGGGCGGGTATCCCTTTGGGGTTGACCCAGGCGGTGCCCATGCCAACTCGCTGTGCGCCGACCACGTCTCTCATATATGTATCGCCCACGTACAGCACCCGGTCCGGAGGGGCATCGAGCTCTTCTAGGGCGATGCGGAAGAGCTTCTCGGCGGGTTTGATGCAGCCGTAATCGGCGGACCACACTCGCGGGTAGAGCAGCTCTCTAACGCCTGCCCGCTCCAGCTCAGCCTCAAAGGCCGGCGCCA
>JBFYSV010000137.1:0-21810 GCA_041301185.1 Anaerolineae bacterium
ACCCACAAATCGCCGCACAGATGGCAATCACCAATATGTCAATTAGCTTGTGCAGCTTCGTTCGATCTATTCGCGGATCGGTGATGCTCCCAAAGTGCTCTTCTATTGTGGCTGTGACTGGCTTTTCCATGGCTTATCTCCTGTGCGTTTTGACTTACTATGATAAGCTATGCCCTATTCCCTTGTCCAGCTCAATTTAGATGCGTTTGCCCTGCCGTTCAGGTTTGTATATCTTTGTCTAATTGTGTGAATTACTATATAATTTGTTCAAAGGAAATCGGACCGATGTTGGCGGCAGATATCGAATTACAGTTGGAAAGCGTAAAACAGCGGATAGTTCAGGCGTTTAATCCCGAGAAGATTATCCTTTTCGGCTCGTATGCCTATGGTGATCCTGGCATTGATAGTGATATCGATTTGTTGATTATCATGAAGAGTGAGGAACGACCAGCGATACGTTCAGCCCAGGTTTCTAAGCTTATTCGTCCGCGACCCTTTCCGATGGATATTTTGGTCAGAACACCGGAAGAGATCGACAACCGCTTGAAGATAGGTGACAGGTTTATTGAAGAAATAATCAGCCGAGGCAGAATTCTCTATGACCGACGCTTATCTGGCTGAGTGGATTGACAAAGCTGAGGAAGATTATCAGGCGGCAATTGTATTAGTTCGCTCGCGCAAACGCCCAACTCCCAACGTGGTTTGCTTTCATTGCCAGCAGAGTGCTGAAAAGTACCTCAAGGCCTATCTGGTGCGTGAGGATGTTAAATTCCCAAGAACCCACGATCTTCTTGAACTGCATAAATTGTGCTCAAGCGTGGATCCTGGTTTTGAGCTAATCATCGACTTACTGGACCGCCTGAATCCATATTCGATCGTGTATCGGTATCCGGGGGAAGAAATGGATGTCGATGAAGCGCGTGAGGCGGTAAAGACAATCAAAAGGGTCAGGCAATTTATACGTGGGGTTCTGGGATTGCCGCATTAGCTGATCGTTATTCGCGCGCAAACCGATTCTTAACGAGTACTGTATCGGTATTTGGTAAGCGAGCTTAATCTCAGTCCCCCTGTTCCTCCACGGGAGGTGCAGCCGGACCGTAATCTAGGATCTCGCGGGCGCCGGTGCTTGGATCCGGCGGGCCAACGATGCCTTTGGCTTCCATTGTTTCTACCAGGCGGGCGGCGCGGGTGTAACCGATGCGCAGTCGGCGTTGCAACATAGAGATCGAGGCTCGCCCCTGGCGGCGAGCCAGGTCGATGGCTTCCTCCAACAGGGGGTCTTTCTGCTCCTCAGCCTGCATCTCCTCCCATAACGGGATCTGCTTGAGGGGGATGCCAGCGGGCATGGCGTCTGGAACGCCCCCGGCAGCAGTCGGGGTGGGCGTCACTGCCCCGGCGAAGCCTTGCCAGTAAGCAACCAGGCGGAGAATCTCGGCATCGGAGACATAGGTGCCCTGCAGGCGCACCGGGGCAGGCGCATCCGGAGCCTGGAAGAGCATATCACCGCGCCCCAGCAAGCGCTCGGCGCCGGGTTGGTCGAGAATGACCCGGCTATCCACCCCGGAGGCAACCGCAAAGGCGACCCGGGCCGGGAAATTGGCTTTGATCAAGCCGGTGACCACGTCCACAGAGGGGCGCTGGGTGGCGATGACCAGGTGAATACCGGTGGCGCGGGCAAGCTGCGCCAGGCGGGTCAGGGTGCGCTCGGTCTCATCGGGGGCAAGCATCATCAAATCAGCCAGTTCATCAACGATCACCACCAGGTGGGGCAGCTTCTTCTCGCCGCTGGCTGCCAGCTGGGCGTTGTACTCTTTGATATTGCGGCAGCCTGCCTGGGCTAGCTTGTGATAGCGCTGGTCCATCTCGCGCAGCACCCACTGCAGCACGCCGACCACCCGCTCCAGGTCGACCACCACCGGAGCCAGCAGATGGGGGATGCCGTTGTAACCGGTCAGCTCGACGCGTTTCGGATCAACCATGATCAGGCGCAGGTCGTCAGGGGTGTTCATCAGCAGCAAGCAGCAGATGAGCGAGTTGACGCACACCGATTTGCCTGAACCGGTTGCCCCGGCGATGAGCAGGTGGGGCATGGCAGACAGGTCGGCGGCAACGGCGTTCCCAGCCACATCCTGGCCCAGGGCGAAGCGCAGGGGAGATTTCAGGCGAGTGAATGCCTCGCTTTCGATGACATCTCGCAAGGCGACCAGGGCGATCTCGTCGTTTGGCACTTCAATCCCAATAAACCCCTTGCCGGGGACGGGTGCCTGGATGCGGATGGTGCGAGCTGAGAGAGCCAGAGCCAGGTCGTCTGCCAGGGCTGCAATCTTGCCCACCCGTACCCGCATACGCCCGCCGCGCGAGTCGATAAAATCGGGCTCAACCCCGAACATGGTGATCGTGGGTCCTCGGCTGACCTCGACCACGTTAGCCGGCGCGCCGAACGATGCCAGGGTCTCTACAATCACTTGCGCCCGCTGCTGATCGACTTCCTTGTCGTAGCTGACTTCCCCGCCCGCGTCGAGGATGTCTGCCACCGGAGGCAGGGTGTAGCTAAGCACAGGGCTGGCAGCAATACCGATTTGTCCGGCGGGATGCTGCGGGGTAAAGCCTGGGGTGGATGGCGCCAGCAGGTCACCCTGGGGTAAGGGAGGACCAGATTTTGGCGGCATGCCTGGATAGCTGGAGGGAGAGCCGTTGCGTGGAGCGCGAAATTCATCCCAGCTATCCTGCAGGCGCGTAATCAAAGCGGGCACCCAGCGAAACAGATCTACAACGGAGACATTCAGCGTCATTGCGAGGGCAATCAGTCCCCAGGCGAGCAAAGCGATGGCTGCGCCGCCAGTACCCAGAGTAGATTGCAGGGCGATCAGGAAGGCTGCGCCAATATAGCCGCCACCCTGTCCGGCAACCGCCAGGTCGAGAGCGGCCTGGCTCGAGTCGGGGAAGATGAAAAAATGAAGCCAGCAGAGCAAGTTGGCGAATAACAGGGTAACCCCAATCAGGCGCTCCACCGACACGCTCGGCACGCGTTCAAAATTGCGCACCACCAACCAGACGCCCACGGTGATCAATGCCAGGGGTAGCAGGTACATCCCCCAGCCAAAAGTCTTTTGGATTAACGATACCCAGCCGCCAATCAGGGCGCTGCGGGCTGACGAGGCCAGGCTGAGCAGGGTGAGCAATCCGACCAGCGCCAAGCCGATGCCGGCAATGTCCAGCTTGTGGTCCAGGGAGATGCCGGTTGCGATGGGGGCAGGTTTTGGCTGGGATGTGGTTTTAGGTTGCGAAGCCCGCGTCGAGCGGGATGAAGCGCTTTTCGCTGGGGCGGGCTTACTGCCGGTCGCGGAGCTGCTTTTTTGTGCAGTTGATGAAGAAGCCTTGCGTGAAGCAGCTTTCACCGGCTTCTTTTTGGCTGAGGCGGTACTTTTGGATGAAGACGTTCCGGTGTCTTTGCGAGGCATGGGTATTGGAAAGAACCCCTTCAGGCAGAGTCAATCCTTGGGTAATGTTGAATCTGCGCGGATTGAGGGTCATTATAGCACATATGGTCTTATCCACTTGGCCCTGCCTCGCAGAAAATTGCAAGCGGGTGTCCAGGGCTGAGGCGAGCGTGGATGCGCGCTCCGGCAGGCAGTACTTCGGTGTGTGACTTGAAGGCATGCAGCACTTGACCGTTATCCAGGCGCAGCCGGTAAAGGTTGAAAGCGCCTAGAAAAATCCTTTCCACAATTGCACCGTTTCCAGCCTCGTGAACTGAGAATTCTATATCATCGGCGCGCACGGCAACCTGAACCTGGGCTCCGTCAGGCAGTTCGTGGTCCTGGCGGAGGATGCCAATCACGGTGAGGATACCCTGCGGGGTGATTTCGCCGGCGAGAAAATCGCTGTCGCCCATAAATTCGGCTACGAAAGGGGTTGCCGAGGCGGCGAAAATCTGCTCGGGCGTGCCGATTTGCTCGATCTCACCATCATGGAAAACCGCAAGGCGGTCCCCCATATACAGGGCTTCTTCCTGATCGTGGGTGACGAAAATCACCGTGGCGACCATGGATTTCAGGATTGTGCGCACCTGCTCTCGCACAGTATTGCGTAGGTCGGCATCCAGGCTGCTGAAAGGCTCGTCCATCAGTAACAGCACCGGGCGAGGCGCCAATGCCCGGGCAAGCGCCACGCGCTGGCGCTCGCCCCCTGACAGGGCATGCGGGTGATGCTGGGCAAGGTGCTCCAAGCCGACCAGTGCCAGCATCTCCCCGGTTTGCTGGCGGATCTGGCGGGGATTGCCCCCACGCAACCCAAAGGCGACATTATCGAATACGGTCAGGTGGGGAAAAAGAGCGTGATCTTGGAAAACCATACCCACGCCTCGCTTCTCTGGCGGGGTGAAATGCTCCGGGCTTGCGACCAGGCGGTCATTCAGGCAGATGAGACCGCTGTCCGCACGTTCCAGACCGGCAATCAAGCGCAAGGTGGTGGTTTTCCCGCAACCACTGGGTCCGACCAGGACCAGAACCTCGCCGTTTGGCAGAGAGAACGAGATATTATTGACCGCAGGTCGGGCGCGGTCTGGATATGTTTTCGATAGGTTTTTTACTTCCAGAGCAATCATCGGAAGATCTGTTCCCGGCGGAGTAAAAACGATAATGGGATGGCTGAAATTAATACCAGTAAGAGCGCAGCAGGCGCTGCGTGCATGTAAAAGCCCTCCTCAGCCCAAATCCAGACCCGCACGGCGAGTGTATCGAAACCAGCAGGGCGCAGCAGGAGGGTTGCGGGCAGCTCTTTGAGGGAGGTCAAAAACACCAGCGCGCCACCCGCCAGCAGACCGGGTGCGATGAGTGGTAGGGTGACCTGGCTCAGGGTTTGCAGGGGGTTGCGCCCGAGGGTTCGGGCAGCTTCTTCAAGTGATGGAGAGAGTTGGTTCAGCCCTGATTCGCTGGAGCGTACCGCCTGCGGCATGTGCCGCAAGACGTATGCCATCACCACCACCAACGGGGTGGCATACAGAATGGGCATAAACCGGTTAACTAACAATACCAGACTGAGCGCAACCACTACACCTGGGATAGCATAGCCTACCTGGCAAAAACGGGAGATAAATCTAGAGAATCGACCCGGGTAGCGCACTGAGTACAGCGCCACAGGCAGCGAGAGAGTCACACCGAGCAGTGCTGCCAGAGCGGAACTCCACAGGCTGTTCCAGATGTAGCTGCCAAAGCCCTGCGATCCGGTACGCAAAACAGCTGATAGCGTATCGGGGTCCAGGAAGGCGGTGATGCTCCAGGCAATGAGCACTCCCACGGGAATGAGCAGGCTGGCGGATAATACGCTGAATACGAGTAACAGGGCAGGGACGCGCCACCTGCCCAGAGGTTGTAAAGGGGCGGGCCGCCAGTGGCTGTCCAGTTGCGTGTAGCGCGCCTTGCCTTGCAGGCGCAGCTCTGCCCATAAGATGACAATTGCCAGGGAGACCAGCACCCCGCTGAGCACCGATGCGGCAGCCCGGTCGTAGCGTCCGGCGAGCTGGACAAATATTGCTGAGGTGAAAGTCTCATAACGCAGCAGGGCGACTGTGCCGTACTCTGCCAGGATATCCAGGGCGACCAGCAAAGCTCCGGCGGTAAGCCCAGGACGCAAAGCAGGAAGGGTAACATGCCAGAGTGTCTGCCAGGGATTGTGTCCAAAAGTACGGGCGGCCTCCTCTAAGGAGGCATGCAGTGTCCGGAAAGCAGCCCCGCTCAACAGGTAAACGTAGGGATAGGTGAACAGAGTCAAAATAAACGCCGCTCCCCACAATCCAAGCGGGCTGGGAGTGTACACCGGTTGGTCAAAGAACGCCTGGAGTAGTTGGGGTATGAACCCGCCGGGCTCCCGTAACAGGGTCAGGTGGACAATGCCACCAATATAAGCGGGGAGTGCCAGAGGCAGCGCCAGCAACCAGCGGAAAACGCTGCGTCCGGGCAGGTCGCTACGTTCGGTCAGCCATGCCATGCTGACGCCCACCAGAGATGCACCGCCAGTCACAACTACCAGCAGGAGCAGCGTGTTGCCGAGAAGTATCCAGATGCGGGTGTTTAGCAAACGATACCAGACTTCAGCCTCACCGTTGACGGCCCGGATGAGGATGTACACCAGCGGGATCGCTACAAAAGCTGCTACCAGCACAGCAGTGAATGCCAGCCGTCGGTTGGCAGCGGGAGGAAAGAATTTGCGCGGTAGGGCTGGGGCAGTGATTTGCATTATGGCAGGCTGACCTTTTCTATTAAGTCGAAAGTGGCGTCATACTCAAGAGCAGCCTGGACGACATCTACATTTGCAAGGCGTAAGCCATCCAGAGCTTGCACATCTGGATGGAGGGGCACACCCGGTAAGAGAGGGTATTCGTAATTCAACTTGGAGAACAATTCCTGCCCGGCGGGAGAGACCAGGTAGTCAACAAAAGCATGGGCGGCGGGTAAATTCTTTGCACCAGCGACCACAGCGATGGCGGTAGCATTGGTCAGCAGGCCAATTTGACCTTCACCCTGGTCGGGGAACAGGATACCGACCGGGCTGCCTTCCGCTTGTTGCAGATAGTAGTAATAATGGTTGACCAAACCAATCTTGAACTCACCAGCTCCTACCGCCTTGCGGACATCGGTATGACCGCCAAAGAAGGTGACCTCGTTTGCCAGCAAGCCCCGCAGCCATTCTTCGGTGACATTCTCGCCGAGCAGCTGGCGCATGGCTGCAATCTGGGCTTGCATCGAGCCGTTGGTCGAGCCGGCAGCAGCAATTTGTCCCTTCCACTTAGGATCGGTCAAATCAAGGATGGATTTGGGCGCTTCTTGCGGAGAGATCAGGTCGGTATTGTACATGATAACCCGCGCCCGGCGAGTAAGGCCGATCCAGGTGTTATCGACACCAATGAATTCGGATGGCAACTTTTCCGCCCCAATGGGCGGGTATGACTGGAATACATTCTGCTCCGCCAGCGATTGGGCGGTGAACAGCTCGGTGGTAATGAAGATCTCAGCCTGGGGATTAGCTTTCTCCTCAATCAGGGCATTTGCGAGCTGGCTATTGCTGCCTGCTTTGAGCAGGACCTCGACATTTGGATGGCTGGTTATGAAGGCATCTATCACAGGCTGGATGAGCGCCTCTGAACGCCCGGAGTAAATCACCAGTTTCCCCTGGATGCCTGCCTGGGTGGGGGATACGTTTGCCTGTGGCGGGTTGCAAGCAACCAGGAATACTGTCAGTAAGAGCAGGAAGACGCACATGCGAAACAGAGACATGAATAAGACTCCTATCTGCAAAGTGAGTTAGAGACGATTGTTGCCTGCATTGGGTTGGTTGTTCAGGCTGAATTAACCAGGTGAACGCGAATATTGTTGGCAACGCTGGCAGCCAGCTGCACAGGTGGGAAATCCTCGGGCAAGAGCAGGCAAGCGCCAGTTGCCTGGATGGCAAGCATGGTCAGAGAGCAACCCGGCGCTACCCCGGCTTTTTGCAGGAAAGTTTTCTCGATTCCGCTGGATTGGATGGTGGCAACGGTAACCCGCTCGCCTGCCCCCACCTGCACGAGAGGGATTCCCGGTTCAAGATTAGAGGAGTCAGATGTAGCGAAGTTTGGTATGGGTTTGCCCTGGGGGGAAGTCTGGGGTGAACCGAGATACGCCGACAACCTCTCAGCAACATCTTCGGTGACGACATGCTCCAGCCGGCAGGCGATTTCATCCGCTTGCTCAGGAGCGAAACCGAGGTTTTCTGCCAGGAATACTTCCCACAGGCGGCGGTGGCGCAAGATACGCGCAGCCTCCGTTTTACCTTCTGAGGTTAGCTCAACGCCTTTATAGGGCGTGTAGGTCACTCTGCCGGCTTCTTCCAGCTTCTTGATCATCTGGTTGGCAGACACCGGCTGGACATGCAGGTCTGCCGCTACCTGAGCCAGGGGTACAGGCTCTTGCCCGTTCTCGTTTGCCCGGGCAATCACTACCAGGTACATCTCTTCGCTCTCGCTCATTATATTGTATGCCTAAAGATAACTTGCAAAATTATATGGTCTACCTAATCTTACCAATATTTATAGAGAATGTAAACAAATAAATGTCACCCAAGTGTAGTGATGAAAATCATTTTGGATATATAATCATCAAGGCATGCGGTTTTTTTGCGATGCTGGGAAAGGTAGTTCCATTGACATGAAATCGAATTGGCAGAATGCTCTCGGATCGTCGCAAAAACATTCGCTTCTGCTTTTTCTACTCGCAGTACTCTCACCTGTCCTGGCGTGCTCCCGCCCGAATATTTTTCCAACTACCACTCCATTACCACTACCGACCGAGCTGGCAACCACGACTCTGCCGGCGGGAGCGCAACCCGGTGGATTGGAGGCTACCTACGTATCTGTGGTTTCGGCGGATGGTGCCGGGGATGAGCGCTGCTATAACCTGTACCGGTTTTATCCAGATGGATTGGTGCTTTACGCAAGTAACGTCTGTTTCAGTCCGGCCCCGGTAGAAGAGACCTGGGCAGAAATCAATCGTTGGTTCTATCGTGAGAACCGGGAAATACCCAGTGGTGACTATTACCTGGAAAACAACCGCTTGTGGATCCGGGTTGTTTCTTATGACCCAATTCATGAGACTGCATACCTGAGATCATTTCAGGGAGAGTATTGCGGGGATAGAATGGTTCTCCAGGAACCATCCGTTGGGTACTACGCTGGGGTTCCGTCCGAGCTGACAGAGCCGGTAGTAGAGTATGTCCAGATGCAAATCGGTGAGGTGGAGCATACCCCCTCCCCAGGTTGTCATGTAGCAGGGTACAGGGTGTTG
The DNA here is from genome assembly GCA_041301185.1 of Anaerolineae bacterium. Classification (GTDB taxonomy): domain Bacteria; phylum Chloroflexota; class Anaerolineae; order Anaerolineales; family UBA4823; genus JAQBDA01. The sequence goes on from JBFYSV010000137.1 coordinate 8,817, forward strand.
TTCCGCCCGAGTGTGGTCCTGGCAGGTGGGGGAGCCAGATATCAAATTCAGACAGACCCTGGGGAAACGTGCAGCTTGCAATATACCGACCCGGACGGCAATATCAATATGGTTGAGGGTACAGGCATCATACTGGCAGATGTTGAGGGGATTTGCGAATGGATCTGGGAGGTGGGAGCAGTTGAGGGTTATGGCATGGTCAGGGTGACCATTGATGAGATAATCCAGGATTATCAGCTTGAGATTCGTTGATCGATTCGTAAGCCGTACAAACGGTGAATAAATACCCGGGGGAGATGGGCCGAAAAAAGCCAACCCGTAGATTTTACCCCGGTGTCTTCATCCGGGTTTATGACGTTTATTTCTTACCCGCTCAGCCTGGGTCGTAATTTCGATGAGCTGCTATGCGTTCTGGCGGCGCTCCAAACTGCGGACGCGTTATCGATCGCAACGCCGGCTGCTTGGCAACCTGGCGAGGATGTTATTGTTCCAGCGGCGGGTTCCCCAGACCGTCGCGGGTCTGTTAAAGTCACGGGTATTGGTAACCTGGCAGGCGTTACTGAGGTTGGTAGATGACACTCGATGAGTTCTTTGCCGGGCACGAAGATTCTAGGTTGATCTTTGAAGCCTTGGATCGTATTATTAGCTCGCTGGGGCCAGTGGAGGTTCGCGTCACAAAGAGTCAGGTGGCTTTCTACCAGCGCCGGGCATTTGCCTGGGTATGGATACCAGGCAAATACCTACGGGGCAAACAGGCCCCGCTGGTGCTCACTGTCTCGCTCCGGTGGAAGGACTCATCGCCGCGGTGGAAGGAAGTTGTTGAGCCAAGGTCAGGACGTTTCACCCACCACCTTGAGCTTTACTCTGGTGCTGAAATTGACGACGAAGTGTGTGCCTGGTTGCATGAGGCTAGGTCAGATGCAGGATAAAAACCCGAACTGAACGGCTATCTTGCATGCTTAAGATGCCTGTGCAATCCTTCTGAGAATCTCACCAAAGCGCTCAATCTCTTGGATGGTATTGTAATGCACAGGTCCCACGCGCAGCATTCCACCGCTTTCCTCTAATCCCAGGCGCTCGGTGATTGCCAGGGCGTAATAATTCCCATCCCACACATAGATATTTTCGTTACCCAGCGCCTCTGCCAGCTGGCGAGGGTGCCAGTTTTTCAGGGTAAAGCTCACTGTGGGGACGCGTTCCTCGAGTCGTCGCCGGTCAATCAGCCCGTAGATGGTTACCCCAGGGGTCTCTTCTAACACGTCTAGCAGGGCGCGCGATAGCTCAAACTCGTAAGCGCGGATGGCGCTCATCGCCCGTTTGAGAAGCAAGGGGCGATCGTGGTAACGACCGGCGTAACTCTCGCCAAGATCTTGACCGAAGGTCAGCCCCACCCATTGCAGGTACTCCAGAGCACCCAGCACGCCAGCCATTGCTTCGAAGTTGCCGGTGCCGGTCTCGAATTTTCCGGGCGGGTCGCTCGGGGCGGGGCGCACTTTATAGGCGGTCAGCTTGTCGAGCAGCTCTAGTTTTCCGTAAAGCATCCCGGCGTGCGGACCAAAGAACTTATAGCTGGAAGCAACCAGGAAATCACAGCCCAGCGCCTGCACATCGATGGGTCCGTGGGGAGCATACTGGACGGCGTCGATATAGACCAGGGCTCCACTTTCACGTGCCATGCGGGTCAGCTTCTCCAGCGGGTTGATCGTTCCGAGTGCATTCGATGCATAACCCATTGCCACCAGACGTGGGTGCTCCTTGAGGGCATCCTGGAAGTCATCTAAGTCCAACGTTCCGTTTTCCGGATGGAAATCAACCCAACGCACTTTACAGCCCCGGTCTTCAGCTGCCATCACCCAGGGGGTGATATTGGCATCATGATCCAGGCGGGTGACAATGATCTGGTCGCCAGAATGCCAAGTGCGGGCAATTGCGCGGCTGACCGAGAATGTCAGGCTGGTCATATTGTTGCCAAAGACGATCTCCTCCGGCTGCGAGGCGTTGAAGAAATCTGCGACTGCGGCTCGCGCTTGATCGACAATCGCATCAGACTCGCGGCTGGTCTGGAAGGCACCGCCATGATTGGCGTTATGCTTGATCAGATAATCGTTCATGCGATCCAGGACAGGCTGAGCCACCTGGGTCCCACCGGGATTATCGAAGAAGATCGCCGGGCGCCGCAGGGCAGGAAATTGTTCACGAATTGAGGCAGGGTCGAGGGGCATCGCATCCTCCGAGAATGATTGGCGGTAGCGCTTCACCAGGGTTGAATTTAACAAGCCGGATAATGCATAATTTTAGCATGAGGCAGGCGCTTTAGCCGTCGTAAAATTTCCTTTCCTTTGCTTAGAATCGGAATAAGGGGCGGCTGAAGCAGCCAAACACCCGATAAATCAGAGTAAAATTATCTGCAATGCTGAGCTGCTCTGCGGTGAACTCCTGCAGAGCAAGACTCTGATTATTTACCAGTCGAGGGATAAAAATAAAGCTGTTGATTAGGTTACTTACCGTTGGTATTCTTGCTATGATGGCTTTGACAGCCTATTCGGCTCAGAAAGCAGAGCCAGTCAGTATTTCCATTGATATGAGCGAGTACGCATATCACCCGGAGACCATTCAAATCCAGGTGGGGCAGGAAGTCACTTTTGAAATGTCGAATAATGGTGTGCTGACACACGAATTGATGATTGGCAGCCAGGCGAAAATGGTTGATAACCGCCCGAGCGGTTATCAACAGGATTTCTTTGAAGCAGCGGGTGTTGAACCCAGGGTAACAGGTGGTGAGGTGGAGGAAGGCGGTCATGGACACCACGAGGGCTTTATGGTGATGTTACCCGAGTCCGGCGATGAATCCAGCATGACCTTTGTTGTCACTGAGAAGATGGTGGGAGAATGGGAGATGGGTTGTTTTGAGCAGGAAGGGGTGCACTACACTGCTGGGATGAAGGGCAAGCTGGTGGTTGTTCCGTAGAAAGCCACCCGTCATAAAGCCCGGCTGACCGATCCATACTCAGACAAAGAGAGTCCCCAACTTTTTGGCCGCTAAAGCGCCAAATTCAATTTGGGGAGGGGGATAAAACCGCCCTTTGCGTCTTGCCCAGGGGAAACTGGCTGGAAAATGCGCAAATCGATGAGGGGTAGCAGGCGAGCAGAACGGCGCTTGTTGCCGGTATGGGTGAGGGCCGCTCTCAGGGCTGCCTGGTAACTTCGCTGGTCGCAACGGATCTGGCGCATTGCCCGGCGGGTCAGCCAGTCGGCAGCTTTGTTGTTTTTACGGGGGGTCCAGATCCACTTGAGATTGATAAAACGTTTTGAGAGCTGCCTGGCACGCAGGTACAGCGGCCAGATGGACTCAGAGCTAACCCCTGCAAAGCCATTCATTTGATCAATAATGCTTTTTGCATCCCCAAATATTTTGATCGGCTCATCTTCCAGCCCCAGGTCGCTCAGGGCGTCCAGGCCTTCAATCAAAGCCAGGTACTCAGCAACATTTGATGATGCATCTTTGCAGCGGGCAAAGACACCGTGCCCCTGTGCAATTAGCACTTCATGGCGGGAAATGAGCCAGCCATAGCACAAGAATCCAGCCGACTCGTTTGGGACGTTTGTGCCGCTGAAGCTCCGGAATAGACCATCAAAGCGCAGTGTGTACATGGCTTATGCTCCATAAACGCAGACCGGCGGTGGGATAATCCACCGCCGGCTCGAGAAGAGAGATAATTGGGGTATGATGTCTCACCTGTCGCTTCTTCTTAGAGAACAGGTTGCCCACCTGGTATCGCCCGCCTGCCAACTGATCTATTTTGTAGGTAGGTATCAAAAGAATTTTCGCCTCATTGATTCATCCAACTATAATCATTATTCTACAAATTATATTGAATGTCAATACGTTGGACTTAAAAGTTTTGTAAACACCTGTTAACAAAATGATAAGGCAACCCACTGAAAGTATGAACAGGGTAAAATTATGACAATCTAAGCAGCTTAAACCCCCCAAAACCGAACCGGCAGATCATTATAGGAGAAATCCAATGAAAATCAAAGTCTTTACTACCGGTGGTTCGATTGACAAGATATATTCGACCCGGGAGAGTAATTTTGTGGTTGATGAACCCCAGGTAGCCGGGATATTCCAACAGGCAAATGTGGTCTTTGAGTATGAGGTCGCGCCACTGTTTAGAAAAGATAGCCTAGAGCTAAGCGAAAGCGATCGCTGGATGATTACCCAGAAGGTGCGCGCCGCCCAGGAGAGGTATATTTTAATCACACACGGCACGGACACCATGATTGCCACCGCGCTAGAATTGCTTGGCATCCCTGACAAAGTGATTGTCCTGACCGGGGCGATGCAGCCTGCGGCCTTCAAGTACTCGGATGCAGCCTTCAATGTCGGCAGCGCGGTCGTAGCTTTGCAGACCTTGCCAGAGGGAGTGTACGTGGTTATGAATGGTAAAGTTTTCGATCCGCGCTTTGCTCGCAAAAACCTGGAGATGGATCGCTTTGAAGGAGCCTCTTAATGTCTGAGTGATTTCTTGACGCTGGGCATTCTTCGGTAGGATAATACATACAAGAGGCTAGAGCTACTCTCCTTCAGGAGACAGACCATTTTGTAATCAGCGAACACGGACAGATCGGGGAGGATTTTTGGGATGGGCAAGAATGAGAGTGGTGTCAAATGGATCGTTGGATTAACCGGCGGGTTAGCTGCGGTTGCTTCATATTTACTGGTTGTTCGCCCGTGGATGCTTTCTTGGGGCGCGAGCAAGGACGAGGTCAACCGCCTGCTGCCGGGGGACGAGCTTATCCCTGAACCCAAGCTCAATGCTACCCACGCAGTAGATATCCAGGCGCCACCGGCAGCCATCTGGCCCTGGCTGGTGCAGCTCGGACAGGGGCGGGGTGGTTTTTACAGCTATGAATGGATTGAGAACTCAATGGGGCTGGGTATGCACAATGCGAGCCGCATTCTGCCGGAGTTCCAAAACTTGAAAGCAGGTGACATGATCCCCCTCGCACCAGATGGGTTTGGCGTGCCGGTCGCCATCCTTGAGGCAAACCGGACCCTGGTTCTGCACGGAGATACCCGCGTGCCTGGACCAGGCACGCCCCCACCGATGAAACCTGGAGAATACCTGGCAGTGTGCTGGGGCTTTTACCTTTTTGAGCGAGAAAATAAGGTGACCCGCCTCGTCGAGCGTTGGAAAGCCGATTGGAGCCCAGGGTTAGCAAACTCCATCTTCTACCGCCTGTTCTTGGAACCTGGGGCTTTTGTGATGGAACGCAAGATGCTGCTGGGTATCAAGCAGAGAGTTGAGGCATCAGTTTAAGCAAATCAAGGAGGTTTGATATGAGCATCACATACACCTGGTACGGACACGCCACCCACGGACTGGAAGTTGATGGCGTCAAACTGCTGGTGGATCCCTACTTCACTGGCAATCCTGCGGCAACCGTCAGCGCCGACAAGGTTGAGTGTGATTATATTTTGGTCAGCCATGGTCACTTCGACCACGTTACAGATCTGGTGGATATCGCCAGGCGGACAGGTGCGACGGTAATCACAAATTTTGAGATTGCAAACTGGCTGGGTGAGAAAGAGATCAATGCCCATGCCCAGCATATAGGCGGCGGTTTTAATCATCCCTTCGGTTACCTCAAACTCACCCTGGCGCTGCACGGTTCAGGCTTGCCAGACTTCTCCTATGGCGGTAATCCTTGCGGTTTTTTGCTCACCACCCGAGAGGGGAAGAAGGTATATTTGGCTTGCGATACCGGCTTATTCGGCGATATGCGCCTGATTGGGGAGGAGGGGATTGATCTGGCTGTGTTGCCAATCGGTGACAATTTCACTATGGGTCCGGATGATGCCCTGCGAGCCGTGAAGCTGATCCAGCCAAAGCACGTTATCCCGGTGCACTACGGCACCTGGGATCTGATTGCCCAGGACCCCCACGCCTGGGCCGTCCGGGTGGAGGCAGAGAGCGACGCCTTACCGCACGTGCTCCAACCCGGGGAGAGCTTCAGCCTGGATTGACCTTGCGGAATACCTCCAGGTGAGGCCAATCCAAATCCGACGGGCTGCCTCTGTTATAATTCCTCCCCGCGGAGGTACTTATGTTTGACAGTTTTTTTAAGCGCAAAGACGATGAAGAGCGTGTTCGCCAGGCGGGTCGCCTGCCCCCGGGTCAATCGCTGACCCAGAAATTTCCGGTATTGCATTACGGACCTACACCGGGATTTAACCCAGCGACCTGGGATTTTCGGGTATGGGGGGAAGTTGATGAAGAGCTGCGCTGGAACTGGGAGGAATTCAATCGCCTGCCGCGAACAAAGCTGGTTATGGATATCCACTGCGTGACCCGCTGGAGCAAGTTTGATACTGAGTGGGAAGGGGTTTCTCTTCGCACCCTGGTGGATCAGGGATTCATCAAACCCAAGCCAACCGCTCAGTACGTGATGCAACATGCTGAGTACGGCTTTACTACAAATTTATCTTTGGAAATCATGCTCTCCGAGAATTTTTTGCTGGCAACCCACTATCATGGCGAGGCGCTCACCCCCGATCACGGTTATCCGTTACGGGGCGTTGTCGGTCACATCACACAACGGGGTGACCTGACGGTGCCCTATTTTTGGAAAGGCGCCAAGTGGTTGCGCGGTTTGGAGTTTATGCGCCAGGACCAGCGCGGTTTCTGGGAACAAGCCGGGTATCACAACCGGGCAGATGTGTGGAAAGAAGAGCGTTTTGGATAAGCCGTGATCGATTGGGCGAATTTGGCTGCCAATGGGTTGTGGATTCTGGGCTGTGCGATAATCCTGGCAACACTTAGCTATGCCAGCTGGGAAGCTTCAACCTTGAGTGAAAAGATGGGCGCTCGCATTGGGCGCCCATCTTACCAGATGGCGCTTAGCCTGGGAACTTTCCTTTTTACATTGGGATTAGCTGCCTCAACGGGTGGAGTGTTTGCCAGGATCATTTGGGGCGTCCTGGCGCTGCTATCCATAGTCTCATTGATCCTGGCTGCCAGGCAGGCAAGGCGAGAATCAAAACTCCCGGTCTCTCCCCCTGAGAATTGATGGGATGGGTCAGTTCAGGTTGGAATAACCCCGCGCGGATTATTCCTTCAGCGTGTCTACTTTAATGCATTCTCCTCTTCTTACCTGGAAGTGATCGAAATCTCGAGCGACATGGGTGGCGGGAAAAATCGCCTGTGCTTCTGCCAGCACATCGCGCTCCCGGTAGCGGCGTGAGATATGGGTCAAGATCAATTGCTTGACGCCGGCATGTAGAGCCAGTTCAGCAGCCTGGCGGGCGGTCAGGTGAGCAAAATCTCGCGCCATGTCTGCTTCCTCTTGCAGGTAGGTGGCTTCGATGACCAGGACATCTGCCTGGTGGCAGATATCCACCAGATCGCTGGTACGACCGACATCCCCAACGTGAACCAGCCGGGTTCCCTGGCGCTCGCTCCCTAAAACCTGGTCTGGATGTATCCGGCGCCCATCTGGTAGGGTGACTTCCTGCCCGTTGACCAGGTCGCGCCGCCATGGACCGGGGGGGATAGCCAACCTGTCTGCCTGCTCCACCAGGAACGGGCGGCGGGCATGTTCCTCAAAAAGGTAGCCATAACAATCTGGGCCGCGGTGCTGGACAGGGAAGGCTGTCACTTTGAAATCTGGCTTATCGAAGAAGACCCCGGGCTGGACCTCGCGCAGGTGGATGGAGATGGGAGGCCGTGCTCCACGCAATACGACTCCATACAGCAGGTCGTGGATGCGCTCGAGCGCCCAGTGCCCACTGAAGATCTCCAACTCTTCTATAGCTTCCCATCTGGAAAATGTGGAGAGCAGCCCTGCCAATCCCAGGATATGGTCGAGGTGACCATGGGTGATCAATATTCGGTTGAGGCGCTTGAAGCCGATGCCGGCTTGCAGGATCTGGCGCTGCGTGCCCTCTCCGCAATCAATTAAGAATCGATATTCATCGTGCATCACCACCTGGGAAGACAGCCCGCGATGGACAGATGGTGCGGAAGCAGAGGTGCCCAGGAAGAGGATCTCAAACACGAAACCAACCTTTCATACGAACCAGAGAGGGGATTGTATGCTGTGCCCTGGTAGAAAGCGCGCCAGGTTAGTGGATAAATTGTACCTCATCCTGGTCGATTCCAAGATCAGGGCGAAGGGGTTGATGTGGTAGGTGGTTGCCCGCCGATATCCATGATCAGTACCCAACCGATCACCGCTCCCTGCTCGCGCTGGTATTCGACCAGCAAGCATTCCCGGTTGAAGTTGTCGAAGCGTCGTTCGGAGGGCAAAAATCTCAGTGTAGCGCCGGCAGGGATTCTGCCTACCGCGGCAAACCCTTCGTAGCAGCCACTCCGTGCCCAGATATCTCGCTGGGCAAAGCCAGAGATCGGGGTAGCCGTGAGAGTTGGCGTTCCGGTGGGCAAGGGTGTCGGCGTCTCGGTGGGGGTCGCGGTGGGTGTGAGGGTTAAGGTCGGAGAGGCGGTCATGGTTGGCGTTGGGGTAGGAGTTAGTGAGAGCAAATATGATCGGAACCTGCCCAAGGCAAAGTTACCCAGGACAACCAGCAGGAGGATGGCTAATATCACGCCTCCCAGGCGAAGCCCTAATAGCTTCCAACGGAAGCTGCGCAAATTCCTATTCAAACGGCTGACCCCCGGATCATTGGGGTATCGTTCACGCACCTCTGCGCTCTGGCGGGAGGCTTCAGCAGGCCATTGTGGGTGATCTTCATAAGACCTGAGCGCGTTTTGCAGATCGTCGTCGTATTTCTGGAGTGTCCTCTGCAGCTTGTCGATCTCGTTTTGCAGGCGGTTCAAGCTCTCGTCGACACCCTCTAAGTTGCGAATTTGATCCAGGTTTTGGCGTGCCTGTTTAGCCAGGTAGAGGGCTTCTTCCAGGGTCGAAGCCCTTTCAGCCTGGTTTTTTAGGCTGCGGGTCTGATCCTTGAGGGGTTCGACAACTCGCGGAACTACGGACTTAAATCTCTCCAGCAGACGGTCGAATACCGGGTTATCGCCATACTCAGCAATCAGCGAATCCAGGCTGGCCTTCGCCTCTGAAGCAGCATGAGAGTCGATGGTGGCTTGATTCAGGGCGGTAAAAATCGTATTCAAGCTTGCCTTGACCTGCCTTAACTGCTGAGCCTTATCGGAATATTTGGGCAGGCCGGTGGCGAGGGAAGCTGCATCGACTTTTTCGATGGCAGTATCTATTTGCCCCTCCTGGAATAGTACCAGGCCCTCCTCATAGACTCGCTCTGCATCGATGTTTTCCTGCAGCTTTTGGGAAAATTCTTGCCCTTCTTGCCAACGTTGTATACCCAGCTCTTTCAAGACGCTTTGGGCTTTCTCTAATAATGCCAGCGCATCTGCATAGCGTCCAACCCTGGCAGCAGACTGAGCCTTGCCATAAGCAGAGGCGGCATCCGTGGGCAATGCTACCGATGGTATGTAGCCGGTACGCAGGTAGTTTTCCGCTTCGGACCGGTGTTGTCTGGCTCGTTCCCAATTAGGCTCAAGCTGTAATACGCGGTCAAAAACCTGGATTGCTTCAGCGTACCGCCCACTGTAAAACAGCTTCTCTGCGACTTCCATCTGCTGTTCTGCCATGGGGCTGTGATCTCTGGTGGCTTCTTGCGCACTGCGCGGGTCGATATTTCCAGGAGATGTCCCGGCTGCCTGGCTGACGGCATTCTCGGATTGAGCTGCCTGTGGATCAGGAGCGGATGTTTGCCCAGAGCTCTCGCCTTCAGCGATTCCTTGCTGGATGAGTGTAATCAATTCATTTCTGGCAGTTTGTAACAGGTTGCGTTCATCCGAGGTGAGCGCCGGGTAATTCTCCGAGTTGATATACTCCTCAATTTCCAATAATAAATTGCGCTGGTCGACCGGATTGGTTGTGCCGCGCTGGCGTGATTGTTGGATTTGTTGTGCCAATTCATCAAAGTGATTCATTTGCTTTGTTTGCCTTGTTCGCGTGATCGTTCAATAAATAATCGCACAAATCAGGAGTTAGAATTTCCAGTATCTTGAGCCTGAGAAGAGACTTGCTGGTACACCCGAACCAGGTCTGCCCGTAAGTCCCTGGTGTGGGAGTAACCCTGGGCCAGCACCTGTTCCAGGATCTCCTTGATGCGCAAAGGCAGGCGCTCATCGTCGTAGGTCCAGTTGACGGGATAAGTCAGCAATGCCTGAGCGATCTCCTCGGGCTGGTTCGGACCCAGGGGAAGCGCGCCAGAAGCAGGGCGCCCGGTGATGATGTGGTGAAGGGCGCGTGCGCCAAACTGGACCAGGTCGAACTGCCTCTCAGCGTCAGACAGACCCTGGGGCTGGCGTTTGGCGATGTTCCAATCAATCATCGCCACCCCGTGCATATCCGGATCCCAATAATAATGCAAGATTTTGTGATCCAGGTAGGCGATATTGCGGTCGTGGGCGATCTGTAAGATATCGCATATCTGGATAGACAGCAACAGGCTCTCCCGGAGGGGTAAAAACCAGCCGCGAGTATAGCCAGCATCGCAATAAACCAGGAGGTTATGTTTCTGGTCGCGCTTTTCTAGCGCCAGGTAGGGTATCCAGCCGAGGGCCAATCGACGCTCTAAGGATACCAGAAAATTCTGGACTTCATCGACGCCGTAACGCACCAGGCTGCCGCGCAGATGCGAGGCAGATGCCTGGCTTTCATCGCCGGGCAGATCCATACCGGATTCAAGCTGTAAGTAGCCGTACTCTACGCAGGGAGTGATACCGGGAATGTCTCTTAACAGAGAGAGGATGTGCGCCTCTTCTTTGAATAGCGGTAGAGCATATTCGGCGCGATCGGGGCGCATCAGCTTGATCGCCAGGGGCAACAGCCTGCCCGCCCGGTTGCGCAAGTGCCCGGCAAAGACGCGGGCAGATGAGCCGCGCGCTTCTGGTGCCCAGGTGTCCAGAGGCGCTTCAAGGGTCATATCCAGGTCGGGACCCAGCCGGCCGTCGATCTCGCCTGCGACGGTTTTAATTTGACCTGGCGCGTAAGAATCCCGCTCCAGAGAGAGCACGCGTCCCGCAGGCAGAGAAAGGATCTCACGCGAACGGAACTCATTCAGCCAGGGGATTTCAGTGGAGATCTCAGCGTTGTCCATAACCAGGTCAGCTGCCCGGCTCCCCTTGCGCAGGCGCTTGAGGACGTCCAGGATCTGGTCTAGCCATTGCGCCCTCCCGATCTCGTTGCGCAGGTTTCGCCCAGCTAACTCGACCGAGGTCAGATAATCATAAAAAGGCTCATCGTTATTGGCGCCATTGCGCACAGCCGAAAGCCACTGTGGAGCACGTCCCAGGGCACGATCGGCCAGCAACAGGCGCCGGCGGTATGGATCCCATAGCAACAGTCTGCGCAAAGCCTGGCGGGCAGTCTCGAAATCGCGACGCTCCCAGGCATTCAGGACAATTGCGGCTTGGGCTTTGGGTTGGGATAATACTTTTTCTAGCTTTGCCTGCGAGCCAGGTAAGATTGTTTCAATCTGGTCGATCAAGCCGTCGATATCGGCATAGCTAATCCCGGAATTTGGCGGGGAGGGGCGGACCTGGCCCCATTTTTTCACAACCTCTTCGTCGAATTTTTTAAGGATATCCTGGAGTGCATTCAAGTCTGGTGGAGAGTTGCTTTCGCCATTGGCGGAAATCGTTCGTTCTCGGTCTCCTCTTTCCAGGACGGTGGTTTGCAGGGTATAAAATAGGCGGCGGATGGTGACATCTGGGGTAAGGGTATCTTCATCCAGCTTCAGGTAGACCCGCCGCACTCCATTGGCAATATCCTCCCACCAGTCTGGTAGGGGGTTGTCACCGATCATGGAGAAGATTTCCCATAGCAAGCCAGGCCAATCATCGGCAATGCCTGCAGCCAGCGCGCCGGAAAAGGAGCTTGCAGTAAAAGTAGTTTGTGCAGCGCTTTGCTGGAGGGGGATGGCGACCAGATCAGCAAGCAGGCGCCATTTCTCCCGGTTGGCTGTTGGTAGATGGGCGGTCTTGAGACAGATCTGCGCAAAGATATCCAGGCTTTCTTCAGCAGCCATCTGTAAGGCTGCCCGGGCGTGGAGGTTGACTGCACTGGAAAAATCTTGCATCTCTCCCAGGGCAACAATCTGGCGGTGAAGGTCGTCGCCTTGGGTGAGGTGATCCAGTGTCGGGCGGGATATTGCGTAGAGCTCTGCCTCTGCCTGGCGCAGGTGTCTGGATTGGGCAAGCAGTTGTTTGTGCAGGGCTGCCAGTTGATTTTTTAGATTTTTTACACCATCTGTGTATGCGTTCCCTGGATTGATTTCGGCCGGCCATGCCAGGCTTGCGAACAGGTCTGGGCTGGCTTCAGACAGAAATGTCCCCATGCTTGCCAGGAATTGTTGGTAGTCGTCGATAGTGGAATGCTGGCGATCCCTGGTGATGCCGTCCGCTTCCAGGAAGTCTGCATTTCCCCAGTCGATGACCGTTACACGGCATCCGCTAGGATCCCAGTAAAGATGGTCGGGCTTGATATCATTCCAGACCAGGCCAGATTGTTTTGAGCCTTCATTCCACACTTCACTGAAATGGATCGTCTCCAGTAGCGCAATCGCCGCGTATAGAGCGCGGATCAGGATTGCTTCGGGTATTTTGCCTAGTTCTGCCAGACCACGCAGGAAGTACGCGTTCTCATCACCCGGGGCGGGTTGGATTGCCTCGAGCTGCCCGCTGCGCGCCAGGCGGAGAAGCGATTGGAGATCAAATCCGGCCGCCTGCTCGATGATGAGGAAAAAGTCCGCGCCAAGCCCGTCTTCCGGTGGGCTCTGGTCAAGGAGGGCAGGTGTGGTAAGGCGGGTACCCTGCATGGGATAAGAGATACCGCTTAGTACGCTTAATACTTTGCCTTCGGTTCTGATCTGGGAAGCCTGGCGCAGCACATCGGTGGGAAAAGAGCTTTTGCGGGGGCGCTTGAGAATGGCGGGTTTAGCCTC
>JBFYSV010000138.1:0-2635 GCA_041301185.1 Anaerolineae bacterium
CTCAAGATACGATCCGGAACTCCCATCTTGCCAATATCGTGGAGCATCGCCCCCCGCCGGATGTGGAGGATATCTTCTTCGCTGATACCCATCCTGCGTGCCAGACGCTCTGTCAATTCAACCACACGACGGGTATGTCCCTCGTTCTTCTGGTTGTGCAGATCCAAGGCCCGCGACCACCCCTCGATTGTGGCATCATATGCGATTATCAAATCATTATGGCTGCGCTGCAAATCACGGAAAAGATCTGCACTGTCAATGGCAATGGCAGCCTGGCCAGCCATCATCGCCAGCAAATCACTCCATTCGTCATCCGGCACCAGTGAAGTGCGATTGAATATTTCCAGCACGCCCTTGACATGACCTTTAGCGATCAGGGGAACCGCATAATAACTGACGAAATCTTCATCGGAAAAGGGGGATGGTTGGATTACATCCAATTCATTCCTGTTATTCAGATCTAGAACCCGGATTGTTTCCCGCTTGAGCGCAGCCAGGCCAGCATAACCCTGGCCGATGGGAAGGGCATTCTTTTGCGGTTTGTTTGCCTGAAAACCAAGACCAACGACACGTTCGAGCGAACGCTTGTCCGGGTTGAACAACAACACATCAGCAGCATCGACACCCAGTTGCTTGATAACCTGTCTCAGGAGGATAGAGAGCGTCAGGTTTAAGTCGAAACTCGATGTAATGACTGCATCAATAGCACGCAATGCAGCCAGGCGATCGAGTTGGGTACGGATGCGGTTCTGATTTTGAACATGATCCGTGATATCCCGGATGATGGCAACAATCCTTTGTTTCCCGGCTTTCACCAGCCGGGCATCGAACCATCGATCGCCATCTGGCGAGCCAAGCTTGTATTTAACATGAGCCACCTCGCCGGTTTGGATAACCTGATCCAACGCTTGGTGGCATTGTTTACCCACATCATCCGGCATTACATCCTGTATGCGCTTGCCTAAAAACTGTTCGGGCGATGTGTACAACAGAGATGCCTTACCCGCCTTATAACCCAGAATCTTGCCATCCAGATCCATCCGGAACAACATATCAGAAAAGGCCTGGAAGATAGCTTCCAGTTCGATCCTGTCTTCGCCAACTTCCAAATTGGAATCAGATTGCTCCCCTCCTTCCATTGCAATCTTTCGAAGTTGTTCATCTATGTTATTGAACATATTTTGCTGTTAACCGTCATCACAAAGCGCGGGGCACGGTGAACCTTTGGTTCACCGTGTCCCTACCCCCGCGACATCGGGTGAGTAAATGTGCGATGATATCAGACAGATACGTTTGCGATGGAATATTGATGATGGCTGTCAAGGGTTTGCGTAAGCTGAAATGCAAAATCCTTCAATGTACTCGCCCGAATGGAAAGCACCAAGTCGAATTCCTGTTGCGTAAGGAAAAATGACTCGCCTTGATAACCTTCTTGTAGTGCCTTCTCTGGATGATCCAGCAACAGTTTTTGAAACCGATCATTCACCACAGCGGCGGCAAGCAGACGGTTGAGTTCACAGCCAACGCCATTGACTGTTGGCAAAGCAATTGAGAGTGGCTGTATTTGTGTCTTTGTAATCATCGATGTTTCTCCTTTCCTGATACTTTCTACTTAGCCTTTAGTGGTTGTCCCTGAGTCAGCATCAGCCAAAACGCCCCTGCAGCGATGAATACATCGCCACCACTAAAGGCAACTTGATAAGGACACCACCCCGGTAACAGGAACCGATCCGAAAGCCAAACCAGTGAAGTGTTTTCTGGCAAGAGCAGGATATCTTTTCCGTACCCGAAGCGACCACCTTCCTGAATAGTTTGTAGTGTATCTTGCGAAACCAAGTGGCCGGCGGTTCCTGGACTGATTGGCATAAACCCACCGTTTGCCACAATGACAAGTAGATTTAATGCTGTGCCAAAAGCCAGTATCCAAATCCCGGCCATTTGGCGGTTGAGCCAGCAGAAAATCAATATCAGGATTTGTGAGCCTACCAGGCTGAACGCCGCCAAACTATCGGGATACCAGATTCGGGTGGCTGGCAGGTAAAAGGCAAAGAACTGCGGCAAGAACGCGAGGAAGATCAACCATACATAACGGAAGGATGGTATGCTCCAGCTACGTTTCTGCCAACGGGCATAGAAGAAACCAGCCAGCCCACCTGCCAGGATGGAACCCAGCAGGATCAACGCCCGACATGTCCTCCGTCTTCCGGAGCGCCAGCGCCCAAGACCAGCATGACCAGTGTCAGCAAGGCAAGGACGAATTGAATGTGGCGGCGATCAATTTTCTGAACATTCAGAGCCAGTTGGGTCAAAGCGTTTTTCATGTTTCACCTCTTTTATGTAAGGATTATTAACATATGTTACACAAAAGCAGGCTTCAAAGGTGGCTTCAAAAGTGACCTCAAAATAGCGCTTTTTTTCTCCCTGCTCCTATTTTCTACTTTCCACCCTTATCCAGCAATAACTTGTAGCAATAATCGCAATTTTCAGTTTCCATGTTCGGTAAGCTGATGGAATAATTCATCTGTTTGGGGGGATGGCAAAACACCCAACACGGTTTTCAGGGTTGCTTTACAGGCTTGATATTGCCGTGCGACAGCCGAGTGATCTCCCATACTGGCATAAATCTGCATAACCA
>JBFYSV010000140.1:0-24181 GCA_041301185.1 Anaerolineae bacterium
TTATTGAGAAAGTCAGCGTGAGGGACCACGAGGACAATCACGTTCTCTGCCGCCACCTGTTGCTCATCCAGCCGGTCGATAAATGGCTCGTAGGCTTCTTCTTCGATGGTGTAGGCTTCTATACTGTCCTGGAAGCGCAGGTATTTTTCGCTCTGCGGATCATACTTCCAGTTGACGTACGAGCTGATCGAGTATCGCACGTAGGCGTTTTCACCAGGCTGCCCGTTCTCGGGAGCCTGGTGCGTGAAAGCCATGCCGTCCAGTACCTGCCGGGAGTTGTCACCACCCTTTGATTCTGAATAGGGGCCAATTTCCTCGGGATTAGCGATCAGGAAATTATAGCCATCTGGGTCCTCGCGGCATAAAGCCGGGCAGGAGTTAGAGCCCTGAACCACCAGGCGACCGGCGTACTCTGTATTGAAAAGACGGTTCAGAATACGCTGGTCAGCGCCGCCAAAGGCGAATATTACCTCGTACATGCGGATGATATCGCCGTCGAACAGGCGCGCCGAGCGCACCGGGCCAACCTTTTCCGGGTTCTCGCCGTAGAAGATGGCATTCAACCGGGTCAAGCCATCGTTCTGGTAGTAGTCATAGACGATATCCGCCTGGGAAACTCCCCAGTCGGGGCGCTGACTGCGGGGGAAGGTTTGAACCTTGACTGCTACGGGGCGCCGGTCAAGGATGGCGGGATCGGGGACCTTCATGCCGGTCAATGGGTTAACATCCAGGGGGAAGTTGCTCGGGCCGTAGTCTTCGGGGGTGGGTGTCAGGGTGGGGGTCGGCTCGAGGGTCGCGGTAGGCGTCTCAGTTGGTGGAAGCGGGGTAACCGTGGCTGTAATGGTCGCAGCGGGAGTCGCGCTGGCAGCGGTTGTCGCTGTCTGTTGGGGCTCTGGGCTTGCAGACCTGCATGCAGATAGCAAGATAACCAGGATAATGGTGAACATCCATGTTTTCTTCATTGATAAAAATCTCCAAACAATCACGTGCCATTTGCCAAAATAAACCAGAGCCCAATCATACCCCAAATGAGAATCTTTGCCAACCACGCTAGTGATCGCCGCCAGGCCTTAAAATCAGCTTACCCGGATTCACGTTATAATCAGGCATATGGAACGGGCTTCGGTAAGGACACCTGCTCGCTATGAGCTCTGGAGCAAGCCTTTGGCCCTGGTGGTGGTATTGATCTTGTTGGGCTGGCTTTTCAATACGCCGCCAGGCTTGCTTGGCAAGGCGGATGCGGTTGGTTATGCAGTCTGCCACCGGATCGATGTGCGCTCATTCCATCTTGGCGAGCGGCAAGTACCGCTTTGCGCTCGCTGTTCCGGCATGTACCTGGGCGCAGTATTGGGATTTGCCTACCAGGCTTTTTTTGCCTGCAGGCGGAGTGGTGCGCCGTCTAAAGGAGTGATCGTGCTGCTTGGCGGGCTGGTGCTGGCGTTTGCCCTGGATGGGTTAAACTCATTTATCAGCCTGATCCCCGCTGCACCCCATCTCTACGAGCCCCAAAATTGGACGCGACTGCTGACCGGCACAGGCATGGGGCTGGTAATTGCCGTCGCGCTGTATCCGGGTTTCAACCAAACCATGTGGCAAGATCTTGATCCGCGCCCTGCTATGGGGAGCCTGCGGTCTTTCCTGGGCCTGGTAGTCCTGGCAATCTTGCTCGACCTGGTTGTTTTGTCCGAGAATTCATTGGTGCTGTACCCTCTGGCGCTGATCAGCGCGGCCGGGGTTCTCGGCCTGCTGACGGTGGTGTACAGTATGGTATGGGCGATGATTTTGCGCACTGAAAACAGCTATCAACGGCTGGGGCAGCTAGCATTGCCCTTATTGGGGGGTTTTGGGTTTGCCCTCCTTCAAATTGTTATGCTGGATGTAGGCCGCTATTTGTTAACCGGTACCTGGGATGGATTTCATCTTGGGTGATTATGAAACCATTTGGAATTAATTACGTACTACGAAGTAGATAACGTTAAACTGGCTGTTTCAGGAGATGAACAATGGATGCATTGGCAGGTATCTTTACTGCGTTTGGTCTCTCGGCAAGCGCCGGGCTGAACGCCTATATTCCCTTGCTGGCGATTTCTTTGCTGTCTCGCTTTACGGATTTGATCACACTCAGCTCTCCCTGGGATACTCTTGAAAACCCGTGGATCATTGGTTTGCTGGTCATCTTGATCGCCATCGAGTTTTTCGCCGATAAAGTGCCGGCTGTCAACCATGTCAACGATATTATTCAGACGGTGATCCGCCCGGTAGCCGGAGCGTTGCTCTTTGCGGCTAGCGCCAAGGTGGTTACGAGTGTCCACCCGGTGATCTCGCTGTCAGCCGGCTTGCTGGTGGCGGGAAGCGTTCACGCCGTGAAATCATTGGCGATCCGCCCGGCGGTAACTGCAACCACGGGCGGGATTGGGAATGCACCGGTAAGCATGCTAGAAGATATCATCGCCGGCGTGGTCTCAATTCTTTCGATCGTGATCCCCGTGCTATTTGCGGTTTTTGCAATCATCATTACATCCTGGATCGTATGGAAGATGTGGTTTCGTTCTGGTGCAAAACGCACGGCATGACCCGCGCTTCATGGTTCGTGCGTCTTACACCAGCTGGTTATCCGTAAATCGGATCAAGACTACAAACAATTTCACTGAGGAGGAGTAACCATGTCTGAGGATTTTGGATCGCAATATACGCCCGTAAATGCCCCGAAGAAGAACAATAACGTGCTGATCATCGTGATTATTGTCCTGGTAGTGTTGTGCTGTTGTTGCGTAGTGGCGGGAGGTTGGGGGGCCTGGACCTTTGGGGATGCAGTGATGGAGTTTCTGGGTTTATACTAAACGCTACTTCATTCACTGCTGTTTGGTTACCGTAATCGTTGGGGCTCGCAAGCGGGTTTCTACCGCCTGTGAGCCCCTGCCCTTTCTTGATTAACCAGCTGGTGGAGATTTATTTTTCGATCGGGGCGTTGACCAGGTTGCCCCATTCTGTCCACGAGCCGTCGTAGTTGCGCACCTGCGGGTAACCGAGCAGGTAGGTTAGCACAAACCAGGTGTGCGAGCTGCGCTCCCCAATCCGGCAATAAGCGATAACATCTTTATCCGGCGTGATACCCTGTGCAGTGTAGAGCTTGCGCAGTTCATCTGGGGTCTTGAAGGTGTTATCTGCTTCATTGGTCGCTTGCGACCAGGGGATATTGGCTGCGCCGGGGATATGACCGCCGCGCGTGGCCCCTTCCTGAGGGTAGTTGGGCATATGAAGGAGCTCGCCGCTATATTCCTTGGGGGAGCGCACATCCACCAGGGGCATGCTTTTCTTGACATGCTGGAAGACATCATCCCGGAAAGCGCGGATGCTCGCATCCACCGCTTTGGCTGTATAGCTGGTGCTGGGATACTGGGGCACATCTTTGGTCAGCGGGCGTTTTTCCTGAATCCATTTCGTGCGCCCACCGTTCATGATTTTTAGATCGCCATGCCCATAATAGCGAAACAGCCACAGGGCATAGGTGGCGAACCAGTTGCTTTTATCTCCGTAAAATACAACCGCTGTATCATTGCGGATACCCAGCTCGGAGCATAAGCGCTCGAACTCGCCCTTGCTCAAGAAATCCCGCCGTACAGGATGCTGCAAGGTGGTGAACCAATCCACCTTGACCGCGCCGGGAATATGCCCGGTCTCATACAGCAGGTAATCTTCATCGGACTCAACAATACGCACGCCAGGATCGTTCAGGTGTCCGGCTATCCAATCGGTTTCCACCAGGTATTCGGGATAAGCATAACCACTCGCCATGACCAGGTTCCCTCCGTAATCAGCATAATATAATGGATTTTTATTATAAAAAATTTATTTATCTCCGTCAAGAGTTGTCCCGAAGATCTGCAGTGCTTCCCTTGAGTCGAAACCCAGGCAGATTATCTCACCTATTGCCGGGATGTCAGCGTTGGTATGAAGGTCGAAGGATAGCTCAAACCCCTGGACATCGAGTACAGCCCGGCAGGTGCTGCCGCGGAAAGAGCAGCTGACCATTCTCCCCTCCAGCTGGCAGTCGCCTTCTCCATCCAGAGTCACCGCCTCTGGTCGGATCAGAACAGTTACCTTTCCCTCCAGGGTGGATTCAACCGGATAGTTGCCGATGGGTGTGGAGACGAACCTGCTTTCCTCAGAGTTGCGGATTTCTCCGGGCACCAGGTTGCCCAGGCCTAAGAAGCGGGCTACGAAAATCGTTGCCGGACGGCGATAAATTGCCTGGGGAGTATCTACCTGCTCCACTTGGCCGCGGTTCATGACCACGATCCGGTCTGCCAGGGCGAATGCTTCTTCCTGATCGTGGGTGACGTAGATCGCCGTCTGCTTGGTGCGGCGCAAGATTTGCCCCAGCTCAACCACCAACCGTTCGCGCAGGTTTCGATCCAGCGAGCCGAGCGGCTCATCCAGCATCAGCAGGCGGGGTGAAGGTGCCAGGGAGCGGGCTAACGCCACCCGTTGCTGCTCTCCTCCAGACAGGGTATTCACATCTCGTTTTTCGAATCCAGGCAAGCCTACCAGGTCGAGGGTTGCCTGCACCCGCTGGTCGATCTCCGCCGTTTCCCTGCGGTTCATGCGCAAGCCGAAGGCGATATTATCAGCGACGTTCATGTGAGGGAATAGCGCAAAATCCTGAAACATGAGGCCAAAATTGCGCTGGTGGGGCGGGGTGGAAGCCAGCGACTGGTCGTCCCACAAGACATCTCCCTGGTCAGCCGCCTCCAGACCGGCAATGATAGCTAAAACGGTGGACTTGCCGCAGCCGCTGGGTCCTAACAAAGCCACAATTTCGCTCTGGGCTACCTCAAAAGATACACCACCCACGGCGCGTGCCTCTCCAAACGATTTGTGGATATTTTCCAGCCTGAGACCGCTCATTAAAACTCACCTATCTCTGCTATGCGGAAACGCTCGATTGCCAGCATCCCGGCGGCAGTGATCACCATCAGGATCGTGCTTAACGCCAGGGCTTGACCATAATTCATCGCTCCAGGCTGGGAAATGAAGCGGTAGATCATGATGGGGATGGTAGGGTAGTCGGGACGGGCGATGAGGGCGGTCGCGCCGAACTCGCCCAGGGAGATTGTGAAGGCAAAGGTGGCTGCAACCAGCACCGCCCGGGCGACAAGGGGCAGGTCGATGTAGCGGATCACCTGCCCCGGGGTGGCATTCAGGGTGGCAGCTGCATGGCGCAGGCGCGGGCGGATGCTGCGGATGGCTGGGGTCAGGCTGCGCACAACGAATGGCAAGGCAACCAGGGTATGGGCTAAGGGAATTAACAGCAAGGTCGAGCGCAGGTTGAGCGGTGGGCGGTTGAAGGCGACGATGAAACCCAGCCCGAGGGTGACCGCCGAGGTGCCCAGTGGCAGCATCAAGATCGGATCAAAAATGCGGTTAAGCGCAGCCCCATTTCCACGGCTCAATGCCCAGGCGACTGGCAATCCCAGCGCCAGTGCCAGCACAACCGTCGCTCCAGCATATCCTAACGATGTGGCGATTGCCTGGGTGGGGGGCACGTAGAATAGCGATTCGCGCCGGTTGATGGACAATTCTCGGTAGTAAGCCAGGGTAAAGCCGGGTGAAACTGGCGAGGCTTGCCCTCTTTCAGGATCTAAGCGGGTGATCGAACGGGCGGCCAGGGCTACCAGCGGGACGGTTTGCAAGATGACCAGCGGCACGATCACTGCCCCAGCCAACAAACGGCTACGCCAGCTTATCAGCCGGTGCTGGGTGTATTGCCGCGGTCGCAGATTGAGGGGGCGCGTCAGGCGCTCTGAGATGCGGGTATAGAAAACCGTCAAAGCCAGGGTGCAGGTGAGCTGGATGACCGCCAGCACGGAAGCCAGGGGCAGGTTGAACAGGCTGATCGTCTGGTAGTAGATCTCCACCTCCAGGGTGGCAAAGCGCGGCCCGCCCAGCACCAGGATAACGCCGAAGGAGGTGAAGTCGAAGATAAAAATCAAGACTGCAGCGGCAGTAATCGCCGGGGTGAGCAACGGCAAGGTGATGTAGCGTAAGGATTTTAACGGGGAGGCGCCCAATGTGATGGCAGCTTGCCCCAGGCGCGGGTCGATATGCGACCAGAAATCTCCCACCATGCGCAGCACGATGGACAGGTTGTAAAAGATATGCGCCACCAGGATTGCTGTGAAGGTATTGATAAATTGCACCGGAGGCTGGCTCAGGTTGAACCCGTCCATCAGCGCCAGGTTCACCCAGCCACGCGGTCCAAGCAGGGCATTGAACGCGGCTGCCACCACCAGGGTGGGCATGACGAAGGGGATGCTGGTCAGAGCCAGCAGCAAAGATTTGCCCCGGAACTCATAGCGCGCCAGCAGGTAAGCGCCAGGAAGACCAACCAGCAGAGTCAGCAAGGTGGAAAGCGCAGCCTGCCACAGTGTGAACCACAACACATTCCGCAGCGTTGGTGATGCCAGGGCTTCCAGGAATGGGCCTGCCAGCCCGCTCTCGCTGCGCGCAAAGCTGATCCCCAGGATACTTCCCAGCGGGAAAAAATAGAACAACGCCAGGAAGGTCAGCGGCGGTATCCACAGCAAGAGCAATCGCCAGTTGAAGGAGGAATTTTTCATTCAACGCACCTGTTAGAAGGTATACCCCGGGCATGCAACTAGGGCAAGCTCAGCGTAAAACCGCCTCGGTCCACTCCCGGAGCCACGCCTCCCGGTTGGCGGCTATCTCCTCCGGGCTGACGGATGCTACCTGGTCTGGTATTGCCAGGTGCTCCACGAAAATTGAATCCAAAGAGACGTTTGGATTGACCGGGAAGACGAACATCTGCAGGGGCATATCCTCCTGGAAGGGTGACGAGAGCATAAAATCCACCCATTTTTCGGCGAGATCCCGGTTTTGGGTGCCTTGCAAGATGCCCACAAATTCTACCTGCCGGAAACAGGTCCCATCGCTGACGATTGCTGCGGTGGGCGCTTCTTTGGGCGGCGTCTCTGCATACAAAACCTCGAACGCCGGGCTTGAGTTATATGAGACTACGATGGGGCGGGGTCCGTTACCAGATGATCCGCTGAATTCACCGTAATAAGCGCTCTCCCAGTCGTTGACGATCTTAACATCGTTGGCAACCAGGTCTTGCCAGTATCCCAAATAATCCTGCGAGCCAAAATGACCGATGGTTGCCAGCAAGAATGCCAGCCCAGGCGAGGATGTTGCCGGGTTCTGCACCACCAGTAGGCTCTTATACTCCGGTTTGAGCAGATCTTCCAGGCTTGTGGGTGGCTGGAGATTGTTCTCGGCAAACCAGCTTTTGTCGTAGTTCAGGCACACGTCGCCGTAATCTACCGGCAGCATCCTGTTTTCCGCATCCAGTTTGAAATCGGCAGGGATATCGGCCAGGAGAGGCGAGCTGTACGCTTCAAAGATCCCTTCCGCCAGGGCGCGGCTTAGGAACGTATTGTCGACTCCATAAAACACGTCTGCCAGCGGGTTCCCCTTGGACAGAATCGCTTTGTTGAGTGCTGTTCCGGTATCGCCAGCTTTCAGGAACTGGATCTTTACGTTATGCTCGGCTTCGAAGTTGGCTATCACCTGCTCGGAGACAGAAAAAGAGTCATGGGTCATAACCGTAAGATTGCGCGGACTGGCTGGGCTGGGATCGACCTGAGCCTGGGGCTGGCTACAAGCGGTCAACCAGACCATAATGAGGATCATGATTAGGTTTGTCTTTCTAAACATCCTACACCTCGGTCCCTATCACTAAATATCTACTTTTACTTCTACTCATCAAAACCTGATGATCCCGAGAAAGACTCGTGATGAAGGATTGCGCATAGGAGCAAACCTTCCCTGACCGATACCAGCGCATGTTCGCCAACCAGCACGTTGCTGACCCCTCGCGTTGCTCCGAATACCAGGCGCTCATCTGCCAGCGGGTACTCCAGCCCTTCGGTCGAGACGCCGTGCACATCTGCGTTGAGAGGGATGAGTGAGACCGTATCCCCGCTTCGCCCGAGGATTTCGTGCCGGTCTCCGGTGCGCAAGACGGTCAATTCCTGGTTACCATCGATGAAATCGATCCTGACCTGGCTCAACTCCACTGTAGCAGGCAGCAGCAGGTTTGCCAGGGTCTGGTCCCAGCGCGCCCCCAGACCGGCAAACACCAGGCAGTGGGTTAGACCCAACGCTTGGACATGCTGCAGCGCCAGCTCCAGGTCGGTATAATCTTTTCGTGCTGGGTGGCGGATGATCTGCGTGCCACCCTGTTGGAGGCGCTGGAGTTGCTCTGGATCGATCGAGTCGAAATCACCGATCAGGATATCCGGGTTCAGGCTGAGCTTCAAGCAGTTTCCCGCACCGCCGTCAGCGGCAACGATCAGATCTCCGGGTAGGATGCGCTTGCGTACAGTGGTCGGGTCGCCCAACTTCCCGTTGGCAAAGATGATAGCTCGTGGCTGGATTGACAAAAAACTCCCTCCTCTTTTGCCGGGGAGGGAAGCTGATAGCTTTGGTTGCGATTCCTCCGCCGGCATGATCCGGATCAGGTTCGCGGGTCGAAGGCTTACGGCCCTCCTCTCAGCCTGGCATCACCAGACTCCCCGTGCAAGATATATTGTTGCCCTGATTATAAGCTCTGGCGGGCAATCTTGTCAATTGTTTTGGAAAACGGGGAATTTTTCAATCCTAACGCACGCGCCGCTTCCATTCTTCCTTCAATTGGAGCTGGCGCGGGCTCTCGCCCGAACTTAAGCTTAAGAAATCTAATACCAGCCGGTTGAACATGCTGGTCTCTTCGAGCATCGGAAAATGGCTGGATTGGTCGAACAAGATACCGTGCGTGTTTTCACCCGCGGTCGTCAGGCTGTCCAGATCCGGCGCAGTGATCGCCGGGTCGTTGGTGCCATGTACGAATAAGAGAGGGGCGGCAAGCCGGCTGGGCAGCCCAGGAAGGTCTATCGTTTGCAGGTTGGCGATCGAGGTGGTAATTGCCCCGGGATCGGTTTTTGATGCTTCTGTCCAGACCGATTCTGTGGATGGAGAGCGTGCTAACAGCCAGTCGACCAGCTCGGCGGGTCTGGCGGAGCGCAGCCGGGCGCTGACAGCAGCATCGGAGGTGGGAAAGCTGATTGCCATGATCCGGTCGACAAGCTCTGGGTGACGGGCGGTGTACAGCAGGCTGATAATCGCGCCCAATCCATGGCCCACCAAGGCAATCTTGCCAATTCCCAATTCGTCCGTAAATTCTTCCAGCAAGCTGGTCTGTTGCTCAAGCGAATAGTAACCCGGGTTTTTTGCTGTATCGCCAAATCCCCATAAGTCAATGGCATAAGCACGGTAGGAGATGGAGCTTGCCTGCATGCTGGATATCCAATATCGCCAAGACCCGATCCAATCGTGGATAAAGAGCACCGGGCGGCCGCGCCCCAGCACCTCATAATGGACGATCTCGCTGCGCAAGATAACCGCGCTCATTGTTTCACCTGAGCAATTCTCAACACCACTGCTCCCCCATCAGGCTTAGCCGATCACTGTCCCTGGTTCGCCAGGATAGCTTTTACTCGCTCGTTTAACTGGTCTGGAGCGAACGGCTTTAAGATATATTCGACAGCACCAGCAGCGAGACCGGTTTCCACTTCCGATTCTTGCCCTTTTGCTGATAGAAACACCACCGGGATATGGCTGGTGGATGGATTCTCCTTGATTTTCTGGCAGGCCTCATAGCCAGACATGCGCGGCATGCGCACATCCAGCAGAATCAGGTCGGGGATGAGCTCCACGGCCTTCTGCAGGGCTTCTTCGCCGTTCGAGGTGGCTGTCACTTCATGCCCGCCAAATTGGAGTGTGAAAGCGATCAGATCTCGAATATCTCGTTCGTCTTCAGCAATTAAGATTTTTGCCATAAACCCTCATCATCTGTCAGGCGTATGCATGGGTATTGTAAATGAAAACGTGCTTCCCTCACCTGATACCCCGCTGCTCTCCAACCAGATTTGACCGTTATGCATGTCAACCAGGTGCTTGACGATAGAAAGCCCCAAACCGGTACCAGAAGTCGCCAGCACGAATGGATGCTCACCCCGGTAGAAGCGTTCGAAGACGCGCGGTTGTAGCTCGGGTGGAATGCCAATTCCAGTATCTTTTACATCGACCTGGAGATGGTCTGAGACTTTGCGGATGCGCAGCAAGATTTGCCCGTTCTCCCCTGTGTAGTAGTAGGCATTTTCCAGCAGGTTATCCAGCACCCGGCGGATCTGCTCAGGATCACCCAACACGCGGGGTAAATTGCGGGGCAGGTCGGTTTCGATCCGCATCGATTTGTGGTCTTCCTGTGTGCGCCGGGTCAGGGCAGCGACTGCATCGCGGGCGATAGGAGCCAGGTCGAATGGCTGCAAAGAAAAGGTCAGCCTTCCAGATTCGATCCGGGAGATATCCAGCAAATCGTTGACCAGGATCGCCAACCGCTCGGAGTTATTCCTGACGATCTCAAGGAAATGGGTCTGCTGCTCGTTGAGTGCGCCGGCAGCGCCCATCAAAAGGATATCGACGTATCCCTTGATGGATGTCATCGGGGTGCGTAATTCGTGGCTGACCGTGGCGACGAACTCAGACTTCAACCGGTCGACCTCAACCTGATGGGTGATATCCCGGAAAATGGAAACCGTGCCCAGAAAAGTCTCGCGCAGGCTTACCGGAGCCAGGTGCACCGAAACCACCCTGCCGTCATCCAGGGTAACCTGCTCGGCGTAGGTGTCACCGGATCGGTAGCTATCTGGATCCTGGGACCAGGTGCGGATCGTATCCATCCAGGTTTGGGCTGCCCTTCCGAACAAGCCGATGAAGTGGTCCAGGGATTTGCCGATGACATTTTCCCGCTGCAAGCCTAAAACGTGCTCAGCTGAGTCGTTGAACAGAGTGATTTTCATCGTCTCATCCGTCACCAGCACCCCGTCAGCCACATCCTCCAGCATTGCCTTGGTCCTTTGGGTTTCGATCTGCTGGCTGCGCACCATATTGCCCAGGTCTTCAGCCTGGTCGCGGATCAACCGGTATAGCTCGGCATTATTTACAGCAATTGCCACCTGGTTTGCCGCCGCCTGCACCAGGTCTAATTGATCCATCGAAAAATGGTTTAGTTTCCGGTGGAAGAAGAGCAGGGCGCCGAGCGATACTCCACCGATCAACAACGGAACCCCAATGGCACTGCGGTACTCCACCGTGCTATTGGGCAATTGCACCCAACGGGGGTCTTCCTTAACATCTGGGATCAGGGCAGGTTTGCGCTGCTGGATGATCCAGCCCGCCAGCCCCTGGTCAGGGTTCAGCGAGGTGAAGAATTCATCTGTGGTGAGTGGAGTTTGATACCCGACCGATGCCAGGTGGTGCAGTTTCCTCTCCCCGGTCCGCGCCAGCAAAACCGTAATATGTTCCGCATCAATGATCTGGTTCAGCACTTTCAGTGTCCGGGTGAGCACTTGCTCCAGGTCCAGGCTGGCAGAAAGCTCCGTGATCAGGCGCAGGAGCGTCTCTGTGCGCTGGTGGGCGCGTTCCAGTTCGTCTGTCCGCTGTTTCACCCGCTGGTCGAGCTCATTGGTCAGGCTGCGGGTTTCTGCATACAGGCGCGCATTCTGGATGGCAATTGCAGCCTGGTTGCTGAGTGTGCGGGTCAGGCCAATTTCATCAGCGCTGTAATGGTGTGGGTGGTCTATCTCCACCATCAATACCCCATGCAGGTCGCTGCCGGTAGCCAATGATAAAGCCATCAGCGAATGGGAGCCTTTATTCTTGAAGTAGTCAGAAATGGGCGCCAGCTCCTCATCACTGGCGATATCATCGCAGATGTAGCTTCCAAGTGTCTGGCGCAGTCGTTCGAACAAAGGCGCTTCGCTGAGCGCCAGGGGTGCAAAACTATCCCGGGAGGGCAGCTCTGCCTGCAGGGTAGGACGCTCCGAGGAGTCAAACAAAATCGCCGAGACGGAAGAGCAGTGCACGATATTAAGGATTTCGTGCAGTGTGGTTTGCAGCAAGTGATCGGGATCGAGCGAGCCGCTGACCTGGGCTGAGAATCGGTTGAGGGCCTCCAGGCGCTGCGAGCGCTGGTCCAACTCTGTAGCCCGGGCGACAATTTGCTGGTAAAGATTGGCATTCTCCAAAGCAACCGCTGCCTGTCCAGCAAAGGCGCTGGCAATTTGTACATGCTCCGTGGTATAGAAATTGGCCTCATCCATTTCCAGAGCAATTACCCCGATGACGCCCCCCCCGGCAACCAGAGGCAGCCCCAGCCAGGATAGATTTGGGTTCTCCACCAGGGCAGGGAAGCGAGAGTCACTGGTCACATCTCCGACAACGATTGGTTGGCAGGTAGCGATCATCTCTCCCAACAGCTTGCTGTCCTCGACGGAGATGGATAACCCAATCCGCTCGTCACTATCGGCAAAGCCGCGTGCCATGCGCACGAACATCTGGTCGCCTTCGCGCAGCCACAGTGTCCCCGTCTGGAATGGCAAGATGGCTTCTAGCTGGTCGAGAAGGGAGGCAATCAGCTCCTCGGGTTGCAGGTTGGAAGAAATGATCGCGGCTACGCCGGTCAGGGCCTGTAATTGGGTGGCGCGCAGTTCCGCTGCTCGGTACAGGCGTGAGTTTTCCAGATTGAGCGCGGTTTGCTGTGTTAGCGAAGTGACCAGAGCCTGCGCTTCGGATGAAAACGCCTCCGGGTTTTTGAAGTTTTCGAGGACCAGGACGCCTAGCGGCTCGGCGCTGGGTGATTTTTGGATTGGGACGACCATGCTGGCGAGAGGCAAGCGCCCATCGGTTGCATCATGATAGCGCAGCAAATTCTCTGACGAGAGATTGTACAGGCTGGGGAAATCCACATCCTCAACCCGGATTGCCTGCCTGTACGCCAGAGATTTGCCAGGCAAAGCCTCTCCGCGATGGTAGCAGATCTCCATAATCTTATCTTTATCTGCGTACCCAGAGGCTGCCTGAGGCACGAGCAGCTCGCGTTTCAGATCCCAGGTTGCCACCAGGCAGGCCTGGGCGGTTGGGATGACATGCAGGGCGCTTTCCACCAGCGTTTCCAGAATGCGGTTGGATTCCAGGTTGCTCAACTGGCGGTTGAAGTCCAGCAAGAGGTTAACTTCGGCAAGATGCTGGCTGATCTCCAGCAATAAATTCAGGTTTTGAAGCGTGATCGCCACCAGCCTGGAAAGCAGAGAGAAGAGGTGCTCGTCATCGGACGTGAACGGCGCCAGAGGAGTCTGGTTTATTGCCAGGACGGCGGCATCCAACCGGGCGCCGATAAAGATGGGTATACATATAAAGCCGCAAGCATCCAGCGCTTGCAAGAGGGGCGAGCTCGACCACTCCGGATCGTCTTCAAGACGGGAGGCCAGCAGGATATTGCCATTCTGCAGGGTTTGGTGAAGCGGGTTGCGCTGACCGATCAACGCTTCGATATTGATATCGGAGGGAACATTTCCCAAGCTGTTCAGTAGATGGGGTCCATGCAAGCTGGGTTCAACGATCAGGGCGATGTCCATATCCATTCGGGTTAGGATCTCCCGCCCGAAGACTGACAGTACGCTGGAACGGTCGCCTTGCCGGTTGACCACCTCGGCGATATCCATGCCTGCCCGGATGCGAGTTGCCCTTTGGCTGAGGTGCTGCACGGCAATAGTTTGTTCCAGGTCTTTCCGCAACAAGATCGGCAGATAGTTTTGGGAACTCTGAGCAGATTGTTCTGCCCGGTTCAGGTCTGCTTCCATCTCCCCCAGGCGCCCCTTCAACTCTGCCATCTGTTGGTTGCCAGAAATGATGAGGGTAGCCTGGGTGGCAAAAATCTCAAGCGAGGCAACTGTGGTGATGTCTGGTCGCAGGTGATCGCGCGGATCGTCAACGCTGATCAACCCCAGGGGTTTGCTCTCGGAGTCGGCTAGCGGGATCAGCAGCAGATCTTCCGGGTGCCAGGCAAGGGTGGATCGGAGTTCTCCTCGGGGATTGCTCTCTAACAGGTTGATCACGCGCACATCAGCAGGCTTGACCGGCATTTTTTCGTGAGGGATGAAGTAACAGCGTCCCAGCATGAACTCCGGTCTTAACAAGGGTAAGATGCTCTCCCAGGGCTGGGCTTGATTTTTGATCTTCTCCATCACCTCGCCAGGAACCCCAGCGCTGGCAACCCGGTAGAGCTGCTCGTTTTCAGTGTCGAAGACACTCACCAGCACACTGTTGAAGGGTGTTGAACTCTGGATGGCGTGGGCGATCCTGTTCAGCGCCTCGTCAAGCGATTGGTCTGCTCGCAAGGCAGGCGCTGCCTCGAGCAGTTTCCCCAGTGCATCGACCCGCCGGTGGAGCAAATCATCCTGTTGCACCTGCTTCTGGTAGCGGTACACATTGCTCAAAGCCACCGTAGATTGTAAGGCAAGCGCTTCACTGATCTCAACCGCAGCCTGATCGAAGCAGTGGGGCGTGTTGGCATGTAAGTGGATCAGCCCGGTTATCTTATCCTGACAGGTGATCGGAACAATCATTGAGGAGCAAACACCTGCATGCGACACAGGCGATACTGCCTCTTCTTCTGGCTGAGTGGAGTTGTGTTGCTCATAATCATCGATGACCAGCGTCTCGGACGTGCTCAATACTTGCTTCTCAAGATGGGTGAACTCTGCACCGGTCCGGTCGCCCAGCTGGAACAACACGGTCAACTGAGGTGGATGCCCGTTCTCAGTGGGGGCGGGTGCTTCGCCGGTTGTGTCGAACAAGGTAATGGTTCCGCAGTCAGCCCCGGTGGTTTGTAGCAGCTCTTCAAAAACTCGCTGCGCAAGATATTCCAAATCTGGGTTTGTATTTAGATCCCGGCTGAGGCGGGTCAGCGCAGTTAGCTGATCCACCCGGCGGCGCAGGCTCTCATCGGTTTGAGTGTAGAGCACAGACCGTTCGACGACGTTTGCCAGCTGCCCGCAGGCGGTGACCACAGTTTGAATATCGCCGGGGGAGAAAAATGCAGGCTGGTAACTGCCAATGATGATCTCACCAATGCCATGGTCCTGTACAACCAGAGGCGCGATAACCACCGATTTCAAGCCCAGGCTGTACAGGATGGGGTGATACACGGCGGGCAGGCGTTGATCGTGGGTAATGTCGTCGCTGATCAGGTAAGTCTGGCTGCGGGTAACCGATAGGTTGAACTGGGCATTCTCGGTGGATATTCGCCCCATGCGCGAGGCGAATTCAGGAGATATTCCGAAGAGCGAGGATTTGTGCAGGCGCAGCTCGCCTCGGCTTTCATCCAGCAGCAAGACGCCAACTTTATCAGCCCGGAGCAGCCTCCCCAGATCCTGGAGAGCATACTTGAGGGTCTCATCCAGCGTGGCGGAAGATACCGTCAGGCTGGCTATCCTCCGCAGGGTCTCTGCGCGCTGAGCGCGCTTCTCGGATTGCTGGATGAGCTCGGCGTTCTCAACGATAGGCGCAGCCTGGCTGGCAATGATGGCTAATAAGCGCAGGTCATCCTGATTGAAGGGTGATCTATCCAGCTTATCACCTGCCATGAGATAACCCAGCATGCGTCCTGCAGAAGTGAGTGGCATCAGGACTGCCTGGTGGATGCCTGTCGCCTGTGCCAGATTGTCGAAGCCGAAGGATTGCATTTTTGGATCGCTGGTTGCATCGGGGGCGACGATCGGCTCTTGCGACAGCCAGATTTTTTCTGCAGGGCTATCCACCTGGATGATCGCACTGGTCCACTCGATTACATCGGGGTGCAATCCAAGGAAGGGGAGTTGACCCTGGATGGCACACCGGTTATCGTCGTAGATCAGGAAGCCTAAAAATTCAACTTCTAAGAGCGGGGCAATGCTCTCGACCAGGTGGGAGAACAGGTTGCTAGGTTCCCCGGCTGTGCCGACCACCTGGGCGAGTTGCGCCAACCCCGCCAGCTCTTTTCCTCTTTGCTGCTCCTGTGTGTAGAGCAGCGCATTGTTCAGGGCAATTGCGGCTGGTCCGCAGTAGATTTGCACATTTTCCAGATCGTTTTGGGTGTAAGCGTTGATAGATAGAGAGCCAAGCTCTAGGGTGCCAACCAATTCACCAGCCGCAATCAAGGGCGCGCCCAAATAAGAAAGAATGGGCACCCCCCCCGAGCTATTGATCACTGGACCGGTATGGCTGGTTACGAGATCATTGACCAGGAGCGGCTCTTTTTGGGCAAGAATCGTTCCTGTGAATGGGCGTTGCCGGACGTCCGCTACATTGCTCTTTTCAAGCTCAGGATTGTCTCCATCTGCACCTAAGAGGTGGTATGTGGTGAGGCGCTGGCTTTGCCTGTCGCAGGTGGTGATCTCTGCAAAATCCGCTGGGATCAAATTGCCCGCATTTTTCAAGATAGCCGTAATAGTGATATCAAAATCCAGGCTGGTAGCCATTGCCTGACCCAGCTGGTTCAACACCTGGATTGCCGGGATTGTGACCAGCCCGCTGCTACCTGCAGATGGGTCGCCGTTTTTCCCAGCGAAAAGTTGACTGGAATGGAATGCCAGGAATGTCGCTCGATGGTCGCCGTAAGGGATCGAATAAGATAGGACATGAACCAAACGCCCGTCCAGGTGAAACTGCCGCTCGCCTTGAGCCACACAGAGCTCGATAAATGGATTGGTTGGAGTGATTTTGCGGCTTAGGCGCTCCAGAGAGGGCACTTCCTCCCAGGCATCAAACCACTCTCTGGCTTGCCGGCTGATATAGCTAATCCGGCCTCCTGGCTGGACAATTAAGATCGCTTGCGATGGATCAGAGTCCTCAACCGGGGTAGGTGTGTTGGGTGTCGCCTTAAATTGTGTTCGAGACTGGCTGAATTTCTGCAATAACAGCAGGGTCAGCAGCGCTGCGGACAGGCCGAACACCACAAGTATGACTCCCAGGAGGGTAGGATCGAGTTGAGACATAGTTATCCAGAAGGCGGTCTAGAATCTCCACATTCAAAGCTCAACCATCGGTGCGCCTGGCTTCTGCAGCAATTTCGGTGATCTCGCGAATATCTGCGAACTGATAAATAGAAGGCGAAACGATGCCACCCGATAGATTCATGAGAGGCGTCTTGACTTGTTGACCTAGCTCGTTGATTGTGACGATGTAACCTTGCTCCCGGTCAATGAAACTGTAATGGGCGAGCACCTCTTCAGTGAAACGAGTCTTGATTACCCGGCGGATGTTCGCAGCGCATTCTTCTGTGGTGATGATGATAAAGCTATCTCCGCCGGGATGCCCGATGAAATCGTTTTGGGTGCCGTGGCTATCCACCACTTCACCGATCAACATGGCGGTGAACCGCAACACATCGTCACCAGCGACAAACCCGTACACGTCTTTGAAATTGTCGAAGTGATTGATGCGCAAATCCAGCAATGCCCAATCTTTCTGGCGGATGATGCGACGTAATTGTTCTTCAATCAATCTGCCGGACGGCAGACCGGAACGCGGGTCGGTCAGGCTTTGTTGCTCTGCCCTGGATATGGCGCGCTGGACGCGCAGCTTGAGTTCCTCGATATCGAAGGGCTTGGTGATGTAATCGTCGGCGCCAAGCTCCAGGCCCTGCAGCTTATCGCTGCGCTCGTCTTTTTGGGTCAGGAAGATAATTGGCACGTGGCTCGTGCGAGTGTGGGTCCGTAGTATCCGGCAGACTTCAAAACCATCAATATCCGGCAGCATGATATCCAGGATGATCAGGTGGGGCAAATTCTGGCGCGTTTTATCCAGGGCGTCATTTCCCCGCGGAGCAAGCTCCACCTCGAAATTATGCCCGGTGAAAAATATTTTGAGCATATTGGCGATGTCAAAATCATCCTCAACAATCAATAATCTGGGTTTACCCATCACGACCTCCCTGCAATCGCGGTGATGCTTGAGCGCGGGATACTTCCCTTGCCTGAACACACGCTCTCATTAAACTTATAGGACTTACGCAGTTGGTGGGAGGATGGGGGTGATTGGGCGGGCGTCCCCCACCCAATCACCCCCGATTTTCCCCTGAACTGCGTAACTTCTAACTTATTGAATATCCATAATAGGTGGGCATTCATATCTGCCATCTGGATCACCAAGAGTTCAGAACGACTTCATCAATCCTTGGGTACAGGCGCGGATGGATGCTGGCATACGCTAGCTGGTGGTGGTCGCTATCCTCATACCGGATGTCCCGTTCGATCACGTGACGGTCTGAGGACGCGAATAGCACCACGTCCGATTCGATGGCTCGGGCGGGGAAGATGGTCAAACCCGCCCCCAGGCGACAGTTATGCCCCACGCATCCTCCCAGGACCGGACGGTTCGAGTAGATCAGCTGGCCGTTTCCGTCCCGAGCGCGGATCGGAGCCGATAGCAAATTGAAATCCGTGAATGTTGAGCCTGCCCCGATAAATGTGTTCCGCCCGACTACACACATCTGCAGGCAGGTGTTCTGGGCGATCATGCTGTTTTCCATGACGGTGGTCATGAACAGCGAAGCGCGGAACGGTAAGAACGACCCGTCTCCGATAACCGATAGCATCAACTGGCAGTCTTGCGAGACGTTGACGTTGTCACCGATCACGCAATTTTCAATTACGGCGCCAGCATTGATGGTGACATTGTCACCAATGATCGTCGGTCCATGAATGGTTGCATGCGGGTCTATCACGCAGTTGCGCCCAATTTTGACCAGCTCGGAGCATTCCAGTACTTGTTTGCCTTCAAACATGGCTTTTGCCAGGATTTTTAGCTTATAGAGAGGGTCGTTGTTCAAGCGTTCTTCAAAGCGCGCCCCGCGGGTGAACTGCGCAAAAACGATGTCTGCAATAAAGATGTGCACCCACGAGTCGATGGCGATCAGGCTCCGCCGGGGGACCTGAAAGGTGAGGTCGCCCTGCTCGTATGCCATGTAGGTAGGGACGTGGTAATAGCCGGCTTCGGTCGAATCCAGGTCGATGACAACCGGCTCGGCAGACATTGGGTCGATCTCGGAGTGGATCCCGTTGGGGAAATACCACAATTCTGCCAGGTACAGGTCCCCATCGAGCGTGTAAGAGGTGGATAACGGCAGGGCGTGCTCGCGAAAGGAAGGGTCGTTGGCGGAAAAAGCCGCCTGGCAAGGCTGGTGGCGCAGCCTGGCTTCCCCCAGGAATGCTTCAAAATAGGCGCTATCAAAGAACAGGTTATCCCGGTAGACCAGGCACTCCTCGTCGATTTTGGGGAAGGCAGCCTGGGGGGGGAGCTCCAGCTCACGATGAGTGTGGGGCGCAAGCACATCACGCTGCACCAACCAGAGCGGTTTGTTCTGGATGCGCAGATCACGAGCCCGCTCATTAAAAGGGTAGATGTGACGCAAGTCTTGCAGGATAATCTTCAGCATCGGTTTGTGTACCTGTAATCAATTCCGATAATTGCTTGTTGCCAGCTCTGGCACAGGTAGCTGTATGCCACATGCCGTTTCTATTCCAACGGGTCTTTATCGATTCGAATGGTGCACGTTGCATCGCCTCGGGCGATACACAGGATTTCTTCGACGTAATAATATTTTCCGCCACTCACCCAGTAAAGCGCTTCTTGTAGCATGCCAACCTCTGCATGGCATACGGGGGCAGTTGAATGCCGCTCCCAACAGATCGGGCAGCGCTCAATATGCCACAAGTAATCGGCTTGTGTCTCTTCGACCCGCACGCTCTGGTCGCTGGATTGGTTGAAAGCATTGGCAAGGATGGTCAGTCCCTCAAGGATCTTAGTGCGCGGGGGGAGCAGGCGGAATGCCGGGTCAGACAGGCCAATTTCCGGACCAAGTTCCCGTAAAATGTATTTGAAGGACACCCTCCCGCATCGGATCGCCACTCCCTGACCGCCGCGCGGCCCGTACATTTCTTCCAGGGCAGCATAGATTGCACTGATACTTTGGAAGGAAAACAGGCGTTCCAGATTGTTGGGTGGGTAAGTATTGATCAGGTGAGATTGACGGGATTGGTTTAAGACCGCATTGAGACCATTGTGGCCTAAAATTTCCTCGATTGCCTGCAATATGATCCGCCCCATTTTATTCGGGTAATAGTATGGGTTGGCTGGCACGGTCATGGAGTGGCTGCCTCGTAATCTAAAAAATCCCGCAAGGTGTTCATAAAGGGTTGAGGCTCATCCAGCATGATAAAGTGCCCGGCACGCGGAAACCGCTCGATGCGGGCATGCGGGATACCCTCTTGCATGGGCCTCCACTGATTGGGATGGACGATCAAATCTCGATTGCCATACATGCCCATGGCAGCCACCTTAATCTGCGGGATTTGGGGTCTCAGGTCTGTGTTGCGCAGCGATGCGATACTCAGCAAGAAAGATTCCAGAGAAACGCTGGACATATCCCGGTCCATCATCTCCGGCCAGCGGTGATCCCGGGTGTAGAAAGGCGCCAGCATGCGGTAGCTGATGCGGAAAGCCCACAGATTGTGATAGACCAGCCAGGCGACCGGTCGTCGACCGAACAGCTTCAACAAAACGGATAAGGAAGAGCCGACGATTGGGGAACCGATTACGACTACTTTTTCAACGCGATCTGGATGGTCTATTGCCACAGCCAGGCTCACCGTCCCGCCCATGCTGTGACCAACCAGCGGAGCCTGGACGATTCCCAGCTGCTCCATAAATTGATCTACCATACTGACGAATACAGGAACGGAATAATTCTCCAGTTTCTTTCCTGATTCACCAAACCCCCAGAAATCCAGGGCATACGTCCGGTAATACTGGCCCAGATAGGCCATCGTCTCTTGCCATAATCCCCATGATCCCAACCAGCCGTGCAGCAAGATAACCGGGCGTCCCCTCCCGAAAACCTCGTAATGTACAATGCCTTGATCTGTAGTGATTGATGACACGGCAATAGTTCGTTGACCAACACTTAAGCCTCGCCTGCGTCCATCTCCGCTAAAATGCTGTAAAGCAGCTCTAACAAAACAGTCTTGACGTTCTCTTTATCGGTTGCCACACACGACAGAAGTTTCACGTTTGGATCAAGCCGCAAAGCGATGCGCATGTCCTCCGATTCCCAGGCGTCTTCCCGGTCTTGTTTGTTGGCTGCCACCACATACGGGGTTGGGGCGTAGGCGCGAAAAGTTTCCAGAATGCCTCGCGCTTCCCGAAATGTCTCGGGCCGGGTACTATCTACCATGACCACGAACCCCAGCATGCCCTCCGAGAGGATTTCCCACATGAAGTCGAATCGTTTCTGGCCGGGGGTGCCGAACAGGTAAAGCACCAGATCGTTATCCACGGTGATGCGACCAAAATCCATCGCTACAGTGGTGGTCTCTTTTACCCGTTCTACTTCACTGGAAATCTTGCGCTCCGTGGACACAACATCAATTTCACTCACAGAGCGGATAAACTCGGTTTTACCAGCATTGAAAGGTCCTGTGACCACCATTTTAACTGTTTGCATAATACGCTGCCCTTACACTTGTGTAAAGATGGGTTGACAATCTCGAAATGGCCTCGGCAGGGGTCATAACGAACGGATCCGGCTGATGATCCGGTTGATGAGAGACTTCTGTTCCACAACGGTTCCCTTCTGGGCTGGCTGGCGAGGGGGAGCCGGTACGTGGCGAGCGCCTTCCGGGCGGAGAAGCTCGACAAGCCCGGCTTGCAGCAAGCTGTAGGCTATCCGGCGGATTTCCAGGTCGTTCAGGTGAGTAGCCCGGGCAATCTGGCGCATTGAGTTTTTGGGGTTGATGTAAGAGACAACCTTCCATTCTTCCACGCTCAGATTAACATTGCGCAGGTTGGCACCAGGACGGTCGGTGAACTTCAATGCCATATCCAGGCTGGGGATTTCGTCCTGGAGCTGTTCTAGCTCGCGCAGCTTGCGCGTGCCTTCCAGGATGATATTCTCCAGGTTGACCCGCACGGTGATCTTATCGTTTGGAGGCAGGACGTCTGTCTCGAAGCGAAACAATCCTTCCATCCAGGTGAACAGGCGATTGAGGACACCCAGGAAGTGATTCTGCAAGCTGCTCAGAATATCTTGCTGGGTGATGTAATTAGCGTTGATGAGCAATAGCCCCAGCTCTTTATCGCTCATGTGCCCGGCGCGCTCTTTGATAATCTTGTGCTGGGCTGCGCTAATTTTTTTGGCCCGGTACAGGACGGTTGCCAGGCTGTTATCCTGCTCTCCAATTTGAGCGTAGGCCAGCTTGCCTTCTCGAAACGAGACTTTAATCGCCTCATCTTGTCCCTCGACGACTAAAGTGCCGGTTTTTTGGGCGATATTGATCAGGTTTAATAATTGCGTGATCGTGAAATCACGAAGATTGCCTTTCAATGCCATGGTGGCCTCGATCCCAGGATAGTTTGTTGAATTATAAAGAAGGATGGGCAAAAAGATATTTACAAAAACGTAGGTTTAAGACCCTCGGGCAGCTATCCTTGACACTCCATCTGCTTGAGTTTATAATCCGCCTCGCTAAATTCCTCGGTAGCTCAATAGGCAGAGCGGGCGGCTGTTAACCGCTAGGTTCGAGGTTCGAGTCCTCGCCGAGGAGCCTGGTTGGAAGAAGGCATCTGCCCATCGTTTTTCTGGCGAGGGGTTTTTCTATCCGGGAATTCTAAGTCTCTTCCTGGACACCTTCTTGAACTGTGCGGTTTCGCCCTGATTGCTTGGCAAGATACAAGGCCTGGTCGGCTCTTTCGATCAGGGTTTCCAGGGTTTCTGAGGTGTGCTTGAGGCCGGCTATGCCAATGCTGACCGTGATCCTGACCGGCTCATTTTCAGTAGGGAAAATCACCTGGGCAATATTGCGCCGCAAACGCTCCGCTGCCTGGTAGGCATTGAACAGGTCTGTCTCTGGCAACAGGGCGATAAACTCGTCCCCACCGTAACGCCCTGGCAGGTCTACCTGGCGAAGCTGGTGCTCAATTTGAGAGGCCACACCTGCCAGTACCTGGTCGCCGATCAGGTGACCCTGGGTATCGTTCACCTGTTTGAATAAATCAATATCGATCATCATCGCCGTCAGTGGGCGGTTGAAGCGATTGGCGCGCTCAACTTCTCGGCGCCCCAGCTCGAAGAAGCCTCGCCGATTGTATAGCTCGGTCAGGGGATCGGTGATTGCCTGTTTCTGCACTTCGCTATATAACTGGGCGTTATGGATTGCGGTGGTTGCTGTGGCTGCAAAACTCACCAATAGCTGCAAATCTGCCTCGGTGAAGGCGTAGCGGCGATAGGCATCCAGCGAGATCGCGCCCAAGGTGCGCCCGCCTAAGATCAAGGGGGCGATGATCATGGAGGAGATCGCGCGGATCTCGGGAATATCGCCTCCATAGCGAGTATCCGGGTCCGCGTGGGCGTCGTGGATCAGCAGGGGTCGGCGCTCTCGTACCGCGCTGGCAGTAAAGCTGGCGCTATCCGTCGGGTTGAAGGTGCGGATGCGGGGATCGGTGTACCCCTGGACGGCGCGCAGCTGGAGTTGCCCGGTGTCACGCGCCACCAGGTGCAGGGTGCCTTTCTCTGCGGCAGGAATAGCGCTGATCGCCGCATCCAGGATTTGCCCCAGCAGAACTTCCAGATCCAGGGTAGTCAGCAGAGCGACGGTGGCTTTTTGTAACGCGGATAGCTCTTGCGTGCGATGTTGCAGGGCGTCCAGGGCGCGATACTTGGCTATCGCCAGGGCAAGCTGCCCGGTTGCCTGTTCTGCCAGGTTAATTTCTCGTTCGCTAAACGAATGCTCGGTTTTGTTTGAGAGTAACACCACGCCGGTTTTTTGATTATCGGCAACCAGCGGGATAGCCAATAAAGACTTGATCTGCAGTTGGGTGGAGAGACGTTGGCTGATATACGGAGAATTGCTGGTGTTGCTGACTTCCAGAGTGCGGGCAGAGTTGAGCACCGACGCAACCAGCGGGAGGTCATTGGGCTCAAAGCGCAACGACCGGTAGACCTGGCGCAGGGGGCCGTAGGCTGCTGCGGGTATCATCTGCTTGCGAACCGATTCCCAAAGAATGATCAGGACGCTATCAGCCTCCAGCAATTTACCCAGGTACTCAACCAGCGACTGCAGCATTTCCTGGAACTCCTGGGTCTTCATGGTGGTACGTGTGATT
Source organism: Anaerolineae bacterium (assembly GCA_041301185.1). Classification (GTDB taxonomy): domain Bacteria; phylum Chloroflexota; class Anaerolineae; order Anaerolineales; family UBA4823; genus JAQBDA01. The sequence goes on from JBFYSV010000140.1 coordinate 24,103, forward strand.
TCATTGAGCAGGCTCAGATATCGCTCTCGTACGCGCAGCTCGGTTTCCCGGCGCTCTGTCTCTCGCTGGTACGACTTAT
>JBFYSV010000141.1:0-10352 GCA_041301185.1 Anaerolineae bacterium
CGCGCATTTTTGATGATCAGTTCGTAAGCCATTCTGGCCTCCTGGGCGATTGGGGATGAAGGTAGTTACAATTTATAACAGTATGTCATTGTATACGCAACATGTAAATTTCAGGATATTCTCAGTAGGTAGTCATGCCGATGCTCATTCGGTAATAGCGGGACAAATCTTAAAGAGTCGTAACGCATTAAGAGACTGCCAAACAAGCGGGAGGTGTAATTGGAATATAAACAGCCTCGATTGTGACAGGAATGACCCATCAGGATTTCGACGCTGAGCCATTTTAGCGACAATCTTTTGATGAGACCACCATCCACCCCACAATAAACCGGGTGTTGATCTGCGGCAGCGAAAGAGATTTCGATTTGACTTTGAGCCAGGCGATAATCCGCATAATAGAATTCACAACCCAATGTGAATATTCCCGGTTGACTGATCAGTCGGAGCCAGCGTTCTTTGGCCAGATAGGCAGAGACGTGTTGCAAATCCAGCAGTTGGGCTCATTCAGTGCGATAGAACCGCCCGGAAAGTTTGGCCAGCGGGAAAGACTAAATAGGAGGTAGTCAATCTAGGGCTGAATATGGCAAATGCTCATTGAGTAATTGACGGCGCTCTCGTAGAGGGAAGTGGAGTTGGCTCTGGCTTTCATACTGCGGTCCCTCTAGCTACTGTGCGATCCAGATCTGATGGCTGCGCTCGGTCTAGCCTTGGTTGGTAAATCGGCTAAGGCGTCCAAAGGTCAGAGAGACAACTAAGGCGATCAACCAAAGGTGGATTAGTGTCGGATAGGTGGGCTTGCTTTTATTATCGAACGAAACACTATCTCGATCCACTTGGATTTGTTGAGGCAAGCCCCAATCGGTTAAGGCCAGGCGCAGAACCGTTTGATAGTCTGCGGTATCGCCAAAGCGCACCACCCAATGAGTGTCCACCTGGAGAGGATAACAAAGCAGGGGTAAATGTGTGAAGCGATCGTTGAGGTCGACCAAAGAGATGATCCCGACGTCCGGCACTTTAAGACAATTCTCAAACGAGCAGAACTCCCGGAAGTGATCCGAATTCATGACCTGAGGCACACCTTTGTGAGCTACCTGCTCTCACAAAATACACCACCCAGAGATGTGCAAGAAATCGTTGGTCATGCTTCATTTTCAACCACCATGGACATCTATGGTCACTTGATGCCAGGAGCAAAACGTGATGCAGCCAGAAAGATGGATCATTTCTTCGGTAATTCAGGTAATGCGTAAGTAGTGCGTATGATTTGACGAGTAACAGGAAAGAAATACCAAAGGAAAAAAGTAGTGCGTAAGTAGTGCGTATCGGCTGGAGTTATGGGAGAAGTCGATCATATTGGATGAGAACGACCTCTCTTATACGCCAAAATGTGGAGCAAATCGCAATGAATCGCCCTAAATGACGTTTTCGACAGAGTGGAGGACGTGAACCTTAGCTTGCGGAGCAAGGGGTCGCGTGTTCGAGTCGCGCCGCGGGCGCCAAATAGCACAATATATGTCGGTAAAGGAAAGAGAACTCCCACATCTGGCGGTGTGGGAGTTTGGTCTTAAGATCATACGGCAAAAGTACTGCGTAAGTAAGGCAGATAATATGGAATTATCGGAGAGAAAGTATGGATTGGGTGAAATGTGTCAGTGAGCCATCAGAGTCTATTACTGAGTGGATAAATTGGAAAGATTGGTGAGAATAAGTGAAATGATCACCTATTATCTCTGCAAGTGGTCTCCTAAAGATTCTGACTTAACTTTCTGGGTGTAACTCTTTTTGCATCCACTCCAATGCTCCTGGGGTTTTCCGCCAGTAGTTTAGGTGATTGGCAGCATAAGCTATGGCTTCTGCATCATCACCGATCCCGATATAGCTTGGCAGGCGGTTGGGTATGCGCTTCTTGCTGCATAAGTAATCATACACATGGGGATTATGCCTTAGGGCAGATTTCAAGGCGCGGTTAGACGAAGGATGATCGCCTTTCTTTAGATAAGCCACCAAAGCTTTGGTGTAAAGCCATACCGCAGAACCCTCATCCCGATAGAGTTTTAGTAGCTTCTCAAGTTCGGGAATGCGGTTCATGTTCAGCAATAAGTCAACCAATACATATCGAATACCCTGGTTGTCGCCTGGATTCAGTCGGAGCATCTCCCAGTAGGTCTCAAGAGCTTTTGCTTTATGTCCCAGTTGCCAGAGGCAGCTAGCCATACCTTCCATGGAGCGCATATAAGGGCGCGTTTCCAGCAAGCCCCAAAAGTGACCGGTATTCTCCTCAAAATAAGCATCACCTAACGCTCTTTCACCTGCTTCCATGCCTGCTTGATAATACTCTAAGGCTTGTTGGACTGTGCCAGCCTCCTCTTCCGCCAGAAGTACGTAAGCATCCGAGCAATCTTCAGATACCTTGAGTGCTTTGCGCGCCAGAGCGATGCGTTTAGCAGGGTTTTTCTTTTCCCAGGCCTGATACATGAGTTGCTGGGCTTTGGCTAGCTTCGAGTTCGTTTCCCTGTCGGATAGCATCCCAAACATGCGGAACATATCCCCTTCCATGGCTCGCCGATCGAATGGAAACGCCAATTGTTCTTCTCCATCCTCCTCTTGATAGGCAAATTGCCTGGATTTTGGCAGATCCCCAGCCGGATATATGATTTTAACGATTACTACTCCAGCGGATGTATTCATGAGTATGCTGACTTCAACGGCTTGAAGATCGCCACCTGCATTTCGCCTTAAATAATCACGAACGAATACAGGTATTGCTGTTAGAGCAGCTTTGTACCACAATAGTTCGTCCCGATTTGGGCGTTGTACTGTACCTGAAGGCAGAAATATAAGCGGTACCGGGTAAGCTCCCTGTCCAGCAATCTCCCAATTATATTTCTCAATCGCATCGAGATCGTCAAAGGGGACCTGGGTGATATCGTTGAAGAACAGAGAATGAAGTCCATCGATTGGGATGATCTCGTCCGGATGGTCGTGAGGCAGAAATTGTCTCTCAAGATCTTCCCACCGCTTGTACAGAGCCAAACCATATTCAACGCCGCCTTGTCCCATGACGACAATGTAATACGGGACTTGTTGTGGCGATACCTGTATGGAAAGGACATCTTCATTACCGATCTGAATCCATGGGGCGGAGCGGTAAAAACCTGCCGCAGCATCGAACAAGCCCTCTACCAGCTTTGGAGTGACTTGCTTTTGTGCTAGTAATCCGGGAGTTTCCGGCTCATCATCAGTCATATGGGTTAGGAGTTCTTCAATTATTTCGTCCACCATTTCTTTATGGGGTTGGTATTTGCATTCGATCTCCATTTGTTGCAAGGCTGGGGTTAAAGCTTGCATCAGGGTTTTATCTTCGAAAAACACCCTGGCTGGTCGATGCGGTTTGATTTTTACCCCTTTTGGAGAATGCAGCATGGCGGAGATGAGCTGATTATGCGCCGCAATTGAGTCGGGTTTTTCCCCTACAGTGATATCCTGGATAATCCCCTGATCCAGATTGAGAGTGATCATGATAAAAGGGCGGACTGGCTCTTCTCCCTCTGGTGCGATCCAGGCGCGCAGCTTCCGTACTGCGAAATACCAGGTATCGTTGGTTTGGGGTAAGCTCAACGGTGATTTCCGGGTTTTCTTGACCATGCTTCAGTCCTTATAAGTACTTCAGATACTGGTGGAGTCAATAGATGATTTCATCGACGTAATGATCGTCTTCGTGCCCGCGCACACAGTGATTGCACAGAAGGACTTCTTTCCCTTCCGTGTTTGAACAGCTCAGGCAGATCCATTCTGCAATCGTCTCTTTGCCTTTCTTCTGGCATTCGACGCAGAATTCATACTGGGGTTGGTTGCGCTCCACTTCACGAGGATATGTAATACCTTGCTGTGGTTCCTCAATCGATTCCACTGTCAAGATATGTTCGATCCAATCGCCGAAATCATACACGTACTTGATTTTTTCGCCAATACCCAGGCTGACCGCTGCGATTCCGGTTTTTGCCGCTTCGCCTCCCTGGCGAAGAGGATAAACATCTCCAAGATCAACTTCACGATAACGCCGCGATTTTTCAGTGCCCCGAGGGATGAGCTTCCAGAATCCTCCCAGATGATCAAAGGCATCGTGGTTGAAAGCGCGTCTCAGCGCTTCATCTAGGTCGGCTAAAGTCTGCTTGCCCTGGATCTCGATTTTCCGCCAGATTTTGGGGTTATCAGCCAGTTCAGCTTTCAGGCGGTATATCTTTTGTCCTTGCTCACGTGAAAACTTTTCCGGTGGGGCGCTTATCCTTTTGCCCGACTCTCGCCTGATCATGACTTCTAACATCGACAAGCGTCCGTCGCTGTAGCGAATGTCAAAACCATCCGACTCCATACGCCCATCTTCTTTGATGACAGCCTGCCAGTGATCTGCAGGATAACCGTTTTTATCAGGCATAAGGGTATAAGCGGTGGGGACAGCGATGTGCGTATAAATAACTTCATCCGAGGCGGTCTCTAACAGGTTCCAAAGGATATTCGCTAACTCTTGGTTGCGTTGACGGAGCAATGTTTGCTGGCGGGCAGAGGCGGGTTCGCGCTCCAGTTGAAAGACGCCATTCTCCCAATCCAAAATTGTCACCAGCAGGTGGTCTTTTGCGTACATTTTTTGCGCTCGAAACCATTGGCCGATTTTGATATGTTGTTGGGTGTAATTTGATGTCCCCAAAAAGGTTTCCTCCTGGCGGGTCACACCTTTTATTTCAAACGGAATGGGGTGTCCCAGTTTGTCCACAAAACTGAGGCGTTGCAGAGGGAAGTTGCGGGGTAGATAAGAACGTAAATTATTTTCAATTTCTAAGAGACCGGTGCTTACGATTTCTCTATCCAACTGCAAACGAAAGCGGACGCCTTGAAAAGCAAGGTGCAAGGGGAGGATCGTTTTGGGATCTGGGCGTACCAGGTATTCTCCCTGGGCTTCTCGGATGTGTTGCAGGACTGTCTGGCGGGGATTCCGGGCCTGGGAGGGGTGTAATTGGAGAATTTGCTCCACCAGGTTATCCAGCGCGATCGGTCCTTGTAGTGGGCGTAATAGACTGGCGATGATTTCAGAATAAGATGGGGGTTTAGGCTCAGCTGTGGACATAAGATTTATCCTGATATTGTATGCTGGATACCGAAATGATAGCGAGTCATTGTGTAAATGAAGTTTAGTACGAATTTTCGTAAGAATGAGTTAGTGCCGCAAGGCGTCGAGTCGAGTAGATATGGATATTGCAGCGTGAGGAGATCACTTGTATTCAAGTATAATCATAACAGGAGTTGCAAATGGTGGATCAAATTCCCAGGCATTTATTAGTTGAGCTCAATAGAGAACTTAGGCTGATTTATGGCAACCAGCTTGTTGGGGTTTATTTATTCGGTTATTATGCCCGCGGAGAGCAGGATCCGGAGTCAGATCTAGACATCCTCATCGTGTTGCGAGATTACGATTCATATAGCGCTGAGGTAAAGCGTACTGGCAGGTTGATCAGCGGATTGTCCATTGAACATGGGATATCCATCAGCCGTAAATTTATTCGTCAGTCGGAGTGGAAAAGGGGGGATTCACTCCGGGTACGCAATATCCGCGATGAGGCAATGCCGACATGAACGAGAGTTCCAGACGACTACTGGATAAAGCTGCACGGGCAATTGAAGCAGCTGAAACTCTACTTGAGCACGGCTATCCAGAGTTCGCTACCGGTCGAGCCTATTATGCGACGTTTTACACCACCGAGGCGTTGCTCAATGAAAAAGACCTGCATTTCAGCAAACACGGTGGTGTTCATGGGGCATTTGGAGAGCATTACGTCAAAACTGGTCTGTTTGATGCTAGTGCAGATCCAGACCAGATAGCTGGAAATATGATAAAACTAAATGCATGCGAACCCCAATCTTTGTACGTTCCCTAACCGTAAATGAGCGTGAGCGGTTGAAAGCCGGTTTGCGCTCGTCAGATGGCTTTGAATTGCGGCGTTGCCAAATTATCCTGGCCAGCGAACGCGGTGAACACGCCATTGCGATCGCCCAAAGCGTAGGCTGTTCGGATGAGACGGTTCGAGAAGTGATCAAAGCCTTCAATCTGCGTGGCTTGGAGGCGCTCAAACCCAGCTCACGGCGGCCGCAAAAGATCCATGCGGCTTTCGGTGCTGACCAGGCCGAGCAACTCAAGGAACTTTTGCACCACAGCCCGCGGACGTTTGGAAGGCCGAGCAGTGTGTGGACCTGTGAACTGGCTGCCGAAGTCAGTTTTGAGCAGCAGCTGACCCAAGAACGGGTCAGTGGAGAGACCTTCCGGGCCACTTTGAAACGGATGGGCGTGAAATGGGCCCGAGCAAAACACTGGATCACCAGTCCGGACCCAGAATACAAGCGTAAAAAAAGCGTCGAGACCGGCTGATCGAGAAGGTGATAGGCCATCCGGATTGGGCGTTGGGTTTCGAGGATGAAACCTGGTGGAGCCGTCTGGAACAACCCAATATGAATGCCAGGGCTGAAGCTGATCACCCATTGCGGTTGGTGGAAAAGGCCCTGACGAAAGATGATCAGGCTCCCAAAGCGCTGGCTTGCTACGGTCTGCTGGTACGCTGGATCGACGCACAGTCTGAATGGGATGAAACCATCTGGCTGCGCTTTGTCGAAGGTAATCCCAACAGCATCCTGACCGAGCATTTCCTCGCCTGGTGTTGCGAGAACCTGCAAACTGTCGGGAAATCGGTGCTGGTTCTGATCTGGGATCATGCTTCCTGGCATATCAGTCAAGCTGTACACCATTGGATCCGAGAACATAACCGTCAGGTAAAAAGGATTGCTCAAGGTGTGCGTATCCTGCGTTGTTTGTTGCCCAAGAAAAGTCCCTGGCTCAACCCGATTGAGCCGATGTGGATCCATGGCAAGCACCGGGTTATGGAACCAGTGCGGGTTTTAGCGCCCCACGAGATCGCTGAACGTGTGTGCGATGCCCATGGAAGCCTTTCTATCCGTTTCCAAATATGTGCCTTGATCCTGCACTAGGCTTAAGCAAAAGAAGTGCGCCTAATTTTCCCACTCTCCTGTTGGAGGTGCGTGTCGAATCGAGGATGTCGAATTATAATTTGGACAGAATATCCAATAAGCCAGCAAATACACTCGCTTTGGAGCATCAAGATGATTCGATCACAATATGACTACATAGTCCTGGGCTGTGGTGGGATTGGCAGCGCAGCAGCGTACTGGCTTGCGCGGCAGGCGGGTGCGGATGTACTGGGCCTGGAACAGTATGAGCTCTTCCATTCCCGCGGTGGATCGCAAGACTTCTCGCGGCTGATCCGCCTTACTTACCACTCTGATGAGTACACCCGCCTTACACCGCATTCGTACATGGCCTGGGCGGTGATTGAAGACGAATCGGCGCTGAAGATCGTCCATAAAACCGGCGGTCTGACGATGGCCTTGCGCAGTGATTCCCGTTACCAGCCGCTCATTGAGGATTATGCCCGCTCGATGACTGCGCTTGGAATTCCTTTTGATCGCATCGATGCCCAGGAAGTGATGAAGCGTTTTCCCCAGTGGCACCTGTATGAAGAGGTGGATGCGATCTACCAGCCTGAGATGGGGTTGGTAGATGCGATCCGAGGTAACGCTGCTCACATTGCCCTTGCCCGTTACCGGGGGGCAACCTTCCTGGAAAACTGCCCGGTCACAGACATCCGGCCTTTCGAGGGCGGCGTGGAGCTGGAGACGCCCAAGGGCAAGTTCACCTGCCGCAAGCTGATTGTCACCGCGGGCGGCTGGACGGACAAGCTCCTGGCGAAGATCGGTATATCCCTGCGCATCACCGTCACCCAGGAACAGGTCACTTATTTCGCCACTCCAAACTTAAAAGATTTCTCCATTGGTCGCTTTCCTGCTTTCATTTGGGAAGGCGATGAGCTGGCTTACGGGTTCCCGGTGTACGGGGAGGTAGCTACCAAAATCGGGCTGGATGCATCAGGTCCGGCTGTTGATCCAGACCTGAGAGATTTCCTGCCCGACCCCAGGCGCGAGCAGCGAGCGATTGCCTGGCTGCAGAAATACATACCGGGCTTTCTCGGCCCGATCCTGTACACCAAGACCTGTCAGTATGCCATGCCGCCCGACCGCGGATTTGTCATCGATACCTTGCCAGGTTACCCGCAGATCAGCGTGTTTGTCGGCGCGGGGCATGCCTATAAATTCGCCGCCCTGTTCGGAAAGATCCTGAGCGAGCTTGCCATTGACGGGCAGACCGGCTACCCCATCGGGGCTTTTCGTGTGAATCGTCCGGCGATCACCGATCCAAATTTCCCACCGTCTTTTCGAACTGCATAATCCTCACACCAGGAGACCATCGATCTATGGATACCCCGCATGAGCGCCGTCAGTCACGCCGCGTCAGGAAGAGCGGATCAGCACTTCTTCACCATTCATTCCGGTTGCTGCATAACAATCTGCCTCCGCTCGAGATGCTGGATGCGGAGCAGGTGGAACAGCTACACCAGGCATCGATGGAAATCCTGGAAAAGACCGGGATCGTGTTTATGGACGATGAGACCATCGATTTGTGGATCAGCGCTGGGGCGAAGGTGAATAAGGCCGAGCGGCGGGTCAGGCTCGAGCGCGGCCTGGTGATGGAATTAGTTGCGAAAGCGCCGCCATCTTTCACCTGGCGGGCGCGCAATTCGGAGCGGAATGTCTTCGTAGGGGGGAATGTGGTTGCCTTTGCACCCAATGGTGGAATGGCGTATGCCTCCAACCTGGATATGGGCCGGCGTCCGGGCGTGCTGGCGGATTATGTGAATTTTGTCAAGTTATCGCATGTCTGCAATGTGCTCAACTTCAATGGGGGTGAGCTGGTTGCGATTCAAGATATTGAGCCCTCTAGCCGCCACCTCAAAAGACTGTATTCGGATTTCACTCTGACCGATAAAGCCTTGCTCGAGGCTGCCCATGGGCGGATCATCTCTCGGGATGTGATTGCCATGGCTGAGCTCGTCTTCGGCAGCCTGGAGGGAGACCCGGTGCTAGGCGGGGTGATCAATGTCAGCAGCCCGCTGCGCTATGACGAGCGCATGGCAGGAGGCCTGATCATCTTTGCCCGCCTGGGTCAGATAAATATCGTTACCCCCTTTATCATGGCTGGGGCAGTGGCGCCAATCACCATGGCAGCCGCGCTGGCGCAGCAGAACGCCGAAGCCCTGGCCGGGATCGCTCTTACGCAGCTGGTCTGTCCTGGCGTGCCGGTGATCTATGGCGGTTTCACGACCAATGTAGACATGAAATCGGGCAGCCCTGCATTCGGTACGCCAGAGGGGGCTTGGGCGCTGCTTGTAGGCGCTCAACTGGCGCGACGCTATCACCTGCCATATCGCGGTAGCGGCAGTTTAAATACATCCAAGTTGCCAGATGCACAGGCAGCATATGAGACCATGTGGACGATGTGGCCGATGGTGCTGGCACATACCAATTTCTCCTTGCACTCGGTGGGCTGGCTGGAGGGTGGATTGACCGCCTCTTACGAGAAGTTTGTCATGGATGCCGAGATGCTGTCCATGTTTTATCATTTCTTGGACGGCTTTAAGATCGATGCGGACAGCCTGGCTCTGGATATGATCGAGCGGGTCGGTCCGGGAGGGCACCACTTCGACACTCCGCATACCCAGGCCCGCTATGCCAGCGCATTTTACGATTCTACCCTGGCGGACCGGCAAGGCTATGATACCTGGCTGGCCCAGGGTGGGCGGGACGCAGCCGTGCGCGCCAACCTGATCTGGAAAGATTTGCTCGCCAGCTACGAGCAGCCTTACCTGGACCCAACCATCGAGATGGGTCTGAGAGAGTTTGTCGAGAAGCGCAGTAGAGAGCTGGCAGGGGTGAACCTGTACGATTAGCGACCTGGTGAATGGCACTGCCGCCGGCGTGCTGAAATCAATCCTAAGCGATTTTCTCCAGAGCCGCCTTCATTTGCTCCAGGGCGCGCAGGATGTTTTCCATAGAGTTGGCAAAACATAGCCGGAGATATCCCTCGCCATACCTGCCGAAAGATGTTCCAGGCAGTAGGGCTACCCCGGCTTCTTCCAGCAGGTACTCAGCCAGCCAGTTCGAGCTGCGCCCAAAAGTAGTCACATTCGGGAAGGCGTAGAACGCCCCTTGGGGTGTGCGGCAACGGACTCCCGGGATTGCGTTCAAGCCGTTGACCAATACATCCCGGCGGCGTCGATATTCATTGACAACTTCTTCAGCCTGGTCTTGCGGACCGTTGATCGCTTCCAGACCCGCGACCTGGGTGAAGCTGGCTGTGCAGCCCACAGAATGGGTAAGTAATAGCTCCACCCTCT
>JBFYSV010000144.1:0-2549 GCA_041301185.1 Anaerolineae bacterium
TGCTCTTCGTAGTTATGTTTTTTTTCATTCGCTAAATTCGCGTAATTCGCGGCCAAGGGTCTCTTCGCGCCTTGGCGTTCTTCGCGGTTCAATCTGCGCTCAGGAAGCTGGTTACTTTCCTATGAAAACCATGCTGAGTGCTCCTTGACGGATTCCCTTCCGGCTGATATAGTACCGCCCAATATGTACCGCCTCACCCGCCGCACCACCACCGCCACTTGCAATACCATGACTACCCACCCGGTCATGGGGCGTTGGCGCGGTTAACTCTGGCTATTCTGGCAAGATCGTATTCCCCGCAGCGCCCCGCATCTGGCGGGGCTTTTTGTTACAGGAGGTAGGTATGGCAACCCACACAATCCTGGAGCAGGCTCACCAGGAGCTGCAATACAAGAAAACCGCCCCCACCCTGGTGATGAAGTTCGGCGGCACCTCGGTGGGCAGCGCCGAGGCCATGGCGCAAGCTGCGGCCATCGTCGCCGGGGAGCACCCCCGCTGGGCGAACCTGGTGGTAATCGTCTCGGCGCTCTCCGGCGTGACCAACCTGCTGCTGGATAGCGCCAGCCGGGCAATGCAGGGCGACTCCTCCGGCTGCCCCCAGGTGCGGGCCGACCTGCACCAGATGCACGCCGCCATCGCCGCCGCCCTGATCCCCGCCGGGGAGCCCCGCCAGGCGATCCTGGCGGAGATCGACGCCCTGCTGGAGGGCTTTGCCAGCCTGTGCCAGGCGATCAGCGTGCTGGGCGAGGCCTCACCGCGCGCCCTGGACGCCATTGCCTCGCTCGGCGAGCGGATGAGCGCCCGCCTGATGGCGAGCGCCCTGGACGCCCTGGGGATGCCCGCCCAGGCGGTGGAAGCCTCCCGCCTGATCGTCACCGACGACCACTTCCAGGATGCCCACCCGGATTTCGCCGCCACCGCCCACCGGGCCATCGCCGAATTGCAGCCCCTGTTCGAGAGCGGGGTGATCCCGGTGGTGACCGGCTATATCGCCGCCGCCCCGGATGGCGCTATCACCACCCTGGGGCGCGGCGGCAGCGATTACTCCGCCGGCATCCTGGGGGCGGTCTTGCAGGCGGACGACGTGTGGATCTGGACCGACGTGGACGGCGTGATGACCGCCGACCCGCGGGCTGTGCCCGAGGCGCGCACCATCCCCGAGCTGACCTACCGCGAGATCGCCGAGCTGGCTTACTACGGCGCGAAAGTGCTGCACCCCAAGACCATCCGTCCGGTGATCGAAGCCGGCGCCGGGCTGCGCATCTGCAATACCTTTAACCCATCCCACCCCGGCACGCGCCTGGTGGCGGAGCGGGTCCTCACCCCGGGACAGGTGGTGCGGGCGGTGACCGCCATCCGCAGCCAGCGCCTGGTGACCATCGAAGGGCGGGGCATGCTGGGCGTGCCGGGCGTCGCGGCGAGGGCCTTCTCGGCAGTCGCCTCCACCGGCACCAGCGTGCCGCTCATAACCCAGGCCTCGTCCGAGCAATCGATCTGCTTTGCCGTGCCGCTATCCGCTGCAGACGGGGTGCTGCGCGCCCTGGAGAAAACCTTTGCCGCCGAGCTGGCCGACCGGGACATCGACCGCATTTGGCTCTTCCCAGAGGTGGCGATCATCACTGCCGTCGGGCTGGGGATGATCCACACCCCCGGCGTGGCAGGCAAGATCTTCACCCTACTGGGCGATAGCGGCGTGAACGTGATCGCCATCGCCCAGGGGTCTTCGGAAGTATCGATCAGCTTCGTCGTGCTGGAATCCGATGCAGACCGTGCGCTGCGGGCGCTGCACCCGCTCATGATCAATGGAGGCTAAGATGTCCGAAAAAATTCCTGTCGCCGTATTGGGGGCTACCGGCAGCGTCGGCCAGCGTTTTGTGCAGCTGCTGGCAGGCCATCCCTGGTTCGAGCTGGCGGCGGTCACCGGCTCTGACCGCACAGCCGGGCAGCCCTACGGCGAAGCCTGCCGCTGGGTGCTCGCTGAGGCGATGCCCGAGCCTGCCCGGGCTCTGACAGTCCTGCCCAGCGAGCCTGCCGGGCTCAATTATCCGCTGGTTTTCTCGGCGCTGCCAGCCCACCTGGCGCAAACCCTGGAGCCGCAGTTTGCCGCGGCTGGCGCCCTGGTCTGCTCCAACGCGTCCGCCTTCCGTACCGCCGAGGACGTGCCCCTGCTGCTCCCGGAGGTCAACCCGGAGCACGCCAGCCTGCTGCTCATCCAGCGCCGGGTACGCGGCTGGGGGGGGCGGCATCGTCACCAACCCCAACTGCACCAGCGCCGGGCTGACCGTGGCTCTCAAGGCGCTCCAGGGGGCGTTCGGCTTGCGCCGGGCCTTTGTGGTCTCGCTGCAGGCCCTATCCGGGGCAGGCTACCCCGGGGTGGCCTCGCTGGATGCGATCGATAACGTCATCCCCTACATTGGCGGCGAGGAAGACAAGGTGGAGTGGGAGCCGCGCAAGATGCTCGGCCAGCTCCAGAACGGCGGGGTCGCCCTGGCCGATCTCGCCATCTCGGCCCACACCAACCGGGTGGCGGTCAGCGACGGGCACCTGGT
>JBFYSV010000147.1:0-6916 GCA_041301185.1 Anaerolineae bacterium
ATGCCGCCTTGCTGCCGGACGGCGAGCTGGTCACTCACCCGGCAAACGATCCATTCGCAGCCCTGGCAGCCCGCCGCTTGATCCTGGCGGAGCAGCAACGCAACCGCGGCACCATCGACCAGGTGGAAACCCTGGATGCCCTGCACGCCCTGGCGATGGAGTATGGCATTGTCACGCCCTTCTCTTCGATGATCGTCCTGGTGGATGCCCGCCAGCAGCAGCTGCTCGACCAGCTCTCTGAGCTGGAAGACCGCTACCAGCGCGAGGTGGAAGAGCTGGGCGATACCACCCCCAGTGTCACCACCCCCCTCACCGGCGTCCCCGAACCGCACGAGTGGCTCTTGCTCGGTATGGGTGCTGCCTTACTGATCTATATGGCCTATACCCGGCGGCAACAGGCATTAGCAAAGGCATAACCCACGCTTCCGTAGGGGCACGGCAATAGAAACCCTGCTAACCCGGCATTCCTCCCCTTGCCGTGCCCCTACGCCCATATTAAAACTGACCATCTGACCAGGATATTAATCCTTCCAAAGACAGGGGCGCTTCCAGTTGATTTCCATTATCATCAAGATATCTTATTCACCGTTATCCACTTGAAAGGACTTGGCGATGAAATCCAAAACCCTCCTGATCCCCCTGTTAGCCCTCTCTATGCTGGCAATCTCCTGCAACCTCTTTACGAACATGGGCGTTAATGCGATCACTCCATCGAACGTCAATATCAGTGAAAACCGTGACGTAAGCGATTTTGATGCCGTTGAATTTAACACCTTCGGAAAAGTAAATATTTTACAGGGTGACGTCGAGTCGCTCAATATCTCCGGTCCCGATAATATCGTTCCAGAAATCAGGACTACCGTCCGCAATGGGACGCTCGTGATCGATAACAACGAGAATCTCACCATCCGGCCTACGAGCCTGGAGAATCCCCTGACGTTCACCCTGGTTGTCAGAGAGCTGACCTCATTGGATGTCAGCGGGCTGGGGGAGGTCCAGATCGAGCCGCTCACCACCCCATCCATGACGATCAACTTTAGCGGCGCCGGGAGCATTGTGCAAAATCAGCTCACCACCGATAATCTTAATATCGAGATAAGCGGGTTAGGTGGGGTCAAGATATCCGGTCAGGCAACCCAGGCTACGATTGATCTCTCCGGTGCAGGCAGTGTGGATGCCCCCGACCTGCAAATCCAGACCGCCGAGGTCAACGTCTCGGGGCTGGGTGGCGCAACCCTGTGGGTGACCGACCAGCTCACCGGTGATATCAGCGGTGCTGGCAGCGTCTCCTACTATGGAAACCCCCAGGCCAGCACCAGCTCTTCTGGATTAGGGAATTTCAAATCCCTGGGAAATAAATAATCCATCCCCGTAGGGGCACGGCAAAAGAACCTTCTCCGCCTGGCATTCCTCCCCTTGCCGTGCCCCTACAACACCTCCCCACCGTGCAAATCTGTTAGCAGATTCGCGGTATTTCCTCCCGCCTTCTCACGAAACAGGCGTGCATTTCCCCTGGTTTTCCTATATAATCATAGCAAGGGCGGTGATCGGCGTTCTCTAATCCAACCTGCTATACCCAAGTCGCCCGTCTCGCCCGCCTGGGGTCTCAATGTCCAAGTTCTTCTCCAGTTTACGCGTCCGCCTGGTTCTCTTCGTGATCCTGGCAGCCCTGCCCGCCCTGGTGCTGACCATTTACTCTGGCAGCGAGCAGCGCAAGCACGCTGCCAACGACGTCCAGGCTGATATCCTCACCCTGGCAGAGCTGGCGACCATCAATCAGGAAACTTTCGTCGAGAACACGCGCATCTTCCTGATCTCGCTCTCCCACAATCCTGCGGTGAGCTCGCCTGATATCACCGAATGCCGGGACCTGCTCTCCCACCTGTACAGCGAGCACTACGCCCAATTTACTTCGTTTTATGTGGCAGACCTGGAGACCAACGTCGTGTGCAGCGCGCCCGGCAGCCATGTCACCGAGAACCTTGCGGAGTGCGATCACTACGCCGAGATGGTCGCCACTGGCGAATTTGTGGTCAGCAATTACCACCTGTGCAAATCGACCGGCAAAGCCATCATGGCAATGGGCTACCCTGTGCATGATGCCGACGGAAACTTTATCCGGGTGATCAATATCAGCATCGACCTATCGTGGCTCAACCAGATCGCCTCCCAGGCTGATCTGCCGCCTGGCTCGACCCTGCAGGTCTTCGACGATGCCAGCCATTATTTGACCCACTACCCCGACCCGGAGAAGTATATAGGCAAAGTTCTGCCTGATGACTCGCCCCTCTACCCCCTCTTCAGCCAGGAGGAGGGCACCCTGGTGGCTACCGGCCCGGACGGCATCCAGCGCATCTATGCCACCACCCCCATGGAGAGCGCTCAGGGCAGTGTCAAGGTCATCCTGGGCGTCCCCACCGCAGTCGCCTTTGCAGAAGTCAACCGCACCACCGCCCGTAACCTGGTCGTGCTGGGTACGGCTACCCTGCTGGCAGCCCTGGCGGCAGCCCTGCTTGCCGAGCTGCTGATCATGCGCCGCACCCGGTCTCTGCTGCAAACCACCCAGCAGCTTGCCAGCGGCGACCTGAGCGCCCGCACCTCCATCCCCCACGACCAGGGCGAGCTGGGCCAGCTGGCCAGCTCCTTCGACCAGATGGCCGATTCACTCGAGCAGCGCGCCCAGGAGCGTGACCAGGCTTTGCAATCCATGCGGGAGTACGCTGCCGAGCTGGAACGCTCCAACCGCGAGCTGCAAGATTTCGCCAACGTCGCTTCCCACGATATGCAAGAGCCGCTGCGCAAGATCCTCACCTTCAGCGAGCTGCTCCAGACCCGTTATGCTCCCGACCTGGACGAGCGCGGCCAGGATTACCTGCAGCGCATGGACAAAGCCGCCACCCGCCTGCACAACTTGATCAACGACTTGCTGGCTTACTCGCGGGTGACTTCCCGTGCCCAGCCCTTCGTCGAGGTCAACTTGAATGACGTCGTCCGGCGGGTGCTCAGCGACCTGGACCTGCACATCGAAGAGACTCACGCCCAGGTGGAGCTGGCCCCCCTGCCCACCCTGGAAGCCGACCCCACCCAGATGTACCAGCTCCTGCAGAACCTGGTTAGCAACGCCATCAAGTACCACCTGCCAGACCAGCCGCCCCACATCCGCATTAGCACCCCGCCCGCCGCAGCCGGCGAAGCCAACGGGTTGCGCCAGTTCCAGGTCAGCGACCGGGGGGTTGGTTTCGAAGAAAAATACCTGGACCGCATATTCCAGCCCTTCCAGCGCCTGCACCGCAGCACCGAGTTCGAAGGTACCGGTATGGGGCTGGCGATCTGCCGCAAGATCGTCGAGCGCCACGGCGGGACGATCACCGCCCACAGCGCACCCGGTCAGGGAGCCACCTTTACCATCAGCCTGCCAGCCAGGCAAAACTCTGGAGGTACACCTCTATGAACCCCAGACCCATCAATGTCTTGCTCGCCGAAGACGACCCCGATGACCGCTATCTGATCGGCGAGGCCCTCGACGAAAGCCGCCTGAACATCCACCTGTACATCGTCGAAGACGGCGAGGAGCTGCTCGATTACCTGCACCGGCGCGGCAAATACGCCGATGAGATCCAGTGGCCCACCCCCAGCCTGATCCTGCTCGACCTGAACATGCCCCGCAAAGACGGCCGCGAAGCCCTGGTGGAGATCAAGGCTGATCCGAAACTGCGCCGCATCCCGGTCGTCGTTCTGACCACCTCCCGGGCGGAGGAGGACATCGCCCGCACCTACGACACCGGCATCAGTGGCTATATCCAGAAGCCGGTCTCCTTCACCGGCCTGCTAGAGGTGATGAACGCCATCGGCCTGTACTGGCTGCAGGTCGCCAAATTGCCAAAGGAATAAAAAACCTTTTAAACCTCCTCCGTATACATCAAGCAGCACTCCCCCGCCTGGCGTGCATTGCGCAGGGCGATGCCCGCCCTTTCGATGAGAGCCTCTGCCGCCGCTGCGTCCTTCGGGTAAATGCTCACCCCCATGCAGACAGATACCTGGTAGCGCTGGCTCTCCACCACCAGTGACTGGCTCAGGGCGTTGCACACCTTCTGGGTCACCCTCAACCCGTCCTCCGGGCGGCTCAGATCTTCCAGCACCAGCCCGAGCAGGTCCCGGTCGAGCAAAGCCACGGTATCGCTCTTGCGCAGGCAGCTTGCCACCCGGCGCAAAACCGCCTGAGTAACCCCTCTGGGCGCGCTTCCCGCCGGAGTATTCCCGTCCGGGATGACCGCCTCCAGCTTGATTTCTTCCAGCGAGACCAGCACCACACCCGCAGTCTGCCCGTAGCGCTCCGCCCGGGTGATCAGGTGCTCCAGCCGGTCGATAAATGTGCCCTTGCCGGGCAGCACGGTCTGCGCCGGTCCGGTCTCGGGTACCTCAACGCTGCCCCGCCCGGCGGCGAACAGCCGCACCAGATGATGCAGGCGGTACTTCCCCGGCCCAACAGACAGCAGCCAGCTGCTATCAACCAGGTTGTTCAGCTCGTCCTGGCTCGCCCCGCTTGCCTCCGCCGTGAAGGTGCCAGCCTGCTGCGCCAGGGCAATCAGGCGGGCTTGCAGCTCCGGCGGCAGGCGCAGCCAGGCGCGCTCCAGTGCCAGGCTCATGCTGCGCTGCTCGGCGGGCAGGTCTTGCAGGCTGGTGTGCAGCACGCCCAGGTCATATTCCAGCTGGAAAGCGATCTGCTCGCTGCTCAGCTCGCGCAGGGCAGACGCCGCCAGCTCCACCCCCAGCGGCAGCCCCTCCACCAGGCGACAAATGCGGGTGACGTTCGCCAGGTTTTTGCTCTCGATATTGAACCCGCTGCGCGTGTGGCGGGCGCGCCCCAAGAAGAGCTGCACCGCCGGCGATTCGAGCGCCTCTGCCGGGTCATCCCCGCTTTGGTAAGGCAGCCCGCCAACCGGGATGACACACGCTGACTGGTAGTTGACCCGTTCCTGGCTGGCGACCATGATCTTGACCCCTGCCTCCCGGCGCAAGATCTCCAGCAGCAATCCCGTCTCCCCCAGGTAGCCCTCGAAGCGGTCCACCACCAGCAGGCAGCGTTTCTTGTGCAATTGGCGGAAGAGCTGCTCCAGCGCCGGGGCGGCGAGCTGCACCGTCACCCCCAGCCCGTACAGCAAGCGCTCTGCCAGACCGCTGCCCGGCAACCCTTCCTTTAAATCGATAAACCATACCCCATCCTGGAAATATTCCTGCTTGCGCCGGGCAGCCTGCATCGCCAGGCGGGTCTTGCCCGCCCCCGGCATGCCGATCAGGGTGATCAGGCGGCACTCCGGGTTGACCAGGCATTGCTCGAGCTGCTCCATCTCCGATTCTCGCCCGTAGAACGAGGTCAGCTGAGAGGGCAGGTTGCCGGTCACCAGGCGGGCGCCGCTGGGCGGCGGCTCCACCAGCTGCCCGGAGCGGATGAGCTCGTACAGCGCCAGGGTTTCGGCGGCGGGCTCCACCCCCAGCTCGCGCGCCAGCAGGCTGCGGCAGGTGTTGAACTGCTCCATAGCCGCGCTGCGCCTGCCGCTCAGCGCCAGCACGTTCATTACCTGGCGGTGAGCCGATTCTTCCAGCGGCGCCAGGTTGACATAGCGCCAGGCGTGCTGGTGAGCGGTCTCGTAATCGCGCTGGCGCTTGTAATAGTCGCTCAGCGCCCCCAGCGCCGAGAGCAGGTAGCGCAAGTGCTGCTCGCGGTGGAACACGCTCCACTCCTGGAAGCCGGGCGAATCCGGCAGGCTGACCTCTTCCAGGAAGTCGCCCCGGTACAGCTCCACCGCCCGCTCCAGCTGGCGGGCGCAATCCGGGCAGCTATCCAGGCTGGGGTGCTGGTGGCTGAGGGTGCGCTGATACGCCTGGCGGAACTCGCCCACATCCAGCCAGGCGGTATTGCCCCCTTTGAAGTGGATCAGCTCGTCGGTCACCTGGACGTAGCCCTCGCCGATCACCCGCCGCAGCCCCACCAGCGCCTGGCGCAGGTTGGTGCGGGCGTAGCCTTCTGGGCGCTCGGGCCACAGCAGCTCTGCCAGGGCCTCCCGGCGCAGCGGGTGGTGGTTCTCCACCGCCAGGTACGCCAACAAGGCGCGCTCCTTGCGCGTGCGGAACACGCCGCCCAGGTCCTGGTCTCCCAGGCGCACCATAAATGATCCCAACAAATAAATGGATAGCTGCTCCATCTCCCGCCTGTCGTTCGCCCTCCCGGCCGAGCCTGGATCCGTATGGATATATTTTACAACATTAATCCCCTGGAGGGCAATAAATACCGGGTAAAAAGAGATTCACCACAGAGACACAGAGTTCGCAGAGTTTTCTTGTAGGGGCGGAGCAGAAGAGACGCGCCCAGCCCGCAAAGGCGCCGCTTGCTCCGCCCATTTTTTACCACAGAGGCACAGAGAGCACGGAGTTTTCTGGAAAATTGCAATCAGACAATTTAAACCGGAAGGCTCCAGACTGCGGTGCATATCTCGGTTTTCTCCGCGCTCTCTGTGGTGATTATCTGGTTTTCTCCGTGTTCTCCGTGTCTCTGTGGTGCATGAAAAGGTTTTTTCCGTGTTCTCGTTGTCTCTGTGGTGCATGAAATGGTTTTCTCCGTGTTCTCCGTGTCTCTGTGGTGAATCTCTCCAAAACATTAATAATTCATGACAATTTTGTTGCTTTTTTCACGCTGATATCACGCTGGTTTCACAGCCGAATCACGCCTTGCTGCCATAATCTAGATACTTTGACAACGCAGCTCCGAGGCACGGAAACCACAACGATGAGATCAAACATCCTGTTGTACCAATCCTACCTGTTACGCCTTTGGAGAGAGAGTATCGATGGGGACTGGCGAGCATCTCTACAAAATATTGCCACCGGCAAGTGCGTTAACTTCTCCAGCATGGCCCAG
>JBFYSV010000149.1:0-7646 GCA_041301185.1 Anaerolineae bacterium
CCCAGGCTGACTTTGTTGCCCGCTTCAATGGTGGAGATAACGCCGGACACACTGTCACGGTAGGTGATCAAACCTTCAAGCTGCACTTGATTCCGTCGGGGATCATCCATCCCCATACCGTAGGAGCAATCGGGAATGGCGTGGTGATAAACCCCGCCACGCTGCTGGCAGAAATCCAGAGCCTGAGGGACGCGGGAGTCACTGTCAATCCTGATCGCTTGCGTATCTCCTACGCTGCTCACATGATCACTCCGGGTCACCGAGCCCTGGATGCCGCCCAGGAGGCAGCTCGCGGGCAAAGCGCAATCGGCACCACGCTACGCGGCATCGGTCCCGCCTACGCAGACAAAGTCAGCCGGAGTGGAATCCGCCTTGGCCAGATGCGCGACACGGAAAGCTTCGCTGACGATTTGCAGAAACATATCCAATCGGTTAATCTGCGCCTGACCGGTTTATATAAATCAGAGCCACTCGATGCCCGACAGGTGGTTAAGGAATACCTGGATTACGCCCGCCAGATCCAGGCATACATCGGTGATATCTCTGCCCTGCTGGCAAACGCCCTGAAAAATGGAAAACGCGTACTTGCCGAAGGTGCCCAAGGCACATTGTTGGATCTGGATCATGGCACATATCCCTTCGTGACCAGTTCCTATCCCACTGCTGCTGGCGCCCTGATCGGTTTAGGCTTAGGTGTTAGCTGCTCAGAGCGGGTAATCGGCGTCACCAAAGCCTTCCAAACCCGGGTGGGAAGTGGTCCTTTCCCCAGCGAAGTTTTCGGTGAGGCTGCCACTCGGTTGAGAGGCACCGGGGAACACCCCTGGGACGAATTCGGCACAACCACCGGGCGCCCCCGGCGGGTTGGCTGGCTGGATATGGTATTGCTGCGCTATGCAGTGCGGATAAATGGGCTAAGCGAGCTGGCAATCACCAAGCTAGATGTTCTGACCGGTTTGGAGAAAGTGAATATCTGTGTGGCGTACCGGGCGGATGGTCAAACTTACCAGGAATTGCCTTACGGGCCAGGAGACCTGGCATCCTTCCAGCCCGTTTATGAAGAGCATCCCGGCTGGCAGGAAGACGTACGAGGCTGCCGTAGCTGGGAGCAGCTCCCCCGGGCAGCGCGGGCTTATATTCTAAGGATCGAAGAATTGTGCGCGACGCCGGTCCGCCTGACTTCCGTCGGTCCGGAGCGCGATCAGGTAGTTGAGATTTCATAATAGATCGCAAACTATCTAACTGTTTCATGAGAGCACCGCTTGCCGCACCCCGTCTATCCAGGTTAACCTCATTCCGGGTGATGCTCGGGGTGTTTGTATCGATATCGTTTGCGCTGGTTGGTTGCATGCCCGTGCAAACGCCTCTACCTCCTGAGCCGACCACTACTCCCCAACCAGCAACCGTTACCCCCGCCCCCACCACAATCTGGTTTCCTCCCACCACCACCCCAACGCCGTTCCCCACCCCAATCGTGACTCCCACCCAGGATCTGCGTCCCACAATGGGTGAGATTATCCTGAGCGACGATTTCAGCGATCCAGACGCGTGGACACTGGCTCGCAGCCCTCAGGCGAGTGCTGCACTGGGTGTGAACGAGCTGACCCTGGCTTTGCACCAGCCCGACGGCTATCTGTTTAGCCTGCGGGATGAGCCACTTCTAAGTGATTTCTACCTGGAGATCACCGCCAGCCCGAATCTGTGCCGTGACGCAGATGAGTACGGCCTATTATTGCGAGCATCTCCTTTTCTCGAATTCTACCGTTTCTCGCTGTCCTGTGATGGTCGGGCACGACTGGATAAAAGTTATCAATACACGATCTCCTCGCCGCAAGGTTGGGTGATGAGCGGCGCAATCCCGCCCGGCGCGCCGAGCACCTCCCGCCTGGCTGTGTGGGCGAAAGGCAAGGAAATGCGCTTTTACGCCAATGGGGAATACCTCTTCACCGTGAGCGATCGATCGCTCGCCAGCGGCAACCTAGGTGTGTTTATCCGATCTGCAGGTGAGGATGATGTCACTGTTAGTTTTTCCGATCTTATTATCCGCCAGCCCGACGATAATTGACCGGATTATAGCGATGCCCAAACGCCCTTTCACCAACCGCTTGAACGATCTAGATCCTAAGAGCTGGCTGCGATTCCAAAAATCGTGGTTCGTGCATAATCCGCCGCCGCGCCGCAAAGATGTGTTGCGCCACCCGGCTAAGTTTCCGGAAACCCTGGCTCAAGATTTCATCGAGTTCTTTACCAAACGCGGCCAGGCAGTCCTGGATCCGATGGCAGGCACTGGCAGCGCCCTGGTTGCTGCCTTGCGCGCCGGGCGTAATAGCTACGGAATCGAGCTAAACCCTTCGTATTCCGAGATTGCTCGCCAGGTCATCTCAGAGGAGCGCCTTTCCCTTGGCGAGGCTGCCCACAACCTGGTAGCAGAAGTGGTCACTGGTGATGCCAGCCGCCTGGACGAGTTGGCACCCGCGCTAAGGCTGCCTTTGGTGGACTATGTGCTCACCTCCCCACCCTATTGGGACATGCTGCACGCCCGCGGCGCTCAGACACAAAAGAAGCGCCGCTCATCCGCCAGCTTAGACGTGGTGTATTCGGAACACCCCGACGATCTGGGGAACATCGCTAGTTACGACGAGTTCTTGATCCGGTTAGTGGAAATTTATACTTGCTTGAAACCTTATCTAAAATCAGGCGCTTACCTGACGATTATCGTAAAGAACGTAAAAAAAGGCGGGCAACTTTACCCGCTAGCCTGGGACCTCGCCAGCCGCTTGAGCCAGATCTACACCCTTAACGACGAGAACATCTGGGCGCAGGATAACCAGCGCCTGGCCCCTTATGGTTTGGGAAATGCCTGGGTTAGCAATACCTTCCATCATTATTGTCTGCAATTTCGGAATGAGTAAGATATTTCTTCAGATTCAAGAGTTAGATAAATCCAGAAATCGACCCAGTTGCCTCTTTATTTTTTATTCAATTTAGTGTACAATTGTTCTGAAAATACGATAGGTGATTCAGGGTTCTGCCCCGGGTGGCGTGCACCCGGAACAAAAGACAGGCCGCCTATCGAAACGGAAGGAGACCCTCATGTATCACACCATCATCATCGTGGGCAATCTTGGGCGTGATCCCGAGATGCGCTACACTCCCAGCGGTCAGGCGGTGACCAATTTAAATGTCGCTACCAGCCGGCAGTACACCGCATCCGATGGCACTCAGGTGAAAGAGACGATCTGGTTCCGCGTCTCCGCCTGGGGAAAATTGGCAGAAACCACGAACCAGTACCTGCACAAGGGCAGTAAAGTCCTGGTCGAGGGCAGGTTGGTTCCCGATATGGCAACCGGCGGACCGCGCACCTTCACCCGCCAGGATGGAACCACCGGCGCGACATTTGAGGTAAACGCCTCTACAATCCGCTTTCTCTCCAGCCGCGGAGAAGCGGAGGGTGAAATGTCCCTGGGTGAGGCGGGTGGTGCATCCAGCGAAGACGATATCCCGTTCTAACGATAACAAACGAATAACCCTGCCACTGGTTGCTGCTGGATAACAGCAGCAACCAGTGGCCTGTTCTCAGGAGTACGCTCATGTCCTCTAATCCTGCCCGCCCACAAAGCCCGCAGATGCCCCCTATGGATCTCCCGGCCGACGTACAGATCGAATATGTCAACCTGGTGCGAATCGCACACTCGCCTTCCGAGATTGTATTTGACTTCGCCCAGCTCTTACCGGGTGCCTCCCCCGCCAAGATCACCTCGCGCATCGTCATGTCGCCGTTGGGAGCAAAACTGCTCTACCGGGCTTTGGGTGAGAACCTGGCAAAGTTCGAAACCGCCTTTGGCGAGATTGCCATCCCGGGCGGATCAGCCCTAGCCGATTATCTCTTTCGGCCTCCAGACCGTCCGAGCCAATCTTAAACAGCCATGCATAAACTTGATGATATCGCCGAGCGCATCCGCCAGGACTTCGACGCCCGTACACTTGCTCGAGACCAGGCGCTCACCCAAACCCGCACCCTAACCCGCCACTGCGCCAATGCCATTCGCGCCGTGCATCGCAGCGACTTTGAGACAGCCCAGGTAGACTTGGATGCCGCCAGGCAACTGGCTGAATCCCTTCGGGTAGAGTTAACAGCCTATCCCGATCTATACTATGCCGGCTATACCCAGGATGCCCTAAAGGAATACGCTGAAGCCAGTATCGTCTACGCTTTGATCTCGAACCACGAACTGCCAACCCCAGAGGAGATCGGCATGGAGTCTGCCACGTATTTGAAAGGGCTGGCGGAGTCCGGCGGCGAGTTGCGCCGCCGCTGCCTGGATATCCTACGGCACGGCTATTCCGATGAAGCGGAACGTCTGCTGGGCTATATGGATGATATTTACGCGATCCTGGTGACCATGGATTACCCGGATGCCATCACTGGCGGATTGCGCCGTCTGACCGATATTGTCCGCTCGATCAATGAGCGCACCCGTGGCGACATGACCATCAGCCTGCGCCAGGAGCACCTGGAAGCCAGCCTGAAACGCCTGGAAAACCGCCTGGAAAAATGAACCGCTCCATGCTTGCTTGCCACCTGGCGCCTCAACCCTGGGTATTCCCTTCTGAATGAGAACGATACGAGCATCTGAGATCGGCTCTTACTTGTATTGCCAGCGCGCCTGGTGGTACCAGCAGCTTGGTTACCAATCCGAGAACCAGGCGGAGCTGGCCTCCGGGCAAGAAACTCACGCCCGGCATGGGCGCAGTCTCTTCTTGGCTGGCATATTGAGAACGGTGGCAATCGGCTTGCTCTTGCTTTCCCTTGTGCTTTTCATTGCCTACCTGGCTACCTAGTTTTGTTAACAACCATCTTTTTGGTTTTGTACTTATTCAACAGGTAACGAACCTGCTCCATGCTTGCTTATCTTGCTCTGCTTGTTTTCCTTACCGGTATCATTCTTCTGTGGCGCGCCAACCAAAGTAGAAAAACCAGCGGATTGCCCGCCGGTAGGCTGGTGTACAGCGATACCAGCCGCTGGCTCAACCAGGAAGAACCGCTTTACGATCCTGTTACTGCCCTGACAGGCAAACCAGATTACTTGATCCGGGATGGATCGCAAATCATCCCGGTAGAGGTTAAGACGGGGCGTCCACCTCGCACCCCGTATGAGACCCATATCTACCAGTTGGCTGCATACTGTTTGCTGGTAGAGCGTGTCCTGGGTGTCCGCCCCTCCTATGGCTTGCTGCATTATACCGGCGAGTCTCGAGCTGGGCGTTCCTTCAGGGTAGAGTACACCCATCAGATGGAACAGGATGTAACCCGCCTGCTGACAGAGATACGCCAGCAAGCCAAACGCCAGGATTTGCCGCGCTCTCACCAATCTGTTGGCCGATGTAGAGCCTGTGGCTTCCGAGAACTCTGCAACGAGAAGCTGGAGTAGGAAACCCGGCTGGATTCATATATAATTGTCCTGTTATGACCAAGTCAAAACCGCTTATCCATCGGATCGCAGTCGTGTACCACCCGAAATTATTGGGGGCAGACGAAGAAGCGTCCCAGATTTACACTTTTCTCCAGGAACAGGGTGTGCATGTTGTCAGCAACTCCCTGGCAGATGAATCGCTTCACGAGCAGGTAAAGACCGGCGAGTTTGATCTATTGATCGCCCTGGGCGGAGATGGCACCATGCTGCGTGCAGGTCACCTGTGTGGACCGTCGAATATCCCGATCTTGGGGGTCAACCAGGGACGCTTTGGATTCCTGATGGAAATTCGCCAGAATCAATGGCGGCAGGTTATGCCACGTCTATTGAGCGGTGATTACTGGCTGGAACGGCGCATGATGCTCTGTGCTGAGCAGCTACATGCCGGTGTATCGCAGGGAAAATGGGAAGTATTGAATGAGGTTGTGGTTGGGCGCGGCCAGTATGTGCGCCCAGTGCACCTGGTAACCGAAGTGGATGGGCGCGTCCTGACCACCTACGTTGCTGATGCGCTGATCGCCTCCACGCCAACTGGCTCCACGGCATACGCCCTTGCTGCAGGCGGACCGATCTTACCACCCGAGATGCGCACCATCCTGCTCGTACCAGTTGCGCCGCATTTGTCTATTGACCGGGCAATCGTTTTGGCTGAAGGTTCCTCAGTCAGTATCACGGTCCACACCGAACATGCTGCCGTGTTGTGCATCGATGGGCAGGCACCAATTAATCTGGCAGATGGCGATAAGGTAAATGTGCACGCCAGCGATCATACCGTCCGATTCGTCCGCTTCCAGGATCCAGGGTATTTTTATCGCAACCTGACACCCCACATGAATCAGAATCCTTCGACAGGTAATTATCGATGAGTGACGCTCCCGAAACGACGTTATTCTGCGCAAACCATCCTCAAACTCCCACCACGCTGCGCTGCAACCGCTGCGAGAAGCCAATTTGCGTCAAGTGTGCGGTCTTAACGCCAACGGGCTACCGCTGCAAAGAATGCGTGCGCGGGCAGCAAAAGCTCTTTGAGACGGCGGTCTGGTACGACTACCTGCTGGCAGCAGTGGTTGCTGGAGGTCTGGCGTACCTGGGCAGCCGATTGGTTCCGTTTATAGGCTTTTTTACCATCTTCCTGGCGCCGGTTGCCGGGGTGGTCATTGGCGAAGCCACTCGAGCCGTTGTTCGCCGCCGTCGTTCCAAGCGCCTTTTCCAGCTTGCCGCTCTGGCAGCTGCCCTGGGCAGCTCGCCCCTGGTGATCCTCATGCTTCTATCTGTGCTGATGGGAGGCGGAATTGGGTGGTCTTTACTGGGGCTGGTCTGGCAGGGGTTATATCTGGTAACCGTAACTTCTACAGTCTACTACCGTCTATCCGGGATTAATATTCGCAGGTAATTGATCAGACATGCTGGTTGAACTCCACATCGAAAACTTTGCAATTATTGACCGGCTCGACCTGCAGCTTGGTCCGGGCTTGGTTATCTTCACCGGGGAAACCGGGGCTGGAAAATCCATCCTGATCGATGCTGTGGAAACCTTGCTCGGCGGGCGCGCCGATTCGACCCTGGTGCGCAGTGAAACAGATCGCGCCAGCGTAGAAGGCACCTTCCGGATTGATTCGACTATCCGCAGTGTTTTTCACGAAATCTTGCAGCGCGAAGACATGCTCGATGATCCCGATTTTCTCACCCTGGGGCGCGAGATTCGCCATAATGGGCGCAGCATTGCCCGGGTTAATGGACGGGTGGTGAACGCTTCACTGCTGCGCGAGCTTGGTGAATATCTGGTGGATGTTCATGGTCAATCAGAACACCTCTCCCTTCTACGTGTCAGCCAGCACCAGCAGCTTTTGGACCGTTTCG
The DNA here is from genome assembly GCA_041301185.1 of Anaerolineae bacterium. Classification (GTDB taxonomy): domain Bacteria; phylum Chloroflexota; class Anaerolineae; order Anaerolineales; family UBA4823; genus JAQBDA01. The sequence goes on from JBFYSV010000149.1 coordinate 7,332, forward strand.
CAGACCTCAGCTCATTATCTTCCGCTTATCAACAGACTTACCACGACCTGCGGGCTTTACGCCAGGAGCTGGCCTCGTTACGCCAGTCGGAGCGTGAAGCGGCCCGCCAGATCGATATGCTCAATTACCAGATCCAGGAAATTGAAGCTGCTCACCTGCGGGACGGCGAGGAAGCCGAGCTGCGTGAAGAGCGCAATCGACTGGCGAATGCCGAAGAGTTAGCCTCCCAGACTCAAACGGCTCTGCTTGCTCTGGACGAGGGCACTCCCGAATCCCCGGCAACCACCGACTTATTCGGACAGGTGGTTAGCGCAT
>JBFYSV010000150.1:0-11918 GCA_041301185.1 Anaerolineae bacterium
CGATATTCATTGACAACTTCTTCAGCCTGGTCTTGCGGACCGTTGATCGCTTCCAGACCCGCGACCTGGGTGAAGCTGGCTGTGCAGCCCACAGAATGGGTAAGTAATAGCTCCACCCTCTCCGCCAGAGCAGGCGGCATAATTCCGTAGCCCAGGCGCCAGCCGGTCATGGCATAGGTCTTGGAAAAGCCATCGCAAATAATCGTGCGTTCCTCCATGCCGGGCAGGGCAGCGATGCTGGGGGCGGGAGATTCATAGACCAGCCGGGTGTAGATCTCATCCGATAATACCCAGATATTCCTGTCCATTGCCAGCGCCGCAACATGCTCCAGGGCAGAGGGGGACATCACCCCGCCAGTGGGGTTGCTGGGCGAGTTGAGCACGATCATCCGGGTTCGGTCGCTTACCAACCGGTCGAGGGCTTGCAGGTCAAAAGAGAAATCACCCTCTTCGCTTAGAGGTACCGGCACGGGCACCCCACCCGCCACCTCGATCATTGCCGCGTAGGTTGGAAATCCTGGATCGGGGTAGAGCACTTCGTCGCCGGGTCGTACCAGCGCCAGGGTGGGGAAGAACAAGGCGGGTTTTGCTCCGGGACCAATGACTACCTGGCGCGCCTCGATGGGGATGCCCCTGCGCCGGGAGGCGTCTTCTGCAATCGCTTTACGCAACTCCTTGATACCCGCGGAGGGGGTATAACGAGTGTAACCTTCCTGGATGGCGCGCACCCCAGCCTGGGTGATATTGTCAAATGTAGGCACGTCTGGCTGCCCGATTTCCAGGTGGATGATCTCCCGCCCGGTGGCTTCCAGCGCCTGGGCTTTCGCCAGCATAAAATAGGCCCCCTCGGGCGCCAGCTTGACGACTCGCTCGGCAAAATCCATACGGATATCTCCTTTTTTATACATGTCCATAGTAATCGCGATGCACGACCACTGAATAGGCGAAATCCAACAGCGTGCCCCAGCTGTAGATCGGGATTTCAATCTGCCTCTGCAGCGCCCGGGCAAAGGGCGGGAAACCGGTGCACTCCAGCACCATCGCGCCCATGTTTGCATGTTTTTTGTAGAATTCTACACCTACCTGGACGAACTCAGCCTCCGCCTTTTCGTAATCAGCCCCGGGTGGGTCGCTGCGCAGGCCCGTCGTCCACAGGTGATCGAACTCCTGACAGCGGAAATCATCCATTGCACCGCCGATCACATAGTTCGAGCTCAAACGGACTCCGACCGCCTCCAGGTGCCGGTCGGTCAGGTATGTCGAGTTTGCGACCAGGATGCCCACCGCCTGGTGGGGAGCGATCGTTTGCTGGGCAATGGGCACTTGCAGCAGGCTGGACATAAAGACCGGTACGCTGACACTGGCAGCCACCTCTCGCTGGAAATACGAAAAGTAGCCGCATTCGCCGGCGATCGCCCGGCAGCCCATCCGCTCCAGCATCCTGGCGGCGCGCAACAAGGGTTCCAGGCAGGGCGATTTATCATCAGCAACCACCAGCCTGTCAATATCGATCCCTTCAACGATCTGGTATTGGATCGGGAATGGATAGCCACTGGCGTTGCGCACATCCCCTGGAAACCCAGGATAGACATCATCCAGGAGCAATATGCCCAGCCCCATCCCGTAGGCGCAACGATTCTCTCGGGCGCGGATGTGCCGGAGGCCTGGATCTCTATTCCGGCGCATGCGCGCCTCCTATCAAGTAAAGCACCATTGTCATGATTGCTCCTCCTGGAGAATGCTGACCAGTAACTGCAGGTCGATATTGCCACCCGATACGATGCAGGCAATTTTTCCGCGTCCTGCCAGCCCGTCCAGCGCGGCTGCGACCGGCACCGCCCCAGCCCCTTCGACAATAATATGGCTGTTCGTTGCCAGCCAGCGGATAGCTGTGCGCACCTGATCCAGGGTTACGACCAGCGAGCCATCCAGCAATTGCTGTGCCAGAGGCCACATTTCAGGGAATACTGACGGTGCTCCCATCCCTGAGACAAAGCTGGCGATGTAGCTCACCTGAACTGGCATGCTGGCTGCCAGGCTGGCTGCCAGGGGGGCTGCCGTCTCGACCTCACACGCCAGGACGCGCACATCCGGCTTTAGAGCCTTGATGGCAGAAGCAATTCCACAGCTCAGCCCTCCACCGCCATAGGGGACCAGCACAGCGTCAACTTCGGGCAGATCTTCCAGGATCTCAAGCCCGATTGTGCCGTTGCCAGCCATGACCGCCGGATCGGCAAAGGGGTGGATGAGCAATCCGTTCAGGGGGCTGTCGGGTGGGCAATCGAGCAAACCAGACCAGGTGTGTCGGCGCTGGATCTCCTGGTAGACATGGAAAGGCACTTTCTCGATCTGGGCGCCCTGCCGGGCGATCGCCGCCAGCTTGGAAGCAGGTGCATTTTCCGGTACGATCACAGCACAGGCAATGTTCCTCCGGCGGGCAACCCACGCCAGGGCGTACCCCATGTTGCCGGCGCTGGCAGTCCATATGCCGTTATCGAGCGTTTCAGGTCGGGCAGCGGAAAGCGCGTTCACAACACCGCGTAGCTTGAATGATCCCACGGGATGCAAATTCTCCAGCTTGAGGTAGACCTCAGAAGGAGCGCCGTGGATGTCCAGGCGCGTTAGTAGGGAAGGCTTGACGAATGCTTGAATTTGTTGGCGTGCGGCGCTGATCTCTTCTATCGGGATGGGATGCAAGCGAGTGATGGAGTGAGTCACAGATACCAAATCTCTTGATTTTGTATCGGCTTATGCCAGCTGGCTTCACCTGTGGAGCAGGGGAGCGGCGATAAAGGATAAACCGGCTTCAGTCAACACCCGGGCAGTCAGGTTCAGCGAGTCGAATTTATCCATAAAGTTTAGGGTGATATCTTCCCAATCGCCGCTGGCGAGGATCTCTTCTTTCAGCCGGTAATAATCCTGGATCTCAGAAGGCCTGGGGCGGGTTTGTTCTACTTCCGGTTCTCCACCTTCGTGCTTGGTGGAGATATTGGCAATATGGTCTGCCAGGGCAATCACGTCATCCCGCCGGTTGTAGGGCTGGATGACCAGGCCTTTCCAGGTCTCGGTGACATGGTGCTCAAAGCGCACCAAGTCCTCAAACCCCAGCTCTTTGCGGAATTGGGCGGAGATTTCGATGGTCTCATTGTTGGTGGAGTTGCTCCAATTGAAGCCAACCAGGGGCGTCGATCCGTCTGGTCGGGAGAACAGGCGGGCGGTGATCAATGTCCACAGGGCAGAGTAGGGATTATCATTGCCCAGGGTCACCGAGATCTTGAACTCGATATCGACGCCCAGCCGGTGCAGCAGGTAGCCCACCATCACCGTCCCATCGTTAACGTTGAGCACCTGGCGGACCCCATAACGGGTGTAATAGTACAGGTACTCATCCAGCCATTTCAGGGCATAATGGTTGGGTTGACCGACGCCTCCAAAGTAGCCGATAATCGTGTCCGGCCCGCCAAGGTGGATATTGGACCCATCCGCACCGCGCGTATCGAGTTGCTCGGCATAGCTTGTGCCAATGATCTGCATGGCAGCCGCAAAAGCCGGCAGATCGCCATCCGCCTCCTGTTCTTTCATATTGCGCACGCGGATAAAGCGCCCAGGCATGAGCGCGCCATTTGCTATGGCGCGCCGGGCAATATCGATTAGCCAGGGAAAATACTGGCAGGCGCTGATCTCCAGTGTGAGTGGGTAGCGCTGGTCGAATAGGATTTGGTTAGCTTTTCCCCCCAAGATCTTACGGCGATAATCGGCAATGCTGATAAACGCCCCCTGGTCGCGCTGCTGGCGCAGCCACTCCAGGTCTGCCAGGTATTCCGGGTGGGCATCCCTGACGCGATCCAGCAGGGCAGGTAGGCTCCCGGCAGCCCTTGCCTGCTGGTTGATCTCCTCTGGCGTGCCGTATTTCAGCACCACATCCAGAAGGTCGTTTATCACCCGGGAATCCGGGTTGATGAGCAGGTTGTTGATCGCTTGCAAGCTTTCTACATCCAGAGATAAGCGTTCGCGTAATATTCCACGCATCGAATTCACCCATTTTTCAGTCAGATCATGTCAGGCGTGATCGCCGAGGAAAGCGATGACATCAATCTCAACCAGAATACCAGCCAACTGGCTGCCGACCGTCGTTCGGACGGGCTTTGGATCTGGGAAATAGCGCTCGTAGACCTGGTTGAAGCGCGCGAAGAGGCTCAGATCGCTCAGGTGGACTGTGGCTTTTACCACATCTGCCATACTGGCTCCACCTTCTTCCAGAATCGCTTTTATGTTTTCAAGAACCCGCCGAGTCTGTTCTTCGATTGTCTCGCCGCTAATTTTTCCGGTAGCCGGATCGTAGGGTGTCTGCCCGGCAACGAAAATGAAGCAGCCGGCACGGATTCCCTGGGAATATGGGCCGGCGGGCTGGGGAGCATTTTGGGTCAGGATAGCCTGTTTGGACATTGCTGAGTCCTTTATAGGAGGGCCAGCGCCTGGTCCAGGTCGGCGATGATATCCGCCGGGTCTTCCAGCCCAACGGATAGGCGGATCAAGCCGTCTTCGATTCCGGCGTCATCGCGCTCGGCCTGGGTCATGTGCTCATGCGTGATGGTGCGCGGGTGCATGAAAATCGAGCGGCTGGTGCCGAACGTCACCGCGTGGACCACGAGGCGGGTATTGTTCATCAGCTTTGCTGTTCCGTCCATGCCACCGGGGACAACAAATGAGAGCAAGCCGCCGAAAGATTTCATCTGGCGGCAGGTCAGCTCGCGCTGGGGATGATTTGCCAGCCCTGGGTAATGAACTTTGTTCACTTTGGGGTGGGTTGCCAGGAACTCGGCAACCGCCTGGGCATTCTCACTATGGCGCTGCATGCGCATCGAGAGGGTTTCAAGATATTGCAACATCAACCAGGCCTCAAAAGGCTGCAAGATTGCACCGACGAACTCGGTGGTGTTCCAGCGGATATCTTCCACCAGTGCCTCTGGACCTACGATTGCTCCCCCCAATACGGTAGCATTACCTGCCAGAAATTTAGTCAGGGAGAGCAAAACGATATCTGCGCCCAATGCCATGGGCTTCTGCAAGGCAGCCGTAGCCGTGGTATTATCCACCATCAGCGGCACGCCGTGAGCGTGGGCTACCTCCGCTACCGCAGTGATATCCGTGACCTGGAGCACCGGGTTGCTCGGGGTCTCTACCCACACCAGGCGGGTCTTCTTATCGATCGCTCGGTCCCAGGCAGATGGATTGGTGTACTCCTTGACAAAGCGGAATTCCACATTGCAGCGTTCGGGGAATATCGTCGCAGCTTGTTTGTAACCCTCACCAAAGATGTTCAGGGTTGTCACCACGTTATCACCCGGGCGGGCAATCGTGAAAACCAGGTTGAACAGCGCCTGGGAACCCGATCCGGCAGTCACACACCCCTCACCGCCTTCCAGGGCAGCCAGGCGCTCCTCCAGCACGCTCACCGTGGGGGTTTTACTCCGCCCATAGATATAGTCCGGGAAATGCTCAAAGGTTTCGTAGGGATAGGTCATTGACTGCACAATCGGTGTGGCGAAGGAGCGGAACTGCTCCACGTTTTTTAGCGGGTGGAAGCCGGCATGCAGGGCAAGCGTATCGAAGCCTAAACCCACCTCTGAGTGCTGAGATTGTTTTTTCTCAGGATCAAAGACCCAGGGGTCGCGCATAAAAAAAGGGGTGTTTTCGTGCATGGCTAGAAGAGCCTTTCTGAAATGATCAGGATATGAGGCTATCCCTCACCTTTTCTCAATTATTTGCGAGAGAGGCCAGGCGGGATGGCGAAAATCAAGGTTTGACTTGCTCTAATTCTTTTGGAGTCAGGTGACAATAAATTTTGTGCCCGCCGCCGAAATTGCGCTCGGGGGGTTCCTCTTGCTGGCAGATATCTCCAATAATGAAGGGGCAGCGGGTATGGAAGCGGCAACCGCTGGGCGGGTTGACCGCACTGGGTACACGCCCGGAAAGACGTACGCCGGAGGGTTCCAGGTCAGGGTCTGGGCGCGGTACAGCTGCCAGCAATGCTGCGGTGTAGGGGTGGTTGGGTGGTGTGTAGATCGATTCACATGGACCAATTTCCACAATCCGCCCCAAATACATCACAGCCACATCGTCTGAGAAGAAGCGCACAGAGCTCAAGTCGTGCGAGATCAATATCATGGTCATATCCTGCTGGGTCTGGATCTCCAGCAGCAGGTTCAGCACGGCTGCCTGCACCGAGACATCCAGGGCTGAGACGGGCTCGTCACACACGACCATTGCCGGATTGGAAGCAATTGCGCGGGCAATGCCCACGCGTTGTTTCTCACCGCCGCTCATCTGGCGCGGCAGGCGGTAGTAATAGCTCTCGTCCAGTTTGACGGATAGCAGCAGCCGTTCGACCTCGCCCTGCACCTGGTCGGGTGGGACAGTCTTAAACCGCCGCAGCGATGCAGCGATCTGATCACCCACGCAATACGTTGGGTTGAGGGTGCCATTGGGATCTTGAAAAACCATCTGCAACTCGCGGATCGTCATCAGATCACGCTTATTGAGTGGTTCAGAGATATCATTGCCTTGGAACGTGATCTTGCCGCCATGGAGCGACTCCAGTCCGACGATCGCCCGCGCCAGAGTGCTCTTTCCGCACCCAGATTCACCCACGATGCCCAGAGTGCGCCCTCGTCGCACGCTCAGGCTAACATCGTCTGTTGCCCGCACATAACGGCGCTTCTCCATCCCGAACAAGCCTTTCATCGTTTTGTAAGGAACCGGGTAATAGACTTTGGCATTATCGATCTTGATCAGGCGTTCAAGTGCCTCATCATCCCGGTCGGGGCAGGGTTCCAGGGCTTCTTCTCGATCCAACCAGATCATCTTCTTGCCCAGCCATTCGGATGCTCGCACGCAGCGTACCCGGTGCCCGGGCTCGATCTCGACCAGTTCCGGATGCTGCTCGCTGCACTCCGGTATGGCGTGTTCGCAGCGCGGGGCAAAAATACAGCCGGGGGGCAGGTTGGCAGGCGATGGAACTCGACCGACGATGGGGTAGAGGCGGCGAGTGCCCTTGGGTGCGTCTACATCGGGCAGACAGCGCATCAAGCCCATTGTGTAGGGGTGCAGAGGCATACGATATATGGCACTGGTTGCAGCCAATTCTACGATCTCGCCAGCATACATCACTCCGACCTTATCGGAAACACGCGCCACCACGCCCAGGTTGTGGCTGATATACAGGGTGGCGGTTTGGTAGCGATCTTTGAGCTCGGCGATCAGGTCGAGCACTGCAGCTTCAACGGTTACATCCAGCGCAGTAGTCGGCTCATCCATAATTAAAAGCGAGGGGTTATTCAGCAGCGCCATAGCAATCACCACCCGTTGCTGCTGGCCTCCAGAAAGCTGGTGCGGGTAGCGTTGCATCACCGCTTCGGAATCGGGCATGTAGACGCTTTTCAGCGCTTCTATAGAGTGGGTGTAAGCCTCTTGCTTGTTAAACCCTCGGTGGGCAATCAGGCTTTCAGCCAATTGGTCCTGAATGCGCATGGAGGGATTGAGCGCCGACATGGGTTCCTGATAGACCATGGAGATATCTGCACCACGCAGCTTGCGTAGTTCCGACTCGGGTCGACCACGCAATTGTTCGCCCTTGAATACAATCTCTCCGTTAGTCACCGCTCCATTAGGGCCTAGAAAGTTCACAATGGAATAGGCAACAGTGCTTTTACCACAGCCCGATTCGCCAACTAGTCCCAGGTTTTCGCCCTTGTAAATCTTAAAGGAGACATCCCGCACCGCGTTGATATCTCGTTTGCGGGTTTTGTAGGTGACTGCCAGATTGTTGACAGCCAGGATGGGCATTTGGTCCATATGGCTCTCCATTTTACCCGTCTTCTGTTACTGGTAGCGCAGGGCTTCTTCGCGCAAACCATCGGCGAACAGGTTTAACCCGATCACCAGGCTGACGATAGCCAATGTGGCGGCAAGCACAGGCCAGGGGTTGGCAATCATGCGACCATGACCTTCCTGAACCATACCACCCCAATCCGGTGTGGGTGGTGGTAAGCCCAGGCCGAGAAAGCCAAGGGTGCCGATATAGAAAGCAGCATAGCCAATCCGCATAAGGAAGTCCACAATCAGCGGTCCGCGGCAATTCGGCAAGATTTCACGTACCATGACCTGAAAATCGGAGTCACCGCGCAGCTTGGCGGCGGATACAAACTCTCGGGTGCGGATGTCCATCGTCAGCGCCCGCACCAGGCGCGCGACCCCCGGCGCACCACCAATAGCGATGGCGATGACCACATTGAACATTGAAGGTCCAATGGCTGAGATGATGATCATATACAGCAGTATGGTAGGGAAAGCCATGATGGCATCCAGGATGCGCATCACGGCTTCATCGATCCATTTGGCATAGTACCCCGAAGGCAATCCCAGGGCGATGCCAAGCACGAAAGCCACGGATACCGAAAGAGGACCCAGAATCAGGATGGTGCGCGCCCCGTAAGCCAGGCGTGACCAGACATCTCTCCCCATCTGATCAGTTCCCAGTGGATGAGCAGCGGAAGGACCTTCGTTGATGGCAGTGTAATCTTGCTCGTTCGGGTCGTAGGAGGTTACTAGCGGTGCAAATATCGCCACAAATACCCAGAATAGCACAATCGCCAGACCGACCATGGCGGTTTTTGAGGCGGTGATCAGCTCGACCAGTTCCCGCAGGCGCCTACTGACGTTCGACATGGAGCGGGCGGATGTTGCTCCTTGGTTGGGGCCGGATGGCTGTTTTGTCCGTGCGGATTTTTCATCAGCAGTTACAACCGACATGTCAGTCTCCTAGGCGTAACGAATGCGTGGGTTGATCATGGCGTAGATAATATCCGCGATCAACTGGGTTCCCACTGCGATGACAATCAGCACCATCGCTCCGGCTTCAATCGCATAGATATCCTTGTAGAGGGCGGCGTTCAGGATGAAATTGCCCAATCCGGGGTAGCCAAATACCGACTCGATCACTACCAGCCCGCCAATGAACCAATTGACATGCAGCATGATCACGGTGATCGGCGCCATCATGGCGTTGCGCAACACATGACGGGTCACTACCTGGCGGTGTGTAAGCCCTTTCAGGATAGCAGTGCGCACGTACATGCTATTCATCACTTCAACCACGCTGGAGCGGGTAATTCGCAGCACATACCCGATCTCCACCAGGCAAGCGGTCATCACGGGCAGGATGATCATGCGTGGATCTTGCAGGATGGCATCTTCGCTGAGGAACACAGTCGCTCCTGGCAGCCAGCCAAGCCAGAGACCGAAAGTCATTATCAGCAGGATGCCAGTGGCAAAGTCGGGAGACGCTGCAGTGAGCAGACCTCCAAGGGTGACAATGCGATCAACAAGTTTGCCTTCGTTGAGTCCGGCGATCAATCCCAGGACGATGGCGATGGGAATGGATATCGCAAATGCCAACATTGCCAGGATCAGCGAGTTGTTGATGCGCCTGCCGATCACATCTGAGACAGGGCGCTTGTAGCGGAGCGAGATGCCCGCATCGCCGCGTAACAATCCTTTAGACATGGGCATATAATCCACCGGTGAGTCCGCCGCTTGTTGCCATCCGCTATATTCCAGGGTAAATTCTGACCCGCCCTCACCTTGAATCCACAATGCAGCCCGGTTGTCATTATCCATCCCCCAAAAGTAGGTTTTGCCGTCCTCGTCAACTCTCCAGGCTGTGTTGTCGGGTGTCGGAACCACAGAACCATCTGGTTGGCGAATCATCTTGATCAACTCGCCACCTTGTACGTCCCACTGCACCAAGTCGCCGTTTTCATCCACCGCCCACCACTGGCGGTGTTTCTCCACTACACCCTGGGAGATAACGATCTCTTTTACCGGCAAACCAATGACTCGACTGGCCTGCCAGTCGGATCCCAGAAGCCAGGATATATAGCGGCTTAAGCGAGAACGATCGAGACCGAGCTGGTTTTCCATCGATTTCTCTTGCTCTGGTGTTGCGTATGCGCCAAGGATGTTGCGGGCAACATTGCCGGGCGCAATTTCAACAATTGCAAACACCAGGATGGAGACGAGAAACATGGTGAGTAGCATTGTCAGGAGCCGGCGTGTGATATAACGTCCCATACCCATCGTTGTACCATCTCCTTCTGCTGTCTACCAGCGTGCAGAGCTTGTGAAATGCAATTCAAATCTCGTTTGTTTTGCCTAGTTGCTCCGGCTGGGCTTAGCCAGCCCAGCTGGTATCGTTAACTGCCAGGTTATTCGAGGTTTGCCTGCTCACGCAATATGATCTGTTGGATGGCTTTCTGAACATCCTCAGGCAATGGCTCCGGTTGGTGTTTGCTCAGGATGCTGTCGACTTGTTTTGCTGCTCGTTGCTCCATGGTGGTCCCACCCCGCTTCTCCCAGACCGAGTACTGGTTCTTATCGAGCAGCTTGGAATAATAGGGTTCTTTGTAATGGCGCAGCGTGTGGTCGTGCCCCAGGTAACTACCGGTGGGTCCAAGCTCTTCAATAACATCCAGCGCCAGGGTCTCATCGTTGACCACTACTCCGGCAGTAGCCGCGCGCAAGAAGCCAAGGATATCATTGCTGATGGTGATCACCTGCAAAGAGCCCTGCATACCGGCATCCATAAAGCCGACATCGTGAACGATATTGGCGCCATGCAGCAGGGATGTCATCAGGCTGAGCGTGATTTCAAAGCCACACTGCTGGTCGAGAACCTTGGAGTCCGTCGAGCCGCCCAAACCAAATACCGGCAAATCGTAATATTTGCCCATTGACGTCGGGACGCCTTGCTCGTCTGCCAGCACATAATTGCCGACCATGGTTTGCAGGTTGTATGGTCCGCCATTCCAGCCGGGGACGGCGACCGCAGAACCTTCTTGGACGAGCTGCGAGAGGACAATTCCCAATAAGATGCCGGCATTCATGGTTGCCATGCAACCGGCTGTGGTGACCGGCGAGTTCACTCCGCCAGCGTTCAGCGGGATATATAGCTGTGGTAAGCCCTTCTCTGCCAGGTACATGCATTTTTGCAGCGCCTCGGCGTTGGCGGTCATCCCTGAAGTGACATTGATGTAGCAGGTCGCAAACGGACGTTGCTGGAAAGCCTGCACTCCGCCAGCTACGATCTCGCACATTTCGACCGCCGCCACGCAGCCTTCAAAATCTGGGGTGACGAAGACGATCGGCTTGGTGGTGTTGTTGAGCATGACTTCCATCTGGTAGCGGTCGTAGATGCTTGAGTCGACATCCTCAGGGAGAAAAGCTGACATCACAAAGTCGATTTCAGGCAGTGCATCCATCAGAACCGATGCTTCATGCACATCGCTTAACAATGGTCTGCGGCGTAGTCCTGTGCGGTGATCCAGGATATTCAGACAGTCTGACCCGCCACCGTAATAGCTGTTATAGCCTCCGGCGCGTATCGCTACCTTGCCGTTACGATCATACAGGGTAAGCCGTTTGGGGGTGGTTGCCAGGGCGCGGGTGACCATATATTCCGGAATCCGCACGCGCACACCGTCAACTTTTGCTCCGCCGCCGTGCAGGATCTGGCGTGCCTTTTCGTCGTGAACGTCAATGCCGATGCGCTGCATGATCTCCAGGCTGGCGAGATGGATTTTTTCACATTCTTCTTTGCCCATGCGCGCGTAATGGGCGCTGGTCATGCTGGTACCATGGGTTTCTATCATTCTTTAACCTCTAGAATAGATAATTGCTATTTATCGTAAATTCGGGTAAGCGGAAAAGGAGGTACTTACGGGGTAGTTATAGGCGGCGAACCCGCCTATAACTACCCCATAATCCCTTTCACCCGATCTCACGTTATTTATTTAAGACTTACGCAGTTGGTGGGAGGATAGGGGTGTGTGGGGGGGGGGGGGCCGGCCCCACCCCCCCCC
>JBFYSV010000151.1:0-15816 GCA_041301185.1 Anaerolineae bacterium
GAAAACCCAACCACCAATCCAGAGGATATTGATCGCTGCGTCGCCGATGGCCCCCAATCTACCCTGGAACGAATGTTGCTCGAAGCTTTTTTAGAAGGCAAAGGCTACACCATGGAGAGCATTAAAGACCTGCCAGAAGAGCAAGTCCAGCAGCTCATGAAGGAAGCCTGCGCCTATGCCTCTATGAAGCTGGCAGAAGTCGAGTCGAAAGCCCAGTTCCGCCGCGAAATCCATTATGAATAGTAGTTATGCAGTTCAGGGGAAAATCGGGGGTGTTTGGGCGGGCGACGCCCGTCCAAACACCCCCAGCCTCCCACCAACTGCATAAGTCCTAATGAATAAACTGGCTCAAACAGGCTGAGGCCAGATCATTCGCCAACCGTTAGGCTGTCACGGGTCATATCAACCCAGAAAAAAACAAAATAGGAGGTCCACCATGCTGCAAGAAAAACCGAGGGTGAATGTCGAAGAATTGCTTGCAAAAGCCAAGAAACCCTCAGCGGATGCCATGCTATTGCATCCGTTTTACCGGGGGAAGATTGAGACCACGCTGAAGTGTACCGTGCGCGATTTCAACGACTTTGCCATCTGGTACACACCGGGTGTGGCTGCCCCTTGCCGCGCCATCCAGGCCGATCCTGAATTGGCTTACGAATACACCAACAAATGGAACACTGTTGCTGTGGTCAGCGACGGCACCCGGGTGTTGGGGCTGGGGGATATCGGTCCCAAGGCGGGTTTGCCCGTGATGGAAGGCAAAGCGTTGCTCTACAAGTACTTGGGCGGTGTGGATGGCGTGCCTATCATGCTGGATACCAAGGATCCAGATGCCATCATCAATACTGTGCTCATGCTCCAGCCTGGATTTGGCGGCGTCAATCTGGAAGACCTCTCCCAACCCAAGTGTTTCCGTATCCTGGATACTCTGCGCGAGAAAGCAGAGATCCCTGTCTGGCATGACGACCAGCAAGGCACCGCCACCGTGACCCTGGCTGGGCTGATCAACGCGCTCAAAGTGGTGGGCAAGAAAATGAGCGAGGTGACCATCGCTTTTATCGGCTCGGGGGCATCCAACGTGGCGTGTTCACGCTTGATCTTTGGCTGGGGAGCCGATCCCGCCCGCTGCTTCATGGTGGATAGCAAGGGCATCCTGGGCAAGCACCGCAAAGACCTGGAGATGCGCAAAGCCGAGTTTGTCGATAAATGGCACCTGTGCCAGATCACGAATGCCGAAGGGCGCCAAGGTGATATTCCCGATGCCATGAAAGGGGCTGACGTGGTGATCGCCCTATCTCGCTCCGGACCGGGTGTCATCCTGCCCGAGTGGGTGTCTACGATGGGCAAGGATGCCATCCTTTTCGCCTGCGCTAACCCGGTGCCCGAGATCTGGCCCTGGGAGGCCGTCGAGGCCGGCGCGGCGGTGGTAGCTACCGGACGCTCCGATTTCGACAACCAGGTGAACAACTCGTTGGGCTTCCCGGGCATCTTCCGCGGCACCCTGGATGTGCGCGCCCGAACGATCACCGACGAGATGTGCTTCGCCGCCGCCAAAGCGCTGGCAGACCATGTCGGCGATAAGCTCAGCCCACGCCAGATCCTGCCTACCATGGACGACTGGGAAGTATTCCCGCGCGAGGCGGCAGCCGTAGGCATGAAAGCCCAGGAGCTTGGCCTGGCGCGGCTCAGTCTGAGCTACGATGAGCTGCTCCAGAAAGCGATGACGATCATTAAGCGCTCGCGCGACCTGACCCATATGATGATGGAGCAAGACTTCATCCCCGAACCGCCTGAAAGCTGATCTAAGAAAAACCTGCCAATGCGAGCGGTTTTTGCGCCTGCAGTGAGCGGAGACGAACTGTAGCAATCTAACCCAATGATCTCACACGAGGTGAACCATGTATGATTTGATAATTATCGGCGGCGGGCCGGCCGGACTGACTGCCACTATGTATGCCATCCGTAAGCGATTGAATGTCCTCCTCATCACCAAAGACCTGGGCGGGATGACCAACTATCACCTGTCTTTGCCCTGGGCCGAGGATTACCAGGTAATCCGCGGGCTGGAAGTAGTCAATAAGTTCAAAAGCGAGCTGGAATATCTCAAGTTTGCCCGCCATATGGATACAGTCGAACACGTCGAGCGGGATGGGGAGGGCTTCGCCATCCACACCAAGAACGGCGCCCGCTTCGAAGCTCGGGCAATTATCGTTGCCACCGGCACGCGCACCAAACGCATGGGGGTGCCGGGTGAGAAAGAATTTATCATGCGCGGACTGTGCTTCTCCGCCCTGAGCTACGCCCCGCTGTTCATCGATAAGACCACCGCTGTGGTAGGCGACAGCGATCTTGCCCTGCGCTCGGCTGCTGAGCTGTCTACGGTTGCCAAACATGTTACTCTGATCGGTCCGACCCAACCAGCACTCGATACTCCCATGGGAGCCAAGCTGCGCCGCTCGCCCAACGTCACCATTCACGAGGGCTACCAGGTGGTGGAAGTGCAGGGTAATGGCTATGCCGAGAGGGTTGTGGTCAAATCGCCAGACGGCGCACAAGAGGTCGTCACTGCCGACGGCACCTTCGTCGAGCTGGGTCTGGTGCCCAATACCCAGATGGTCGCCGGACTGGTTGAGCTGGACCCCGAAGGGCGCGTCAAAGTGGACTGCATGGCACGCGCCAGCCTGCCGGGGGTCTTTGCGGCGGGGGATGTCACCACCAACTACGCCGAACAGGTGCTGATCGCAGTGGGTGATGGCGCTAAGGCTGCCCTCAGCGCCTACGAATACTTATTGCCGAACCTGTAAATCTAATCAGGTTTCTTGCTCGTTTGCCAGAATGCCCCCAATCGCTGGGGGCATTCTGATTTTAATGATCCACCCATCAGGGTAGAATACCAAACTACTCGTCTCGCCTTGCGGCGAAATCCTCCAGGAACTTGACCACCGCGGCGTAGTCCAGGTCACCATAGCCAGCCACATTCGCCGCGGTATAGACCTGGTGCGCAATCGCACTGGTAAAAAGCGGTGTCTTTAGCTCGTGGGCAGCTTCCATAATTAGATCGAAATCCTTCTGCATATACTTCAGGGCGAATGCGGGCTCGAATTGCCCCTCAACCATCATCTTGCCTTTATTCCTCAGATGGGGCGAGCTGACGGCGGTCACCCCCAGGATTTCAAGCATCTGCTGCGGGTCAAGACCCGCCTGGCGTCCCAGGGTCAGCGTCTCTGCCACCGCGATCACCGTCATACCAATCATCAGGTTTACGATGACCTTCATGGCGCTGCCAGCCCCGTTCGGCCCTACATGGTAGATATGCTCGCCCATCGACATCAGCACAGGCTCTACCTTATCCAGCACCTCCCGCTCGCCGCCCACCATGAAACGCAGCTTGCCTTCCTTCGCCGGTCCGACTGACCCGGACACCGGTGCATCCAGAAAAGCCACCCCTTTCTCCCGCGCTGCCTGCGCCATCTTCTTCGAAGCCACAACCCCTACCGTGCTCATATCAATCAGGATCAGCCCCGGGTGGGCGCCTTCCAGCACGCCGTCTACACCCAGCACCGCCTCCAGCTCTTCTGCCACCTGACCAATCATCGTGATCACCACATCCGACCGGCTGGCAATGTCCGCACAGCCTGCCGCCACTGGAACGCCTTTTGCAGCAAACGCTTCCGTCTTGGCGGGCCGGCGGTTATAGACCGTCAAGGGGAAACCAGCCTCCCAGATGCGCTGCGACATCGGCGTGCCCATCGCTCCAATGCCAATAAATCCGACTCTCAGCTTATTGTCTGGCATAGCTCCTCCAACACCATTCATGTCCATGTTGTGAAATAGCTACAAGAATGATAGCCTGGTATCGATTTTAACATACCCCATTCTGCTGAGGTCAAAGCGAATAGGTAAAATTACAGCGCCCCTGGAATGTCCGGGGGCGCTGCTGCCGATCAGATACTGCTAAACTATACCGACCGGTCTCATTACGGGCGCTCTGACAGGGATATGATAACTTCTGCCTGCTCTCCGTCGCGGATAATAGTCAGGGCAACTTCATCCCCGGGCTGGTATTTCTGGATGCCATCTCGCAGCGCTTCAACACTGGTCACTGCTTCTCCGTTCAGCTCAGTGACCACATCCCCGCCGATCAGAACCTGCTCTCCGTTCAGATCAACCGGCTTGAAGCTGCCGCGTAGTCCGGCTTCATCTGCCGGGCTGTTGGCCTCCACTTGCTGGACAAGCACGCCTTCCTGATCAGAATCCAGGTTCATCGCCTCTGCCAGCGCGCTGTCCATTGCCTGGCCGCGAATACCCAACCAGACATTCCCGCTGGTTTGTGCGGCTTCCGCTTCAGCCTGGGGAGCAGCCTGTCCCGGGCGAGCCTCAAGGGTCACGCTCACCTCAGTCTCATTGCCATCCCGGAGCACGGTAAGCGTTACTTCTTGTCCTACCACAGTGCTCTTTCCAAGGTAAGCGATCAGGTCATCCATGTCGTTGACTGTCTGCCCATCAATCGCAACGATCACATCACCGCCAACCCGTGCCTCCTGACCATCGATCGTCACCTGGCGGTCGCTGCCGCGCAAACCAGCTTTATCCGCTGGCGTGTTCGGATTGACTTCGATCACCAGCGCGCCGCGCTGGTTACTGTCCAAATCCATGGCGGTTGCCAGGTCTGGGATCAGGTCAGAACCGCTGATCCCCAGGTAAGGGTGGGCAAAGCTGCCGTTCTCAATCAGAGAAGGCACTACCCGGCGCACGATATTGGACGGGATCACAAAACCAATGCCTGCGTTTGCCCCGCTGGTTGACTCGATAGCTGCTGTCACGCCGATCACCTGCCCGTTAGCATCCACCAGCACGCCGCCCGAGTTGCCCGGGTTGATCGGCGCATCGGTCTGAATGATATCCGGGATCGAGTAGGTCGGTCCACTCATAAGTCCCTGGCTGGCAGGCAGAGTGCGCCCCAGGGCGCTGACGATGCCCACCGTCATGGTGCCTTCCAACCCAAACGGGTTGCCAATGGCAATCGCCAGCTGACCCACCTTCACCAGGTCAGAGTCGGCGATCTGCACCGGCTGAAGCTGGTCTGCGGGCACATCCACCCGGATCACAGCCAGATCACTGTCGGGATCGGTGCCAACCAGCTCGGCTTGCACCGTGCTGCCATCCGAGAAGACAACCTCGATCTTCTCTGCCCCATCGACAACATGATTGTTGGTAATAATATGCCCTTCTTTATCCCACACAAAGCCGGAACCCAGTCCCTGCCCGTAGGGCTGCACGTCTGGCTCCGAGTTCTCCTCGCCATCCGGTGATTCGGGCATGCCGGGCAGCTCGAAAGGTAATTCAGGCAACTGCCCGCCGCCCAGGCTCAATCCACCGCCCTTGACCAGAACGCGAATATTCACCACGGATGGGCTAACTTGCTCATACAGGCTGGTCAGGGTGCCTTGATAGGCAGCTAACAGGTCGCTTGCTTCTGTTCCCAACATAGGGGCAGCCTGTGCTGGCGCCGCGGTTGCGGTCGGTCCAACCGCCTGCCCAACGGCGCTGCCAGGATTATCCAGCAGGCTGGAGATTTGCTCCGGTACCTGCACAGATACACCGCAGGCAGTCAACAACATGGCAACCAATACAATCATGCTGATAAAAGTAATGCTGTTTTTTTTCATTTGTACCTCCAACTTTATCCAAAGTCTGGGGTGATAGCCAGGAGACCACCTCCAGGCAAAACTTCGGCTGCCTGGAGGTGTGAACCCGCAAAGCTACACCCATTTGTAAGCGAATCTTACGCTGGATTTCCCCTACCGTCTTTATGGTCAACCTAAATCAACCTTAAGGCAACCTTATCCTCACAGAAAGCAACCTCCCACAGGCTCGCATACTCCTGTGGGAGGCAGAGGGTAGAAATAACCGGCAGGGGATATCTCACGCCTGTGCTGGCAGCCAAACTGTGAACTGGCTTCCCTTCCCGGGCTCGCTCTCCAGGCTGATGCGCCCGCCGTGTGCCTGCACCAGGTCACGGGCGATCGTCAAGCCCAGCCCCATGCCCTGCTTGATGCGCCGCTCCTGGCTGCCGCGATAAAAGGGCACAAAGATTTTTTCCTGCTCATCCAGCGGGATGCCGGGACCGGTATCGCTAACCCGGACCCAGGTCACATTGTCCAGGTCTCCGGCTTCAACCATCACTGAGCCGTCAGGCGGTGTATATTTGACCGCATTGCTGGCCAGGTTGCCCACTACCTGAGCCAGGCGCTCCGGATCTGCAAATACCGGCGGCAAGCTGGCTGGTAGCTGCACCTGCCAGTGCAAATTCTTGTCGCGCGCCATTTGCTCCCAGGGGCGCAGGACGCGCGGCAGCCACTCGCCCAGATTGATCGCCTGGCGGCTAAGCTCCATTGGACCCATCCCCTGACCGTGCAGGTGCGCCAGGTCATCCACCACCCGCTCCAGGCGTGTTGCTTCTTCTTCCATGCCGGAAGCCAACTCCTCGAGCAACTGCTCGTCGCGCCCGGCACCTTTGGCAATCGACTGGATCGCCGAGCGCAAGGCGCCCAACGGTCGCGCCAGCTCGTGAACCAGGTTAGCCAGCAACTGGCGGCGAGCCTCTTCCAGGTTGTGCAGCCGTTCGACCACATAATTGACCGCCCGAATTTGGGCTCGGATCTCCTCTGGACCTTGCTCGATCAGCGCCTCGCGACGAGTCCCCTGAGCAAGATCGTAGATCGCCTGGGTCACCTGGCGCACCGGCTGGCTGATACTGAACGCCAGCAGTGAACCCATGACTGCGCCTAATAACAGACCAAAAACAAGCACGTAGACAATCAGGTAGCGGAATTGAGTGAACAGCTCAAAGGCAGAAGCCAGGCGATAAGTCAGGCGCACAATCCCCAGCACCTGCTGGCTTTGCGGCTCAATCACCGGGCGCAGGACCTCCAGCAAGACATTATTCGGGCGCAACACAGAATAATTGGTGAGCACCACTTCCTCACCCAGCTGGGCGCTGCCCAATCCAATCGGCTCCAGAAAAACCCCAAGATTGGCAACATCGCCGCTCTCGCTGGAGTACAACATTTGCCCATCAGGGCCGAGAAACATCACCCGCACCGCCGGATCCAGCCCGACCCGGTCTAACATGCGCCCGAACAAGACCGGGTTGCCCCACAGCTCGAACTCTGACCGGCTGATCTCCGACAGCAAGCGCGCCTGCCCGACCAGGTTATCTGCCAGCCGGGGCAGCAAAAAGCGCGTCTCAAGCACGTAGATCAACGCGATGCCGGTTAGCAAGGTAACGATAATGAGCGGCAAGATGTGGCTGAGGATCAGGCGATTGCGTAAAGAGCGCAGCATTATTCCCCCTGTGGCTCCAGCTTATAGCCAACGCCGCGCACGGTGATCAGGCGTTGCGGGTGGTTGGGATCTGCCTCGATCTTCTCGCGAAGCCAGCGAATATGGACATAAACCACTTGCGGCTGTCCGATGAACTCAGCTCCCCACACCTGCCTGAGCAGCTCGTCGACAGAGAAGACCCGCCTGGGCTCAAGCGCCAGGCTATGCAGCAAGCCGAACTCGCGCCGGCTCAGCTCGACTGACCGGCCAGCCACAGAAACAGTATGAGTTGCCGGGTCGATCGTGATGTCCCCCGCCACGATCTGCAAGGGTCTATTCGGCGCCCTGGCTGGCGCCTCGCTACGCCGCAAGACTGCTTTGATATGCGCCAGCAAGACATCGATATCAAATGGTTTGGTGACATAATCATCTGCGCCCAGCTCCAGGCCCAAGACCTCATCCAGCTCGCGCCGCCGGGCAGTCACAAAGATCACAGGCAGGTCAAATTTGTCCTTGAAATTGCGTAAGGCGTCCAGGCCATCCATGCCCGGCAAGCCGATATCCAGCAAAACCAGGTCGGGCGGGTTGCGGCGGACGATCGCTAACGCGTCTTCAGCATTGGCTGCGCTGCTCACCTGATAACCAGCCTGTTCCAGATTGAACGCCAGGCTGCGGCGCATCAGGGCGTCATCGTCGACAATCAATATCTGCTTGCCCATTTATCCTCTATCATCCTCCACCTTGAAACTTGTTGAAGGCGTGAATCCACAAAGAGTATACATCCAAGCATACTCTTTGTGGAAGGGATCATATATTCGTGGTTTTCGCGCTTCTTTCTCGCCCTAATTCCTCAACGGAGTATTAAGCGGGCACTCGGCTGTTTCCAGCACTGTCACCTGGGCGTCAATATAGCCCAATCCCAGCGCCCGTGCCACTGAGATGCGGTGGTGACCATCGCGTACATAGTAGCTATCCCCCACTTGCACCAGCTCCACTGCCGGCATAGCTGTGCCAGCCAGCCAGGCGGTGTACACGCTTATCCAGCGCTGTGCAGTTCGTTCGTGGGTCGGGTTGAATTGCCCGTCGAAATCGTCGCTCCGCCCTTCGCTGCCGCGGATTTGCTCAATGGGGACAGTCTTGATCCCGGCATAATAGCTGTTGGGTGGTCCGCAAAACGCAGCCACAGCCGAAAAATCTTGCAAAGCTACAGATTTATGGGTCAGCGCAGCACGAAACCGGTTTAGCCGCGCCCGCAAACGAGTCTGCTCATAGCGCTGCATGGCATCCACGTTCAAAGTCAGGTCAGATGAGGTTGTGCTCATTTTCGTGTCTCCTTAGCCGGTCGCAGGAATTATGTGGAGCTTCTCAGGCTCCATCCCTTGCGCAACCATCTTGTCTGCGATCAGTATATAAAACAGACGACACGAAAACGTCCCAGAAAGCGTCTCACCCCTCCCGAAAACTGAGCAATCTCAGACTATTTAACACAACCAGCAGCGTGCTGCCTTCGTGGAACAAGATCGCCGCGCCGATACCCGCCCACCCGGTAATTGAAGCCAGCGATAAGATGACAATTACCCCCAGGGCGACTGCCAGATTCTGGCGGATGACCCGTCGCGTTGCGCCTCCTAAACCGACCGCAAAGGGTAACCGCTCCAGGTTTGAAGACATCAGCGCCACATCGGCAGTTTCCAGTGCAGTATCGCTGCCTGCCCCACCCATCGCAACCCCTACGGTGGCGTTCGCCAATGCTGGCGCATCGTTCACCCCGTCGCCAACCATGGCAACCGCCCGGTGCTTTTCAACCAGCTCGTGGATAGCCGCCAGCTTGTCTTGCGGCAGCAACTCCGCCCGGTACTCATCAATACCCACCTGGTCTGCAACCCGGGCAGCAATTCGCTCGCTATCCCCACTCAATATGAGGATACGTCTGATACCCTTCTCGCGCAAGCCCGAGATTGCAGCACGAGCCTCCGGTCGGACTGAATCTGCCATAGCGATGAGACCTGCAAAACCTGCCTCCTGCCGCACGAGGATCGTGGTTTTTCCATCTTGCTCCAACCGGTTCACCAGGTCGCTTAGGGCAGGCGATAAGTGCCAACCGCTCTCCTCGAACCACCTGGGGCTGCCTGCCCAGGTTGGCGCCCCCTGGATTTGAGCCTGAACGCCGCGCCCGTCGACTGCCTGGACAGCAGAGGCCTCGGGCAAGGCCAGGCGGCGTTCTTCCGCCTCACGCACCACAGCCCGGGCTAAAGGATGCACAGAGTGCTTCTCTACCGCAGCCGCCAGAGCCAGTAATTCATCCGGCAGGGTCTCAGTTGCCGGATCGGGAATGACATCCGTTACCGACAATCGCCCATAAGTCAAAGTACCGGTCTTGTCGAAAGCCAGCACATCCAGCCTTCCCAGGTTTTCCAGGTGTAAACCGCCCTTCACCAAAACACCACCGCGCGCAGCCCGGGCGATACCTGCCAGGATTGCCGATGGCGTTCCCAGGGCCAAGGCGCAGGGTGATGCAGCTACCAGAAAAGTCATCGCCCGCAGGAATGAGGTGGAAAATGGCACGCCGAAGAGAGGCGGGAGCACAATCAAGAGTAAATCGATCAGTAACACCGCAGGCACAAACCAGGCCATAAAACGCTCTGTAACCTGCTGAGTAGGCGATTTCTGTGCCTGAGCCTGCTCTACCATGCGCGTTACCCGCGCCAGGGTGCTATCCCTGGCAAGGCGCGAGACATTGACCCGCAGGGCTCCTTGTCCGTTGACTGATCCCGCATATACCAGGTCACCGGGGAGCTTATCTACCGGCAGCGACTCACCTGTGATAGGCGCCTGGTTCACCGCCGATTGCCCGGCAATTACCGTGCCATCCACCGGAAAACGCTCGCCGGGGCGCACAACCACCAAATCCCCGATGGCAATCTCTTCAACCGGCTGCAGCACCTCCTGGTCACCTCGCTGGACGAGGGCATGGCGGGGTGAAAGCCGTTCCAAAGCGCGAATGGAGGACTTGGCGCGCTCCAGAGCGCGCTCTTCCAGGGCATGTCCCAGGCTGAAAAGAAATAATAAAAGCGCGCCCTCGGCAAATTGCCCCAGCGCAGCCGCTCCCAGGGCAGCTGCCAGCATCAGCAGGTCGACATCGAAGCGCTGCTGGCGTAATGCTCTCCAGGAGTGAAGGGCAACATGCCAGCCACCCAATACGTAAGCCGCCAGATAAAACCCCAGGCTAATGGCTGAGGACCATCCGGTTAGAAGCTCAACCAGCCACCCCAGGGTAAGGCTCATCCCGGCAAGCAGGCTGAAAAGCAGCTCGGCATTATCAACCAACCAGCGCGAGATCCCGAACAGCGGCACCTGGTAGCCGAGGTGCGTCAGGCGGCGTTTGATTGCCAGACGGCTGGTCTGATGTGCATCGTATTCCACCTGCAATGTTTGCGCAGCATAGCTAGCCCGGGCATCCAGGATGCCTGGCATGCGCGCCAGGCTGTGGGTGATCACCAAAGCGCAATCCGAGCAATCCATGCCTTCTATAAGGAAGATCTCGTGACGGTACCGGTTGGCAATTTCAGCCCCGGCTCGCTCCGCCATCTGTTGCAATTCAGTGCAGGACAGGTGGGATGGGTCATAGTGCAGACACAACAGGGGCGGGTCTTGCTCGCGCTGGACATGGGCGCGGGAAACACCAGTGCGCTTGGCCAGGGCAGATTCCAACCGGTCCAGGCAGCCGTCCTGGCGATCTGTCAAACCGGGGATGAGCAAGGGAACTTCCAGCTGCAGGGTTTTTTCAATGGAAGGGCGAGGCGGCAAGTCGAGCTCAGCCATGCAGGATATGTTCCACTCCCCGCCGGAAAAGATCGGCGATGTGCTCATCATGGATGGAATAGTACACCCGCTGTCCCTGTCTCCGGGCGCTCACCACGCGCATCTGCCGTAGACTGCGCAGGTGATGAGAAGCGCCCGACTCGCTGATACCCGCCACCTGAGCCAGGGATTGGACATTCAGCGGGCCATCCAGCAATGCGGCAATAATCAGCACCCGGCTGGCATCGCTCATGGCGCGGAACAACTCCGCCAGGCGGGCTGCCTGGCTTTCGTTCAATTCTGCTTGGGAGATTGTTTGTTTTTGCATATTTTCTATTGTTCAACATATGATCAACTACTCATATATATTATCAAGGAGTTCGATAACTGTCAACCTCACCATAAGGCAGCTACGAGCAGATTTTCCGGGTCATCCCTGGGAATTTGTCTCATCGTCGATTAAAATGGGTTCAGAAGAACGTCCCAAAGGATATTAACCCGCTACAGCTGCTGTTCCCTTCGTTAAAAATATACTGATGATAGATTGGCTTAGATAATGAAAGATGCATACCTGGCCGGCGATATCGGCGGCACCAAGACTGTCCTGGCTCTGTTCTCCCACGAACACGGGCCGCACCAATCCTTCGTGCGGGAGGTCTTCCCCAGCCAAGAATTCAGCTCCCTGACAGAGATTGTGCAAATCTACCTGACTGGCAAATCAGTCCACATTCGGGGAGCTGGCTTTGGGATTGCCGGGCCGGTAAGCCAGGGCCGGGCGATCGTCACCAACCTGCCCTGGATTATCGAAAGCAGCACCCTCAGCGAAGCGCTGGAAGGATCACCGGTATGGCTGCTTAACGACCTGCTATCCATTGCCCACGCCATGCCCTACCTGAGTCCAGCGGATCTGCATACCGTTAAAACGGGGGTGCACCAGACCAACGGCGCGTTGGGGATAGTAGCTCCCGGGACAGGATTGGGAGAAGGATTCCTGGTATGGGATGGCGAACGCTACCAGGCACACCCTTCTGAGGGAGGCCATACAAACTTCGGACCAGCCACCCAGGATGAGCTTGATTTGCTCGCTTACTTGCTCCCCAAGATGGGGCATGTCAGCTGGGAAAGGGTGTGTTCGGGAATTGGCATCCCCAACTTATATGCTTTCTGGCGAGAGGCGCGCCATCTTGAAGAACCTGCCTGGCTGAAAGAGGCCCTTGCTGCGGTGGCTGATCCTGTGCCGGTCATCGTACAGGCTGGGGTGGAGGACAAAGCAGAAATTTGCGTCAAGACACTGGATCTGTTCACTTCGATCCTGGCAAGCGAGGCCGGTAATCTGGCGCTCAAGATCCTGGCAACCGGTGGCATTTTTATCGGCGGAGGAATCCCGCCTCGCATCCTCTCAATAATCGACCCGCAGCAATTCCAGCGAGCATTTAACAATAAAGGCCGGTTTACTGAAATACTGGCTCGGATACCGGCTTACGTCATCCTGAAACCGGATACAGCCCTGTTCGGCGTGGCCTGTCACATCTTCGAACAAACAGAGGGCATAATCGCCCGGTAAAAGACCCAATAAGAATCCAAATCTTATCTAAATACCTTCTTCATAATTTCTGAACAACCCTTTGTTATCCTTTGTATGGATCCAATGAGGTCGACCGTACGACAGCAGATCAAAGAAGAGATCTAGATATGGAGGATAACGTATGAAAAAACTGTTCAAGATAAGTCTGGTTGGACTACTGGTAGTTGGAGCCGTGGCGGTGTTGATGACTGGCATCGCCCTGGCGCAAGAAGAGACCCCGACCACCCCTGAAAACACCCTGCCAGACCCGGGAATGCGCGGCTACGGGCGGGGCTTAGGTGGGGAGACCGGGCTGGCGGCTGCTGCCGAAGCGCTTGGCATGACCACCGAGGAGCTCTCAGCTGAACTATGGGCTGGCAAGACCCTGGCGGATATCGCCGAGGAAAAGGGCGTCGATCTGGTAGAGCTCCAGGCAACGGTTCAGTCTGCGGTCCAGGCTGCCCGGGTGTCGGCAATGCAGGACGCCATCAATCAAGCCGTTGAAGCGGGCACGATCACCCAGGAAAATGCCGATTGGCTGCTGGAGGGCATCGAGCAAGGCTTCATTCCCGGTTTTGGCTTTGGACTTGGCGGGCGCGGTGGTCATCGCGGACATGGAGACTTCACGGGCGGCAGGTCTTTCGATCAATCTACCCCTGAGCTCCAGACAAGCCCTTCCTCAAGCGGTTAATAAACCAAGGAGACAGGTATGTCGCAACCGGGGAAAGTGCTTGGAGTACCCGGATTTGATTGGAACACCTCAAACCAGGAGCGCAGCGGTTATGCTGCGCTCCTGGGCTGTCAGGTTAGCTGACCAAGAGCAAGATGCCGTTTCAAAAAATCTACGCCCATTCCGCCCCAAGCGCGCTTATACTTCAGGAAACGGTCCAGAACTAGAACTCATCTCAAAATAGATGGGCCAGGGAATATAGGCACGATGTCGAAGAAAATCCTTGTTGTAGACGATAAAAAAGAGCTGCGTACCCTGATTAAGCAGTACCTGTCGCAAGAGGGTTTCGAGGTGATCCAGGCGGAGGATGGGCAAAAAGCGTTGTACGTCGCCCGGCAAGAAAAACCAGATTTGATCTTGCTGGATCTGATGATGCCCGAGATGGGCGGTTACGAATTCATGCGCGTTTATAGCCGGGAAGCGGATACGCCAACGATTATCTTGACCGCCAAGCTGGATGAAAATGACAAGGTACTGGGGCTGGAGCTAGGCGCCGACGACTATATCACCAAGCCATTCAGTATGCGCGAGCTGACGGCTCGGATCAGGGCCGTGCTGCGGCGGGTGGAAAAAACCGTCGTTGAGCAGGATATCCTGCGCGTTGCCGATATCACCCTCGACCGTATAGGCCGGATCGTCACCGTCGCTGGCGAGCCTGTCGATCTGACCCCCTCAGAATTTGACATCCTGGCAACCCTCATGGCTGCCCCGGGGCGCGCATTCTCTCGTCTTGAGTTGCTGGAACGCCTGCAAGGATCAGCTTACGAAGGTTACGAGCGAACGATTGACGTCCATATCCGCAACCTGCGCGCGAAAATCGAGCCAGATCAAGACCAGCCCCGTTATGTTGAGACCGTATATGGGGTCGGTTACCGGTTTGCACCGCGCCGCAAACAGCAGGTGCAGGCATGAAATCTCTGACGGTTAAACTTACCCTGGCGTTCTTGCTGGTGGGGTTAATCGGCGCGGTGTTGGTGGCTTCCTTCCTGCGTTACCGTTTGCGGCGGGATTTTGACCGGCTCATTTTGGACCAGAACCAGCAAGCCCTGGTCACCTTGCTAACCCGCTACTACCGGCTGAATGGGAGCTGGGCAGGGGTGGATGAAGTTTTTTCGCCGGGAAACGATTCGCCAGCTCCTTCTCGAAGCCCCGAAACCCGCTGGGAGGCACGCCGCAACCTGTTTGTTATCGCCAATGCCGAGGGGAACATTGTATTCGGTGGAAGATCCGATTTACTGGGGCGTAAGCTTAACCCGCGTGAATTGAATAAGGGAGTAAAACTGGACGTTGATGGAGACACAATTGGCTGGCTGATCTTCACACCAGCCATTGACCGCTGGGTGGCAGGCACTGCCGAAGGAAATTTCATGGTGAGCATCACCCAGGCGGTCTACTTCAGCGCAATAGCCGCCGCGGGGGTGGCTTTGATTTTGGGCGGGGTTCTGGCTTATACATTCACCCGCTCGCTGCGCGAGCTGACCGCCGCAACCAAAGAGCTGGAAAAAGGGCGTTTGGGCTACCAGGTCGAGGTGCGCTCTCAAGACGAGTTGGGCGAGCTGGCCAAATCTTTCAACCAGATGAGCGCTGAACTCGAGCGCTCGAATCAGCTTCGCCGCAAAATGACCGCAGATATCGCCCACGACTTGCGCACCCCGCTCAGTGTCCTCACCGGGTACACCGAGGCATTGAGCGACGCAAAGCTGCAACCCACACCAGAAATATTCGAGACCATGCACAACGAGGCGCTTCACCTCAGCCATCTGGTTGACGATCTGAAAACCATCTCGTTAGCCGATGCCGGCGAGCTTCCTTTGGCTTACCAGCGCATTGCGGTTGATATCCTTTTAAACCGCACCGCCAGCGCGCACCGCGTTCAGGCAGAGCACGAGAACATCGCCATCGCTGTGGATATCCCGCCCCAACTGCCTGAGATCGAAGTCGATGTCGAGCGTATGGTCCAGGTTTTGGGCAACCTGATGAGCAACGCACTGCGCTACACACCACCAGGCGGGCAAATCACTTTATCTGCCAGGCAGTCGGACAACCAGGTACAGATTTCGATTACCGACACCGGAGTGGGTATTGCAGCAGAAGACTTACCGTATGTATTTGAAAGGTCTTTCCGGGGTGACAAGGCTCGCACGCATCCTGCAGGCGAAACCGGGCTGGGTCTCTCGATTGCCAAATCCCTGGTGCAGGTTCAGGGAGGAACGATCAGCGTGGAAAGTGAACCTGGGAAAGGGACCACCTTCACGATCCGTTTCCCCGCGGAAAAGTGAGCGCGGAGAGGCTCGAACTCTCAACCAATGGCTTAAAAGGCCACTGCTCTACCATTGAGCTACGCGCCCGTGCGTTGTGCATTCTATCACGCGTGATGCTCGCCGTCAACGCTCCTGGG
>JBFYSV010000152.1:0-6228 GCA_041301185.1 Anaerolineae bacterium
ACATCGTGCGGCTGGTCGCCGCCGAGATGGACGTGCCGCTGGGCATCCACGCCCACGACGACAGCGGCTGCGGGGTCGCCAACACCCTGGCGGCGGTGCGCGCCGGGGCAGTCCACGTGCAGGGCACGGTCAACGGCTACGGCGAGCGGGTGGGCAACGCCAACCTGTGCACCATCATTCCCGATTTGCAGCTCAAGATGGGCAAGCAGTGCGTCCCTGCCGAGAGCCTGGCCCAGCTCACCCGCCTATCGAGCTTCGTGGCCGAGGTCGCCAACCTGCCGGCAGACCGGTATCTGCCCTTTGTGGGCGACAGCGCCTTCGCCCATAAGGGCGGCATCCACGTGGCGGCGGTGCTGAAGAACGAAGCGTCTTATCAGCATATCGAGCCGGAGCTGGTGGGCAACCAGCGCCGCACGGTGGTCTCCGAGCTTTCCGGCAGGGGCAATGTGCTGGATAAATCCCGCCAGCTCGGGCTGGATGTCAGCTCGGAGCAGGCCCGCGACGTGCTGGCGCAAATCAAGGCGCTGGAGGCGCAGGGTTTCACCTTCGAGAGCGCCGAGGGCTCGGTCAGCGTCCTGCTGCGCCGCCTGCAGCCCGATTACCAGCCGCCGTTCGAGTTGATCGATTTCGTGGTGGTGGTGGAGCACCGCCAGGGGCGCGGCATGCTGGCGGAGGCCACCGTCAAGGTGCGGGTGGGCGAGCAGGTGATCCATACCGCCGCCGAGGGCAACGGTCCGGTCAGCGCCCTGGACGCCGCCCTGCGCAAGGCCCTGCTGGACGTGTACCCCGCCCTGGCGCATGTCCGCCTGGACGATTATAAAGTGCGCATCCTGGACAGCGATAACGGCACCGGGGCTGCCGTGCGGGTGCTGATCGACACCAAGAACGGCACCCGCCGCTGGAGCACGGTAGGCGCCAGCACGAATATCATTGAAGCCAGCTGGCGGGCGATGGCAGACAGCCTGGAGTACGCCCTGCTCAATGGCTCCGAACCGAAACCCGCCCCGGAGAGGTGAGCATGCAAGCAGAGATTGTCCTACTGCCCGGGGATGGGATTGGTCCGGAAGTAATTGAGGCCGCGGTGGAGGTGCTGCGCTCCGTCGAGCGCACCTTCGGGCACCAGTTCCACCTGCAAGAGCACCTGCTCGGCGGGTGCGCCATCGATGCCTGCGGCACCGCCCTGCCGGACGACACCCTGGCAGCCTGCCAGGCGGCGGATGCCGTCCTGCTGGGGGCGGTCGGCGGGCCGCAGTGGGATGACCCCCAGGCGGCAGTCCGCCCGGAGCAGGGCCTGCTGGGGATCCGCAAGGCGCTGGGCCTGTTCGCCAACCTGCGCCCGGTGCAGCCCGACCCTCACCTGCTGGACGCCTCGCCCATCCGCCCCGAGCTGCTGCGCGGCGTGGACCTGCTGGTGGTGCGCGAGCTGACCGGGGATGTGTATTTCGGCGAGCCGCGCCTGCGCCGGGTGGTGGATGGCGAGATCCAGGCGCTGGACACGATGAGCTATACCGAGGGCGAGGTGCGCCGGGTGGCGCACGTGGCGTTCCGCCTGGCTGAGGAGCGAAGCGGCAAGCTTGCCTCGGTGGATAAAGCTAACGTGCTGGAAAGCTCGCGCCTGTGGCGCCAGGTGGTGATGGAGGTGAGCCGGGAGTACCCGCAGGTGGCGCTGGAGCACGTCCTGGTGGACGCGGCTGCCATGCGCCTGGTGCGCAGCCCGGCGTCCTTTGATGTCATCCTGACCTCCAACCTGTTCGGCGACATCCTGACCGACGAGGCCTCCGTACTGACCGGCTCGATGGGCAACCTGCCGTCCGCCTCGCTGGGCTCGGCTGCCAACCGCCTGGGCCAGCCGCGCGGCCTGTACGAGCCGATCCACGGCTCGGCGCCGGATATTGCCGGGCAGGGCATCGCCAACCCCATCGGCACCATCCTGAGCGCCGCCATGCTGCTGCGCCACTCGCTCGGCCTGGATTGCGAGGCCGCCGCGGTGGAGTGTGCCGTCCAGCGGGCGATTGCCGACGGCTGCCGCACGGCAGACCTGGGTGGGAGTCTGCCCACCCGCCAGATGGCGGCGGAGATCATCGACCGCCTGCCCGGCGATATGTTCCTGGGGATGTAGCCATGCGAGCTGCTTTTCAAGGCGTGCCTGGGGCGTACTCGCAGGCCGCGGCGGTCGAGCTGCTCGGCGCCGGGGTGGAGTGCCTGCCATGTGAATCGTTCGAGCAGGTGTTCGCCGCAGTCGAGCAAGGTTTTTGCGAGCGGGGCGTGCTGCCCATCGAGAACTCGCTGGCGGGCAGCATCCACCGCAATTACGACCTGCTCTTGCAGCACGAGCTGTCGATTGTGGGCGAGTACAACCTGCGGGTCGAGCACTGCCTGATCGGGCTGCCCGGCGCCGGACTGGCAGATATCCGGGGCGTGACCAGCCACCCCCAGGCGCTGGCCCAGTGCGACGGCTACCTGAGGAAGCTGGGCGTCGCCACCAGCCCCGCCTACGATACCGCCGGCAGCGTCCGCATCATCCAGGAGAACGGCGACCCCACCCAGGCGGCGATTGCCTCCCGCCGGGCGGCGGAGCTGTACGGGATGTGCATCCTGGCGCAGGGCATCGAGGACAACCCCGCCAATTACACCCGTTTCCTGGCGGTTGCCCGGGAGGCTGCCGTGCCGGGCGGGGACGCCAAGACCTCGATTGTCTTCACCCTGCGCAATATGCCCGGCGCTATGTTCAAGGCGTTGAGCGTGTTCGCCCTGCGGGATATTGACCTGACCAAGATCGAGTCGCGGCCCCTGGTCGGCAAGCCCGGCGACTACCTGTTTTACATTGATTTTGCCGGTTCGACCGGCGAGCAAAGCCCGGCCCGCGCCCTGGCGAATCTGGCTGAGTACGCCCTGACTCTGCGCGTGCTTGGCTCTTACCCGCGCCATCGCCTGAACCCCCTCAATCCCTGGAAGGAGAAGAATTGATGAGCATGCAATCCAAATATATCTGGATGAACGGCGAGCTGGTGGAATTCGAGAAAGCCACCATCCATTTTCTGACCCCCGCCCTGCACTACGGGGTGGGCGTGTTCGAGGGCATCCGCTGCTACGCCACCGGGCAAGGCCCGGCGATCTTCCGCCTGGGCGAGCACCTGTCCCGCATGGTCAACTCGGTCAAGATCCTGGGCTTCCGCAACTTCCCGTACACCGTCGCCGACCTGGCGGAGGCGGTGCGCCTGACCGTCTCGGTCAACGGCTTCGAGGAGTGCTATATCCGCCCGCTGGTCTATCTGACCGAGGGTGGCTGGAACCTGACCGTGGACGCCGGCAAGCCGGCGGTGGGGATCGCCGTCTGGGAGTGGAAGAACTACCTGGGCGAAGAAGCCCTGGAGAAAGGCATCCGCGCCAATATCACCTCCTTCACCCGCCACCACCCCAACGTGATGATGACCAAAGCCAAGATCACCGGCAACTACGCCAACAGCGTGCTGGCTAAGACCGAATCGATGCGCTACGGTTTCGAGGAGGCCATCATGCTCGACCCTCAAGGCTACGTGGCGGAGTGCACCGGTGAGAATCTGTTCCTGGTGCGGGACGGGGCCATCTACACCCCGCCCACTGCCCCGGTGCTGGAGGGCATCACCCGGGATACAATCAAAACCCTGGCGAACGAGCTGGGCTACCCGGTGCTGGAATCGCAGGTCTCGCGCGACCAGCTGTACATCGCCGACGAGGTCTTCGTGTGCGGCACCGCTGCTGAGTGCATCGCCCTGCGCGAGATCGACTTCCGCACCATCGGCGACGGCAAGATGGGCCCCGTGACGCATGCCGTGCAGCAGGCGTTCCAGGCTGCCATCCGGGGCAGGCATCCCCGCTCGGCGGAGTGGCTGGACTACGTCAACACGGCGGTGGCAGAGGCGGTGCCGGTGGAGGAGTCGGCTGACCTGGGCAGGTTTGCGGACTGAACAGGCCAGCCCGGATGGGCTATAATGTGGCCCAGATTATCTGGCCAGATTATCTGGCCAGAGCATCTGACCAGGATACCCGTAGATTATGACCTATTCCGGCGTTCTGAGGCGCTACGCCGCCCTGCTCGACCTGCCCGCCCACACCCGGGCGGTTTCCTTGCTGGAAGGGAATACGCCCCTCATTCCATTGCCGCGCCTGTCGCAAGAATTGGGCTGCGAGCTGCTGGTCAAGTACGAGGGGCTGAACCCGAGCGGCTCTTTCAAGGACCGCGGCATGACCGCCGCCATCAGCGAGGCCGCCGGGCGGGACGTGCAGACGGTGATCTGCGCCTCCACCGGCAACACCGCTGCATCGGCAGCGGCGTATGCCGCCCGGGCGGGGATGGCTGCGATCGTGCTCATCCCGCAGGGCAAGGTGGCGGCTGGCAAGCTGGCGGGGGCGGTTGCCTACGGGGCGCGGGTCATCCAGGTGGACGGCTCGTTCGACGACGCCCTGGCGCTGGTGGTCGAGATCACCCAGCGCCTCCCGATCGCCCTGGTCAACTCGCTCAACCCCTACCGCCTGGAGGGTCAGAAGACAGCCGCCTTTGAGATTTGCGACACCCTGGGCGCTGCTCCCGATTGGCTGTGCCTGCCGGTGGGCAATGCCGGCAATATCACCTCCTACTGGATGGGCTTCTGCCAGTATCACGCCCTGAAAGGCAGCGGCTTGCCCCAGATTTTGGGGGTTCAGGCGGCTGGCGCCGCCCCGCTGGTACTGGGTCACCCGGTGGAGCACCCCGAGACGGTCGCCACCGCCATCCGCATCGGTCGCCCGGCGCGCGGCGAACAGGCCCTGGCAGCGGCCCAGGAGTCAGGCGGGCGGATCATCGCCCTCAGCGACGAGGCCATCCTGGCGGCCAAGCAGCGCCTGGCAGGCGAGGGAGTCTGGGTCGAGCCCGCCTCCGCCGCCGGGCTGGCGGGCTTGCTGGGCGAGGTGGAAGGCGGGCGGCTGGAGGTGAGCGGGCGGCGGGTGGTGCTGGTCTGCACCGGGCACGGCTTGAAAGACCCGGCGATCATCACCCGGGATATGCCCGCCCTGCAGGTCGTCCAGCCGCGGTTGGAGGCGTTGCTGGAGGTTTTATGAAAGGATTTCCCAAGGTCGAAGGGCAATTCTCACCACAGAGACACAGAGAGCGCAGAGAAAACCTTCTATAAAAATATGTAGAGCGGGATAGAATCCCGCCGCCCCCTCGCCCTGAGCGGAACAAAGTACAGTCGAAAGGCGCTTCCTGAACAGAGGCTCGTTCTGTGAGCCGCAGTCGAAGCGCCAGCTGCTTGCCGTGTTAGGCCGCGCTTTTCTCTGATTCAAAGAAAGATGTCCACATGTGACCGGCAAGCAAGCGGACGTCAGGATGGGTAGAGGCCCAGGCCTGCAGGCGCGCAACGTGCGGCCCCAGCACCAAGCGATTGAGCCATTGCGGGGTAAGGTCGAATTGGGCATTGGTTGGCAAGGCGTCGGCGCAGTGGAACAGCCACCCAGCCTGGTCCTGGATGGCGACCCCACAATGCCCGCGGGTATGTCCAAAGAGAGGCACCAGGTACATCTCTGGGGAGAACGGGAGGCAGATGGCTTCAAGCCCAAGCCACTCTGCATCAGTTTGGTCGTAGAGAACCCAGGCCGGGGTGTGGGCGAAATCCGACCGGTCATACGCCAGTTCGATCCACGTCCGAGGCTGTTGCATCGCTTCATACTCTCTGCGATGGACGTGGACTTGCGCGTGGGGGAAGTCTGGCAGGCCGCCTGCATGGTCAAAGTGGAGATGTGTCATCACGATATGCCGTACAGCATCGGGGGCATAGCCCAGGCGGGCGATTTGACGGACGGCGGCACTCTCAGGGTCGTTGTGAATACCAAAGTCAAGCTGGAAGAAGCGAACCAGGGGTGTTGGGTTGGAGAAATCGTGCAGGCCGAGGCCGGTATCGACGAGCACCAGCCCCTGATCGGTGTCCACAAGCAAGCAGGTTCCGCCAATGTGCCAGCGTGGAAACCAGGGAGACATCGGTGCGCAGTCAAGAATGCGAATGGCCATGAGACTTTCCAGGCGAGCTACCCGCTTGTACTCCGGTGCGCTGCGCGCGGCCTAACGGATGGTTTCACCGGCGGGGTGGTGTTAAATATCGCCTAATTCGAGTAAGCGCACATCTTCTAAATCTACTTCTCTCCCTGCAGCGCGTTTCGAAGCAATCAGATCATTTTTTGAGAGTACAAAAAATATCTGCCCTTGATATTCCATGT
>JBFYSV010000154.1:0-5430 GCA_041301185.1 Anaerolineae bacterium
GGATCGTTTGCCGGGTGAGTGACCAGCTCGCCGTCCGGCAGCAAGGCGGCATTGGCCTCCGCAGTGGGCAGCACCGTCCAGGAGTAACCGTCCAGCAGGTCGGTGACGGTGGACTGTCCCTCGCTGGGTACTGCCAGGGAGACCGCCAGGCGGTCCAGGGCGCTCTCCAGGCTGGTGGCGACGCCGCCGCCAGAAGCCTGGATGGCATCCAGCGTGCCATCATCATAACCCAGGGGCAGCTCGCCACCCAGGTGCACCAGCCAGACGGGCACCTCGGGCACGGCGATTTCGATCCCGCTCTCCCCCAGCTCGTAGCCGGAGCCGTCGGTCAGGACGATCGCCGCATCGTACTGCTTGCTCCCGCGCAGCTGGTCGAACTGGGCGATGAGCTGGGCGGCGTTTTGACCGCCATAATAGATGATCCCGGACGGGTCAAGCGAATCCAGGGCAGCGATGGATGGCTCTTCGCCGCGGTAAGGCGAGGCGGTCAGGTAGACATCCATTGGCGGGAGGCTTTTTTGCAGGTCTTTGAGCTGGAGCAGGACATCGCCGACCTCAGCCGCGTGCTCCTGCATGCTGCGCGAGCGGTCGAGCACCACCGCCAGGCGCAAGGATTCAGGCAGGGCGGGCTGAGTGAGCGCACCTGCCGGGACGGCGAGCACGCTTTGATCACCGGGCAGGTCGACGCGGTGCGCCTGGGGTGGGACTTGACCGGAAGCGGGCAGAGTCTCTGGCAACCATCCGCTGTCATTCACCACGATCTGCTCACCGTTCACGCTGCGCAGGGTGGAATCATCCCAATAGACGTTGCGTAAGAAGGCCAGGCTGGGCATCTGCCAGGCTTTATCGGCGGCGGAGGTGGGGTCTGCCATCTGGCGCCATTCCAGCCACAGGTGGAACTCTGGGGCAGCCTCGACCAGGGTGCGGGAGGTGTTTCTGTCGTACTGCATGCGCAGGGGGGGCACGGGGTAGGCGCGCAGGCGGTACTGGCGCGGCCCGATCTGCTCGACCAGGGCGGGGTCTTTCATGACCCGGGTCTGCTCGCGGTAGACCGCCTGGGCGGCACCGCGCGGGGCTACCTGGTAGTCGAACGCCTGGCTTTTATCGGGCGAGTTGCCCAGCCAGACGCCGGTGACGACCGCCGATTCGGGCAGGTTGAAGTAATAGATCACCTCCTGCTGGTCGGCGGTCTGGTTCTGGTAGACCTCGTGCAGCTCCGCCTGCGCCCAATCACCGTGCTCTTGCAGGCTCAGCTCCTGCTGTACCAGGCGCACTTCGCGGTCATCGACCGCCTGCCAGGCGGATTCGGCCTCGTCTGAGGACCAGGTAGAGCGCACAGCCGCCACAATGGTCTGGCGCTCGCCCTCGATGATGGGGGTATCGAAGAACTGCTGGTAGAGCTGGGCAGCTTCCTGCGGTTCTTCCACCAGGGCGCGGTTATCGGCCAGCTCCGGCAGCCGGGTGGGATTCACCGGTTGGTAGATCAACGGGCTGGCAAATCTTTCGTATAGAAGCTGCACATCGTATGCCTGCGGGGAGGGCATCTTAAAGGTACTCTCGTAGATATCGCGGATATGGCGCACGCCGCCCTGCTCGCTGATATAGCGGAAAGGCGCCAGGTAGGCGTTGAGCAGGCCATGGCGGATCGACTCGCTTTGCTCGAGCAGCGCTTCAGCCTGCTGGGGGGAGGCAGGCGGCTCCTGGAGCAGGGCAAATGCCCGGGCTTGCGGCTGGCGGTTGGCGGCGACGAACCCAACGGAGATAAAGACCAGGACCAGGACGACCGCCAGAGACGGGTACAGCCAGCCAATGCGCCCTGCCTGTACCTTCAACGAGCGCCACCAGGCTTGCAGGCTGAGGTACGGGACGGCAATCGGGGTGAGCACGACCAGGGTGGCGGTATAGGCAACCAGAAGAAAGCCCAGGATGCTATACGGCACAATCAGCGGAGCATATCTCAGATTTTCTAACAACCCACGCCAGACATCCCTGGCTATCTGCGGCAAGTTGGTGAGGGTTTCGCTTAACCAGCGCAATGCCCCCACTCCGAGCGGAAGGGCGTAAAATGCGATCCAGGCGGCGGCGTACAGGGCGGTGAGGGCCATCAGGGTCAGGCCGATCAGGCGGGCGATCTCAACCGGCGAGCGCCGCACGCCCAAGCGACGGTCCAGCAAAGTCCACAGGAAGGCTGCCATGCCCAGGAGGGCAACCCACAGGGTGAACTGCATGGCGGGGTTGGCCTGGCGGATGGCAAAAAAGCGCACCGCCAGGAGCAGCATCAGCGGGCCTTCGACGACGTAGCCCATGGCAAACAGGCGGCTGGGGTAGCGGCGCAGCACGGTCAGGCCGAGGATGACCGCCCCAACCGGTACAAAAGCCAGGATGAGGGCGTACAGCAGGTACTGGGCCGGGATCAGCCCGGTGCGGACGGCGGTAAAGATCTCCGGCAGCATCAGGGGTCCGAAGCCGAGGGCCATGAAAGCCAGGAAGATCAGGTTCCACGACCAGAACAGGCCGAACTGGAGCCATTCCAGGCGGGTGTAGGTGGGGGAGGGGTCAGGTTGGGTTGTCATGAGAATACCTCTTTATTTATTCACCACAGAGAACACAGAGAAAACCATATATGCACCACGGAGACACAGAGCGCACAGAGAAAACCAAATATGCACCGCAGAGACGCGGAGTGCGCGGAGTTTTTTCGGCATGGCATGCGGGTTCATGGAGTGCCTGCCTGGAGGGTGGTGTGGATGGACTGGCGCAGGGCGGTGAACAGGGCGAGGGCGTCGCGGCGGGACAGGTCGGCGGGCTGGTCGAAGAGCAGGGTGACCAGCACCCAGGGCTGGGGCTGGGGGGCGAAATCGTCCCACATGCGAGCGGCGTAATCGTCGGTAACCCGGGTCACGGATTGCAGCCAGTAGGCGGCGGAGTGTAGGACGGTGCCCCGATTGGCACCGGGGTTAGCGCCAAGGGAAAGCCAGCGCAGGGGGAAATCCGCCTGGGCGAGCAGGGGCTGCGATTCCTGCACCTGCAAGCCATACACGGTAAAGCAACGCTCTGGACGATGGTGGGCGCGCCAGGTGTCGCTGGTGATGAGCAGCAGCGAGCCGCTCAGATCGCCCCAGGTGAAACGCCAACGGGCGGCTGAGACGGGCAGGGAACCCTCGCCGGTCAGCCAGTCCAGCTCGCTCTGCGAGAGGGGCCAATCCTGGGCGGTAAGCTCGGCGGGGAGCTGCCAGGCAGGGGAGGCAGCGGAGGCTGGCTGGGGGGGAGGGACGTAGAGCAGCGCCAGGCTGAGCAGGATGAGACCCAGAGCCGGCGCCAGCCACAACGGGCGGGCGGGGCGGGAGTTGGCTGACTCAACCGGCTGGGCCGGGGTTTGACCCGCCCAGCGCAGGAGCCACACGGCAGCTGCACAGGCTGCGGCGAATCCAACCACCCCCAACGGCACATGCAGCATCTCTGCCAGCAAACGCCAGCCGGCTACCTGCCCGATCAGCACCAGCAGGAAGACGCGCAGCAGGTTGGCTGCCAGGAGCAGGGCGGCGAAAATAATCCCTGCCAGGAGCCAGCGCCGGTTGAGCGGGCGGCGGTCAATCCAGGTGGCTGCCAGGAAGAACAGACCACCGGTCCACAGGCTTTTCACCCCGCTGCACGGGCTGTCCACCTGGGAGATTCCGTTCTCAAAGACCAGGATGGTATCGACCCCCAGGTTGGGCGTGCCCAGATAAGCTACGGCCTGGCTGACCAGGCGGGCGGTGGCAATCCGCAAGGGATAGCCGGCAAAGGTCTCCATGTGCTCGCCAAAAGGCAATGCGCCCACCAGGAGCAAGGCAGCCGGTAAGCCCATCCGCCAGCGCCAGGGCGACATCCACAGGCCGAGCAGGCCGTAGGTCGCCAGCCCGAACAGGGTGGCAGACAGGGTGTTGATATCCAGGTAGCGCTCAGCCGCCACAAAGACGATCGAGCCGCCCAGCGCCAGGAAGAGGGGAGCCGGCTGGAGCTGGGGCAGGTCGGCGGGGGACAGGCGCAAACTACCCCGTCGAATCTGGAAGGCGACCAGCGCCAGGACCGCCAGCAGGACGACCTGGTTGGTGCGGAACTCCTGGCGGGTGAAGATAGTCGCCAGGTAGGGGTAGACTGGGCGGAAGAGCCATAACCAGAGTAACAGGATGATGGCGTTGGCGAGGAGCTGGATGGGCTTTGCCGTAAGCCAGCCAGGATGAGATCGTTGGGGAAAAGTCATTAAGCGTCTGCCTTCTGAGGCGGTTTCGTCAGGTGCATGACCCAGACGGGATAAAGGATGATGACGGCAATGACCACCCCCCACATCAACGCTCCGGGGAGGTATACCCCGTCTCGCGGCAGCCAGTAGGCGATGACGCCAAGCTCGATCACGATCAGGGTGAGCAACAAACCAGCTGCCAGGATGATGACGCGGGTTTCACGTCGGTTTGCACGTTGGTAAAGGATGGCTATGGCGACCATCAAGGCGGTGAGCAGGATCATGAAGACCAGGGAGTACAGGCGGGCGATCTCATCGAAGGCGATGAAGATGATGAGCGGCATCCAGACGAACATGGCGTAGGAGGCGAGGGATGGGTCGTGATGGATGTTGGAGAAGAAGGCCCTCACCCCAGCGATATAGGGCATCGCTTGCCCCTCTCCCGCAGACGGGCGAGGGGAGTCTGCCCTCACCCCCGACCCCTCTCCCGTAAACGGGCGAGGGGAGTCGCCCTGAGCGGAAGGTATAGCCCGATGTCGAAGGGAGAGCAGGGATCCAACCGCCGCGGCGAGCAGGGCGGGAATCCAGACGCGCCAGCCCCAGCGTTGCATGTCCCCCGTGAGGCGGTATAGCAATGGAGTGGAACCATTCATCAGATACAGGCTGAACACCAGCAAGCCGCCGGTGTAGGGGTAGCTCCAGCGGGGAAAGCCGAGCGCCCAGCCGGCGGCAACGCCAATGGCAGGCGCTACTACTCCAAAGAAGAATAACATATCGATGGTGCGGAACCAGGTTGGAATCGACCATTCCATGGGGATTTCGTTATGGATAAGGATAAAACCCGCCAGGAGGAAGTATAAAGCGCCAAGGAGGGAGGTAGGCCAGGAGTCTGGCAGGTCTTGTTCTCTACGGTCTTTGTCCATAATTTCCAATCCCATCGTTGAACTGTATCCGGTAACCGCGGTCGAAACTGCCAGCAAAGATATCCAGATCGCCATCGTTGTCCACATCGCCCAGCGTGTAAGCTTGCATTTGCCAAATTGCCAGGTTTTGCTTGTGGCGGGTGAACCCGGCATGACCATCGTTAAGCCAGAGCTGCGGGTCGTAAGCACGCCTGGATGAGACGTTCAGCAGGGCATCCAGGTCGCCATCTCCGTCCACGTCGCCCAGCTGTGCCTTATAGATGGCGCGGCTAGCGGTGCGCTGGG
>JBFYSV010000155.1:0-4623 GCA_041301185.1 Anaerolineae bacterium
ACCAGCGAGCGCCTGGTTAACTGGACCGCCGGCGTGGCGGCAATCGCTACGGTGGTGCTGAGCATCTTCTCTGGTCCGCTTTTTTACTGGGCATCGCAGGCGGTTCTGCAGCTGTTCTAGCCTAATCAACTTCCCGAAAGCTACCAGCTTTCGGGAAGTTGATTAAGCCCGCCGTGGGGGGTGGCATGGGCTGTTCCGGCTGTTCGGGGCCAATGCAGTAGGGACGCATCATCTCATTGTCTTCGTGCTCAACAATGTGACAGTGCCAGATAAGTCTAACTGTATAGCTTGCGGTGGAGCGCAGATAGGGCGCGCACCTGCTCGGCAGCGTGGTAGGAAGATCGCACCAATGGACCACTTTCCACCCATTGAAAGCCGATGCCCAATCCATATTGGCGTAGCTCGGCAAACTCATCTGGAGTGTAATAACGAGCAATCGGCAGGTGTTTCTTGCTGGGCTGTAGGTACTGCCCGATAGTCAGGATATCCACGCCCCAGCTACGCTGGTCGCGCATCACTTCTTTCACTTCCTCAAGGGTCTCGCCCAAACCCAGCATAATGCCAGATTTGGTCAGTACTTCTGGGTCGAGCTTCTTGGCATTGGACAGGGTGGCAGCAGCCCACTCGTACCGGTCTTGCGGCTGCACCTGCTTGAACAGCCGCGGCACAGTCTCTACGTTGTGGTTGAGAATCTCTGGTCGGGCAGCGATGACAATCTTCAGCGCCTCCAGGCTGCCCTTGAAATCTGGGATGAGGACTTCGATCGAGCATCCCGGGTGGATCTCGCGGATGCGGCGGATCACCATGGAAAAGATCGGGGCGCCGCCGTCTTTGCGATCGTCGCGGTTGACGCTGGTGATCACAGCGTGCTGCAGGTTCATTGCTTTGACAGCCTGGGCGATACGCTCCGGCTCCAGCCAGTCCAGAGGGTTGGGCTGGCCGCGCTTGATGTCGCAAAATCCGCAGGTTCGCGTGCAGATATCGCCCATCATCAAGAAAGTAGCGGTGCCTGAACCCCAGCACTCGCCCATGTTGGGGCACATAGCTTCCTCGCACACGGTGTGCAGAGCTTTGCTGCGCATCAGGCTTTGCAGCCAGGCATAGGTTTCTCCGCTGGGGGCGCGCACTTTGATCCAATCCGGGCGCCGGCGTGGGGCGGTGTCGATTTCGTCAGGGTTAATCCGGTCTCGGGTAGGGGTAAATGGCATATCAGCTCCTCAAGATACTTACCAGTAATCTGTTCATTAATGCTAGCCTGATTCTACCCCGTTTTCACCCGTCAGTTGATAAAGATTATATAAGATCATCGCCTTTCGCCGACCAAACCCCGGCTATAATTAACCTGAGCTTGAGTATAACGTTTTGAGTGTGTTGCTAAGGTTGAGGAGATATCACCATGCGAAAGATGCTTGCCTGGCTGGTTTTGCTGTTCTGTGGATTGAGCTTATTGTTAGCTGCCTGTGCCCCAACTGTGGTTACCCCAGATGGAGAAGCCACCCAGCAGGCGATATTTACCCAGGCTGCCCAGACCCTGTTTGCTCAGCTAACGCTATCTGCAGGTGAGACAGCCGTTGCCCAATTGACTCAGATCGCCCAGCCAAGCCCCACTCCGTTGGTGCCGACCTCGCCCCCACTTCCGCCAACGCCGGCTCCCACCAGCCCTCCACCCACCAGCACGCCGGTACCTGGTCGTTGCGATTGGGCAGAATTGGTCCAGAGTGTAGCGGTGGATGACAATTCGGTTTTCTTTCCAGGAGGCGTGTTTACCAAGATCTGGCGGGTGCGCAATATCGGCACCTGCGAGTGGATTCCGGCGTATGCCCTGGTTTTTGCTGGCGGAGACATGATGGGTGCACCCTCGGCAGTTCCCCTGCCTGGCATCGTCCGTCCCGGCGATGTCGTTGATCTGTCTGTCACTATGACTGCGCCCGCCGCGCCGGGCGTGTATCGCGGTAGCTGGTTGCTGCGCAACCCATCCGGAGCATTGTTCGGAACCGGACCCGATGCGCTGGGACCGCTTCAGGTTCAGATCCAGGTCGTCCAGCCGCCTGTGCAGGGCAAAGGCAATTATGATTTTGCCCTGAGGTATTGCGATGCAGTGTGGCGTAGCGATAGTGCTGCCCTGGGGTGTCCCGGTTTTATCGATGACCCGAATGGCTCGGTTGTCCTGCTCAACCAGCCTTACCTGGAATCAGGCCTGGAGGACGAGCCTGCCTTGTGGACCCGTCCGAGCAATAATTCGGGTGGGCGGATTACTGGGCAATACCCGAGCTACCCGGTGCGCTCGGGGGATCGCTTGCGCGGTGGAGTGGGATGCCTGTGGAACAGCCCGGGCTGCGATGTGACCTTCAGCCTGGATTACCGCCGGTCTGACGGCACAAGCTTTAACCTGGGTACCTGGCGAGAAGTTTATGATGGGCGTTCCACGACGATTGATATCGATCTCTCGGCCCTGGCAGGCCAAACAGTTCAGTTCTCGCTGGGGGTACGTAACAATGGCACTCCCGGCACAGCGAATGCCTTCTGGTTTGTACCCCGCATCGAGACGGTTGCCCCCCAATCCAGCCAGGTGATGGTGTGGAGCCAGCAGGGGG
Source organism: Anaerolineae bacterium (assembly GCA_041301185.1). Lineage (GTDB taxonomy): Bacteria > Chloroflexota > Anaerolineae > Anaerolineales > UBA4823 > JAQBDA01. Next base: position 2,595 of record JBFYSV010000155.1, read on the forward strand.
GCGCCCAAAACGTGTGTGAACAGTTGCGCATCAACCTGACGGGAGTATCGGACGGTGTCGCCAATGCCCGCTCCTGTAAAGGTGCCGGGCAGGATTTGGGCAGCAGCAGCCTGACAAGCAGCGAGCTAGACCAGCTTTTAGCCTGGGTGGCGCGATTGGCAACCTTCGATGCCGAGCTGTTCACCGCCGATGCAGGCGGTCCGCTGACATCCTATCTGACTTTCAGCGGCCTCGGTAGCGGTGACGCCCAAAACCAGGACATCACTGCCATGCAAAACTTTGCAGAGGCGCTTTTCAACAGGATTACCCGCTAGCAATTTAGATTTCTGCTGGCAGCTCTTTGCCGGAATATTAATCGGGCAGGCAGACCGGCTGGTGCCGCGACAAAAAATTGGGATGTGCGTATATCTTCTTGAGAAAGGTTAACTCGAACCAATAACTGTTCTAAGAGAGGATGTTCCATGTCTTGCATGCGTGTTCTGGTGTGTGTGCTTTTTCCTCCGCTGGCGGTGATCGATAAGGGTTGTGGTTCTATCCTGCTCGTCACCATCCTGACCCTGGCGGGGTGGGTGCCAGGGGTGCTTGGAGCGTTGATCATTAATCGCCGTTAATATCGGTTTAGCAAAGCCAATTCAATTGACTTCAATTGAGGGCAATATATCGCCCGGGTGACTGGATCAGCGAGTCACCCGGGCGATATATTTGGGCTTCTGTATTGATACATGCTGTGACCCCGGGGCGGATCGAACGCCCAACCAGACGATTAAGAGTCGCCTGCTCTGCCAATTGAGCTACGGGGCCGGTTCCGGATATTTGCTGGCGAAGATTATACCCGAAATAGCGGAATTGCTCCATCCATTTCGCTCTCATTCATCACTCCGATAATTGCTAACCGGGGTCTGGCCCAAACAGGGTGTGGATTTACCAAATGTTAACATCGCTTGTATTGCAAAAAAGATCACAAAAGTATAGACTATTAAGATGTAGGTTCGTATATTGGAACTGCCTGTAGTATGTATGTCTCCAGAAACCATCTATCACCGCATGAAACATCTCAACGCCCTTATGGTGGCGAACTACAAGCGTGGCTTTGGTCCCCGGCGGATCGTGCTACTGCTGACCACCACCGGGCGCAAATCCGGGCTGCCAAGGGTGACTCCCCTCCAATTCGAGGAATTTGACGGCGACTACTACATTGCCTCGGCGCGCGGGCAGGAAGCAGATTGGTTCAAGAACATCCTTGCCAATCCACAGGTTCACGTGCAGATCCGGGACCGAGAGTTTGAGGCACTTGTCGAGCCTGTCACCGATCCGGCGCGGATTGCCGATTTCATCGAGCTGCGCCTGCGCCGTCACCCGCTGATGATCCGCTTGATCATGCACTTGTTCGATGGTCTACCCTGGCGCTTCAATCGTGCTGAGTTGGAAGAATTTTGCAAGCAAAAAGCACTGGCGATCCTGAGGACTTTATAGGGGCCGTATAATAGATACAAGTAAGGAGACTATCATGAGTACTAACAACGCATCTTCCACTGAAAAAACCTTCCCATGCGAAACCTGCCCCATGCGTAAGAAGGCGGAAACCAACCCAAAATCCTTGTGGTCGCGATTATGGCGCTGGCATACCGGCTGGTGCCCGGGCTGGAAAGCTTACCAGGCGCATCTGGCAGAGCAGGCAAAGAGCTAATCAACGCTGGCGAAAGTAACTTGGATAAAATGGCCTGGGTCAAGAGCCTGCCGTACCCGTCGGGTTTTTCGAATTGGCTAATCAAATCGCCCATCCAGGCGATTAACCCACACCCGCGACGCTCAAGGCAGATTTAACCTGAATGTGTGCGCCTATTCTGGCGATCCCTGGATGGGCTTGTCTGCCCGTCAATTGGCTTTGCCATGTGGCATATTGCTCCCCAGACTATATATCCAGCTGAAAATCCGGTTGGTTTTCTTGTTTCCACCCTGTTCTTGGACCTGGCATATGGCTTTATCGCCTATCGTACGGGCTCAGCCAGATGGACGGCAATCTCACACA
>JBFYSV010000157.1:0-6880 GCA_041301185.1 Anaerolineae bacterium
AGAGTTACCTGGTGGCTGGGACATTGCCGGGTCTGGCGGAGCGCAGGGTGAGCGTGCTGTTCGCGGATATTGCCGATTCGACCGGGCTGGCTGAGCGCCTGGGTCCCAAAAAGTTTGGTGATATCCTATCTCGTTATTATGAGCAAATGACCGATATTGTTTTTAAGCATGGTGGGTTAATTGATAAGTACCTGGGCGATGGTATCATGGCGGTATTCGGGATGACGGGAACAGCAACTCAACATGAAGAAAGCGCCACGCGGGCAGGTCTGGCCATGCTAAGTAGCCTGGAAACGCAGGATAAAGAGATGTCTGACCTGATAAAAATTGGGGTTGGCATTAACACCGGTGATGTTGTCGCGGGCTATGTTGGTACCCGGGAAAGAGTTGAGCTTACCGTTTTAGGTGATACGGTGAACGTGGCGGCTGGGTTGCAGTCCATCGCTCGACCTAACCGCCTGCTGGTGGGTCCTGCAACGCAGGCGGCTATCGTTGGACTTTACGATACCCGCCGGGTTGGCTCAATCACCGTCAAAGGGCGTATCAACGAAGTTCAGGCCTACGAAGTATTGCGAAACCAGTCGAGCTTACATAGCTGATCTCCTTTTAGCCTGACGGATTATCACAGGTTTATCTCAGTTAGTAGAGCTGACAGATCACTCGTGGATCCGTTCGAGCACGCCGATTGTTCCTTGGATTACCTGGATTTGCTGCTCCTCACGGCTTATAGTTGCCGGATTGTCGCCGCGTTGGTCTCCATACCAGCCGAATTGGGCATGATTTCCACCGTTGATATTATTCCATATGGTATTGGTTGGCAGTAAGGATGCAGATGTCTCAATCTCTTCTGCGCTCAATAATCCATCTTGTGACCCGAAAATTGAAGCCACACTCACCTGGAGCTTGCTCAGGTCGGTATTATTGGGGGGATAAGAAGCCCATAGCACCAGCCCTTCCACGCCATTCATTGGATTAGCCGCAAAATTCGCTGCCATCGATCCTCCAAGCGAATGACCACCAATTGCCCAATTATTAACCTCAGGGTGGCTGGCGATCACCTGGCTGGCGCGATCGGGATCAAAGACTGCCAGGTTGAGCGGCATGTCGACAATCACTGCCAGGTAACCTTGCCGGGCGATCTCGCGAGCAGCTGGAGCATAGGAGCGCGGATCAACCCGCCCACCTGGATAGAAGATGAAGCCAGTGGTCGGTTTCATATTGGCTGGTTCGAAAGTGATCCACTCCGCAATGCTAACCACTACACTAGCATCCGATTCGAGCGCTGCTAAGGCTTCCGGCATGGGTCCCAGGGGTGTTTCTGCCCACACAAAGAAGGCTATTGCTCCAACGATAATCGCAAGGAGCATGTATACAAATATTCGTTTAATCCATCTCATTGTTTAGAACTCTCCTGACATTGAGCCTGAATACCCGGTCATCTCCACGTATCCGTTCCCGTTCACATCTTGCCCCGAAACAACACCAGTTACATCTACGGCGCCTTCCCAATACGCATAAGATAAATTCATCTCCTGGTTTGCCATATGAGGATCGATTACCAGCTGGATCGCTCGAGTTGGTATATTGATTCTCCAACCAGCCGGGTAGATTGCCTGATTATTCGGGCTCTTCCAGGTATCGAGAACTATGATCTCAAAATCACTTGCTTCAAGATGTACTACACCGCCATCTGCACCGATTATGCTTCCGCTTGAGTATGGATCTATGCTCCTGTCCTCACGCCGAATTTGAAATACCATGATCTCAGTATTGTTATCCAACTGAATTGAGAACCAATCCCAGCCAATTTGGTCTGCTGAAAGAGCGCTGGTGCTGTACTCGTGGTCCTTCCAGCTCAACCCGCTGACTGGATACGTTTGTGCTCCTACTGAAACACTCCCATCGGAGACCAGCCGGGATTGGCTGTAATAGTAAGAAGCGTTGCCAGGCTCAGGACCTTTCTGGCTGTAGCCCTGGTCACCATGGGGGATAGGATCTTTGACATCGGTAAGTGTCAAATCAATCGTGATGCCATCCTGCTTGGCTTTCAGATGGTACACACTGGCGCCAATCAAATTGACCTCCCAATCCTCCAGCCACACCCGGTAGGGGTCAGATTGTGCTCCGGCGATACCCGCTGACCCACGCGCCAGTCTTTCGAATGCATAATGCTGGTTCGACTGGCTATCGCTAATGGCAAAGTGAGCCATATAGGCTTGCCCGGTGGCCCAGTCAGATGCACGGGATAATTGCTCGGTTGGGGGCAGGAGCGCTCTTCGAAAGAATGTAAGCTGGTACCCAAAATGGCGTCCTTCGGGCGTGGTGAGATTACCTGTGTAGTACCACCACTCCGTTTGGTAGTCTGGGTGGGGGCCAAAATCATCTGGAAATACAAAAGGGATTGGTCCGCCAGCACGGGTATATCCCTGGACATCGCGGGAAGAACCATCACCCTGGCCTGCCAGCACCAGGCTGGATTGCAGGCTGGTTTCCTCCGGTTTACCAACCCAGCTGATAACCGCAGCAACCAAGCCCAATATTATGATGGCTAACAAGATCCGGTAAGCTAAGGTTTTGTTCACAAATGCACCTGAATCATAGACAAGAATCGATCCATTTCTTTATTCAAAGCGTATAGCGTCAGCCGCCATCATGCGGCTCATGCGAAGTGCAGGGATAATCCCGGCAATTAATGCCGCCCCGACTGCGATCACCACAGCCAGGATAAACGGGTCTCCAACGACCTGCATTTGGAGTGTCCAGCCAAAAGACCGGCGGTTGATAATATATACCAGGATTAATGCTAGTACATATCCGGTTGGCATCGCCAATACCCCGGAAACCGTGCCCATCAACCCTGTCTCAAGCATGATTAATCCCCACAGCTGCCGGCGGGTTAGCCCAACTGCCCGCAAGATGCCCAGCTCGCGCTGGCGCTCCAGCTCTACCGAGAGCAGCGCGCTCAAAACGCCAATGAATGCCACGATGGTTGCCAGCAATTGCAAAGCGCTGGTAATCGCAAAGGTACGGTCGAATACCTCCAGCACCTCATTTCTCAGGGCTTGATTGGCGCGAATGATCAGCCGCTGTTCGCCAGCCAAGGACTCTCTTAGCTCCTGGACTGCAGCGTCAATCTCCTTATCCGGAGTCAGCTTAATTGCAGCAGCAGTAACCGTTTCATCCTGCCAGAAATTTCGATATGTATCCAAGGATATGAGCACTGTGCCCTGGGTGGATGAATAATCGTAATAGATGCCAATAACCGGAAATTCTTGGACACCTGAGTCGGTGTACAGGTATATTGTGCCACCAGGATTGGATATGCCCATCCGGTTTGCATACGGTTCAGAGATAATCACCGAGCCCGAATCGAGCTGAGCCGGGATATTTGCTATGGGAACGCTCGTAGCCAGGAAATCTCGCTCGCTGCTCATCACAGTATTGCTGGCGGCTGCAATGTGGGTTATTCCTTGGGGCGAATCCACGTTCACCGATCTGAGTGTGAAGAACTGGTCGGTGCCAGACCAATTCTCGAGGTGTTCAATGACCCGTGGATCGAGAGGGGCTGAGGTCTGGGTAGATGTCAGGCTGGGCGCTGAGATGTAGATATCACCCTGGAGTGTTTGCTCCAGCCAGGCTACGACTGTATATCGAAAACTGCTCACCATCAAGCTGACTCCGATGGTTACGGATACAGCAACCATCAGTGCAGCTACTGCAACCGATGTCCGGCTGAGTGAGTTGACCACATCGCGTGGCGCCATCCGGCCCAGGCTTCCCAATACTTTTCCCAAGGAGGGAGTGGAAGCCTTCATCAGAAGGATCGTAACTAGCGGGGCTTCCATAGCAAAGCCGATGATGACGGCGAATGTAGCGATAAAACTTAATGCAAGGTTTTGCGAGGGTAGCAGGAGTGCGCCAATCCCGGTGATCAATAGCAATCCTCCACCTCCAGCAGCCAGGTACACTGCACGCTGTGCTTTACGCTCCAGCCCAGATCTAGAGAGTGCAACCCGCGGCTGTACCGAAGCGGCTTCCCATGCGGGTGGTATTGCAGATAGGATGGTTGCCAGTATCCCTAACAGACCTCCTTTGATCAGGCTGGTTATTGGGATTTGGATCCCCCGCACAGTGACGACAAAAAACAGATCGTTAATGGTTTGGGTAACCAGGCGAACGGCACCCTGACCGAGGATTGTTCCGAGAATGATCCCGAGAACAGCACCTATCATTCCGGCAGCCAGTGCCTCGCTGATGACCAGGATAAAGACTTCGCGGCGGGTTACGCCCAGGCAGCGTAGCGTACCGAACAAGGACCGGCGCTGCACCACAGAGAAAGTCATTGTGTTGTAGATCAAGAATAATCCCACGACCAGTGCCAGCAGGCTGAGGGCGGTCAAGTTCACCCGAAAAGCTGTTGTCATTTCGGTGATCGTGCCACTGCGCGCTTCAACAGGAATCAATCTGACGGAAGTGGGTAGCAGGGCTTTGATCTGTGCTTCGGTTTCTTCTCTTCCATCCTGCGGAATGAGCACATCGATCCGGTCGATCGTTCCAGATCGACCGGTAAGTTCCTGTGCTGTGGCAATATCCGCCAAAATCAGGCTATCGAGCGCCCTGCGGCTCAAATCATCGGTTGGCTGAAGGAAACCGACGACGGACACCGGTTTCGCTTCGCCGCTCACCTCCATTGACATGGTGCAAGCATCCGATTCTAGTAAGCAATCCTGAAGACCGTTGCGTTCAGCGACTCCGCTCGAGATCAAGATTGCCCCAGGCGTGGTTAGGAAATCTACCAGATTGCCGATTGGCTGCCGGTTTTGCCCGCTGCGGCTATCTCCCAGGTAGTTTCGAAATGGAGCATCTCCAAATGGATCGAGACCAAGCAGCTGGAACAAGTTACTGCCTAAATCTGGGACGTAGACATACTCGCTGATGACCGGTGCCAGGTTGGCATTCAGTCCAATCCGCACCAAATCTGCGTATAGCCGTTCATCCAGTCCGTTTGGTCCCCCAACAATTTGGTGGGTGGCTCGCCCGGCTACCGCTTCTGTGCTGAGGTCAAACGCCTTGCTGGCGCTGGCGTTTGCCAGGTCGATTGCAACAACCACTGCAACCCCGAGGGTGATCCCCAGGATCATCAGCGCAGACTGCCAGGGATGGCGAAGCAGGTAACGCCACCCAATGGTCAAGATGGGTCTGGTTGCGAAATGCGGTTTTTGTTTCATACCCAGTGGTTTAAAGATGCTTTCGATACACCCGGTGATTTTTATATGATTTTCCGCCCAGATTTTCCAGGTCGTTGCGCATCTGCACCGCAGTTTCGGCTACCTGGGTCAGGTCAGCGTGTTCGAAATTGTATTCCTGGATTGTCTTTTCCATCTCGGAGTACAGCAACGCATTCCCGCCACGACCGTGGAATTCGGGAAGAATCCCCGCGCCGTTAAGGGCAATCCACTTTGTGCGCCGCATCTCCAGTAAAATATCCGGAAGGCCAAACGGCAGCAAGCGGCCTTTGGCGCGTTGCAGCGCTGCTGATAAGTCAGGCCAGCCGAAAAGGAAACCGACAACCTCCTCGTCGTGAAGGATGATCTTAATCAAGCGCGGGTCGGCAACAGTGAGCATATTATCCAGCACGAACCTAACTTCATTCTCGGTTAGCGGATAATATTCCCAATTGTTCACAAACGCCTGGTTATACGCCTTGCCTATCCGTTGCGCCCAGCTCTTTAGCTCTTTTTTGTTTTTGAATCGCAATACTTTCAAGCTGCCGCGCGCCAGAACTCGCTCGGCAATGTGGTGAACTCGTTCTGGTAGGTGAAAATCGTTGGCACTCAGGTAGCACGAAACAAAATCCACTTCTTTCTCGAACCCTTGCATCTCCAATAGTTTTGGATAGTAAGGGTGGTTGTAGTTCATCATGGTCATCATCTGACGGTGCTCAAAGCCTTCAACCAGCACACCATAGCCATCCAGGGGACCAAAACCTTTTGGACCGAGCACTTTATCAAGGTTCCGCTCTTTTGCCCATTTAAAGAGATGATTGAATAGCGCACCTGCCGTTTCCGGGTTATCTTCACAATCGAACAGGTAGAATTGGGCGGTGCGAGTGCCGTGATATTCGTTATAGCGCCGGTTTTCCAGGGCTGCAATTCTGCCCGCATCATGACCATCCCGGACGGCGAGAAAGAACTCAGCATCTGAGTGCTCGTAATAGGGGTGTTTGTTGCGGTTAAGTTGAAGCTCAGCATCTATCAGGAGTGGAGGAACCCATTGCGGATGATTTTCGTATAGGCGAAAAGGAAATTGAACAAAGCGCCGGACCTGTGCCTTCGAACTGGGATCGATTTTTTCGATTGTGATCATTTCTCCTCACTGCCTTTCTCTGCATTGCTCTCCTTGGGTGGGTTGTTACACCAGGTTATATTTCCTGATATTCGCCCGGGTTATGGATCGCACTGCTGGGTCAATTTTCCTTCTCGCAGGCACAAGATCCGATCAGCAATGCGGGCGGCATCCTGGCTGTGGGTGACCATGATCATATTTTTGCCTGACCTGCGAGTTAACTGGTCAAGCAACTCCAGAACTTGTTTTCCGGTCTCTTCGTCTAGATTCCCTGTGGGTTCATCTGCCAGCACAAGCATGGGATCATGAACCAGGGCGCGAGCGATTGCCACCCGTTGCTGCTCACCCCCCGAAAGGCGATCTGGGAATGTTTTTCCCCGATCGAGCAAGCCGACCGCACCCAGCAGGCTTTCGGCGCGACGGCGGGCATCCTCTCGTCTGGCTCCATTGAGCTCAAGCGGTAGTGTAACGTTCTCCAGGACGCTTAAGGTGGGAATCAGGTTGAAAAACTGGAAAATGAAGCCAATATTCTGGC
>JBFYSV010000158.1:0-6605 GCA_041301185.1 Anaerolineae bacterium
TTATCACTCAAAAAAATAAACCAGGACGTTGGCGATCGGTTGGGATTCGCCCGGCTGACCATCCACCAACTGCAGTACATTGACGCCATTGATCAGCTCGGAGAGCCTTCCATCACTGAAATCGCTGACCGGCTCAAGATCACCAAGGCCTCGGTGACTACCGGCGTCAACAAGCTCTTGCACATGGGGTATGTCACCAAGACCCGTTCGAGCCAGGACAGGCGTGTCTACCATGTCAGCCTGACCGAAGTCGGCAGGCAGTTGGTCCAGGCGAAATACCAGGCATTGCATGAGTATGGAGAGTTTATCCGCTCATCGCTCAGTGAAGATGAAGCCAGGCAATTTGAGGCGACGATCGCCAAGCTGGTCAGGCTGTTCGGACAGAGTTAATCATCTGGGGCCTCTATCACAATTATTAATCAACGAAGAGGAGTTTCGTTTTGATTACCCTGCTAACAACCGGTACCCGCGGCGATATCCAGCCTTATCTTGCCCTGGGCGTGGAGCTGAAAAAAGCTGGCTATGGGGTACAGGTTGCCACCTTTGAAAACTACGCCGATTTCGTGACAGGCTATGGTCTGGAGTTCTTCCCGATTAAGGGGGACGTATCCAGGGTGATTGCCAGCCAAGAAGTGCGCGGGGCAAAGCAGGCGGATAACCCACTCAGGTTCCTGTTGAGCTTCAATAAAATGAAATCGCTGGTAGTGGATGTCCAGGAGGATCTCTTCAATGCCTGTTACGGCGCAGAGTTGATCGTCTACCATCCAGGTGCTGCCATCGGCTATTTTGCTGCCCAGCACTTCAAGGTCCGCAGTATCCTGGCGACCCCCTTCCCAATGGCGCCTACCCGGGAGTACCCGGCATTGATTTTCTACAACGCTCCCCGCCTGGGGAGACAATTCAACCTGGCAACGCATAAGGCATTTGAACAGATCATGTGGTCCGCTTCCAAATCAGCGGTGAGCCAATTCTGGAAGCGGAAATTCGGCTGCTTGCCTGAGGATTACGCCTGCCCGTATCCTCGTCAGACCACCCCCTGCGCTCCCACGATAATCTCGTGCAGCGATTATGTTTTCCCCAGGCCTGCGGATTGGCCGGAGCACATCCATAACACCGGTTATTGGTTCCTCGATGACCAGGCAGGTTGGACCCCGCCCAGAGAGCTGCAGGATTTTCTTGATGGTGGCAAGCCTCCCGTCTACGTGGGATTTGGCAGCATTGGGGAGGCAGCCTCCGCAGCCCAGACCACCCGCCTGGTGGTGGAGGCGCTCCAGCGCAGCGGGCAGCGCGGCGTCCTGGCAACCGGCTGGGATGGCTTATCGGCAATCGACCATCTCCCAGAAGACATCTTTATTCTCGAGAGCGCACCTCACTCATGGTTGTTCCCGCAGATGGCCGCGATTGTCCATCACGGCGGCGCCGGGACGACGGCAGCCGCCCTGCGGGCAGGCGTGCCCAGTGCAATCATCCCGCATACCGCTGACCAGTTCACCTGGGGGAGGCGCGTCTATGAGCTTGGGGTAGGCGCAAAGCCGCTTCCCCGGAAAAAGATCACCGTGGATAAGCTACTCGTGGCAATCGAGGCTGCTCTAACCGATGAAATCAAATGCAACGCCAGAGAGCTGGGGGTCAAGATTCAAAACGAGAATGGTGTCCGGGAGGCGATGAATGTCATTGCGGATTTGGTTGGGGTAAGTTCATAGATGGGTAGGTAACCTGCCAGCCTTGCCAAACATCCTTATAACGGCTAGAATGAACCTGTGCTACGCTTCGACGTCTTCACCCTCTTCCCCGAAGTGTTCGAGCCTTACCTGCAAGCCAGCATCCTGCAGCGCGCCCGCCAGCACGGCTTGCTGGATGTGCACCTGCACAATATCCGCGATTGGACCTACGATAAGCACCATGTGACCGACGACGAGCCGTACGGCGGCGGGGGCGGGATGGTAATGAAGCCCGAGCCGGTCTTCACCGCGGTGGAGGCGGTGCTGGGCGCGCCGCCGGCGTGCCCGCTGATCTTGCTTGATCCCCAAGGCAGACTGCTCACCCAGAAGGTGGCCCAGGAGCTGGCCCTCCTGCCGCGCCTGGCGTTGCTCTCCGGGCGCTACGAGGGCATCGACGAGCGCGTCCGCCAGCACCTGGTGACGGACGAGATCTCCATCGGCGACTATGTGCTGACCGGTGGGGAGCTGCCGGCGCTGGTGCTGATCGACGCCGTAGCGCGGCTGATCCCTGGTGCCCTGGGCGACCCCGACGGAGCATGGGACGACTCGCACGCCTCCGGCTTGTTGGAGTACCCGCATTACACCCGCCCGGCGGAGTTCCGCGGCTGGCGCGTGCCAGAGGTGCTGGTCTCCGGCGATCACGCTCGCATCGCTCGCTGGCGCAGGGAGCAATCGTTGCTGCGCACCCGGCAGCGCCGCCCCGATCTGCTGGAAAAGGCTGAGCTCAGCAAAGCGGATCGCAAGTTCCTGGATAACCTGGAAGAACAGGATCGTGGAAAAGATTAACCACGGAGAGCATAGAGCGCACAGAGAAATTCTTGTAAAAACACCGTGGTTTTTTAAATACAACTTGTTTTACCTTAGTGGCTTGGTGTCTTCGTGGTGAAATGGTTTTTCTGACAACACGGCGGTGAGAAAAGGAGCAAGGCGATGAAAACACGTTTCCCCTACGGCAAGACCTTCGTGCTCGGGTTCGGTTTCTTCGGCATCAGCCTGATCTGGCCGATCTTCAATAACTTCGTGCCGGTTTTCCTGAAAGACGATTTTGGTCTATCGGCGACCCTGATCGGCTTCATCATGACCTGGGATAACTACCTGAACCTGTTCGTCCAGCCGATTGTTGGCGAGCGTTCGGACCATACCTGGACGCGCATCGGGCGGCGCAAGCCGTGGATGCTGGTTGGCGCGCCGCTGGCGGCGATCTTCTTCATCCTGGTGCCGGCGATGCGCTCGCCGGTGGGGATCATGTTTGCCATCCTGCTCACCAACCTGAGCATGGCGTTATTCCGCGCACCGACTATCGCCTTGCTGGGCGACCTGTTCCCCTCTCACCAGCGCAGCACTGCCAACGGGGTGATCAACCTGATGGGCGGGCTGGGGGCGATCGCTGCGTTTCTAATCGGCGGGGCGCTGTACAGCCTGGGGCGGATCACCCCCTTCATCTTCGGCAGCGTGGTGTTGCTGGTAGCGATCACGGTGGTGCTGCTGTTTGTGCGCGAACCGCGGGTGCAGGCAGAGGCGGATCAAGAAGCCCAATCTGCGGGATTCATGGCGAACTTGCAGGAAGTCTTGCGGGCCTCCGATCGCTCCGGGCTGCTGATCTTGCTGGCGATCCTGTGCTGGTTCATGGGTTTCAACGCCCTGGAGACGTGGATCTCGTCGTTTGGTAAGTTCACATTGGGGATCGACGAGGGGCGAATGGCAATCCTGACCTCTGGGCTGGCGCTGATGTTCGTCATCTTTGCCGTGCCTTCCGGGCTGCTGGCGACCCGCTTCGGCAAGCGTCGCATCATTCTGATCGGAATTGGCGGGCTATTGGTGCTGTTCCTTTACGGGCTGGTGGTCAGCAACCAGCTCATGCTGATCGCCTTCCTGGTGCTGGCCGGTTTTTTCTGGGCACTGATCAATGTCAACTCGCTGCCGATGGTCTATGACGTGGGCGGCGACGGGCGCATTGGGGCGTTCACCGGGCTGTATTACCTGGCTGCCAGCCTGGCGGCGATCGCCGGACCGCAGCTGGTGGGGGTGCTGATCGATGTGACCGGGGGCGGCTACCGGATCATGTTTGCCTTCTCGGCGCTGTTCATGTTCCTGGCGGGCATGCTCATGCTGCGGGTGAAGGAGAGAAAAACGCCGCCTGCCCCAGAGCTGGTGCCCGCAGCCTGATTGGTGTGCCATGCCAGCCTTGAAACCCGCCGGTTGGATGGTGTGGAGCGACGAGTGGCTGCTGGCGATCAACAAGCCAGCCGGCCTGCCAACCTTGCCAGACGGCTACGACCGCCAGGCTCTACACGTGAAAAGCGCCCTGGAGCCGTTATACGGACGCCTGTGGATTGTCCACCGCCTGGACAAGGAGACCAGCGGCATTTTGCTGCTGGCGCGTTCGGCGGACGCCCACCGCCAGCTCAATATCCAGTTCGAAAGCCACCAGGTCCACAAAATCTACCATGCGCTGGTGGTCGGGGTACCCCAGTGGCAGGAAGCACTCGCCGACCAGCCGCTGCTCCCCGATGGCGACCGGCGCCACCGCACGATTGTAGATTGGCAAGGCGGCAAATCTGCCCAAACTCGCCTGCGAGTGCTTGAGCGTTTCGGTGGTTATAGCCTGGTAGAGGCGCACCCGCTGACCGGGCGCACCCACCAGATCCGGGTGCACCTGGCGGCGTTGGGCTATCCCATCGTCGCCGACAGCCTGTATGGAGACAGCCGGGGGGTTTTCCTCTCGGAGCTCAAGCCCGGGATTCACAAAGACCGTTCCGGGGAGAGTGGCGTGATCCAGCGCCTGGGTCTGCACGCCCTCCAGCTGGATTTCACCCATCCGGAGAGCGGCGAAAAGCAATCCATCCAGGCGCCGTACGCCAAAGACCTTGCCGGTGCCTTGCGCCAGCTGCGCAGGTATAGCTTGTCCGGTGAACAGGGGGAGAGGTAGTTTCGTTAACCCTATATCAGAAATTGATCAGCGCAGGGGTGATTTCTTGACGCAGCCTGACCGGCGTGGTATGATGGTATGCGTGTATTTAGCACTCTCGCATCGAGAGTGCTAAATCGGACGAGGTATGTATGAATGGATTGACTGAACGGCAGAGACTGATCCTGGCGTTGGTAATTCGCGATTATATCGAGACCGCCCAACCGGTTGGCTCAGGTCACCTGGTGAGTAAATTCACCCTGGACATGAGCTCTGCCACGGTGCGCAATGAGATGGTCGCCCTGACAGAGAAAGGCTACCTGCGCCAGCCGCACACCTCTGCCGGGCGGGTGCCCTCCGAAGAGGGCTACCGCTATTTTGTGCGCCAGCTGATGGGGCAAACTGACCTACCCTCCACTACCAAACACACCATCGCCCATCAATTCCTTCAGGCAGGTCAAGATGTGGACAGCCTGATGCGTCTGGCGGCTTCGGTTCTGGCGCACCAATCCCAGGCAGCCTCCCTGGTGACCGCCCCGCACGTTGAGCAGGCTCGCTTCAAGCACCTGGAATTGATCGGCACTTACGGGCGACAGGTGCTGATGGTGCTGGTGCTTTCTGGCGGGGATGTGCGCCAGCAGATGCTTGCCCTGGCTGAGCCGGTCTCCCAGGACCGCCTGAGCGCTGTGGCAACCATGATCAACGACCAGTGCCAGGGATTGGATGCCGAGCGGATCGCCTCCCTGCCCGGGCAGATGGACGCCCTGGAGCAGGATGTGCTCCGCCTGATCGTGGATGATATGCACCGTTCGGGCAATATCCTGGGCGGTGAGGTGTACCGGGATGGTCTATCTCACGTGCTGGCTGAGCCGGAATTCGCCGAAGTCGAAGTAGCGCGCAAAGCATTGCGTATCCTGGAGGAACGTTCCTTCTTGGAAGATCTGCTCACCCGCACGGTGCTGACCACTAACGTGGGTGGCGTGCAGGTTTTGATTGGCGGGGAAGATAATTGGGAAGAATTGAGGGACTGCTCGATGGTCCTGGCCCGTTACGGCGCCCCAGGACTGGCGACGGGTACCCTGGGTGTGCTGGGCCCCATTCGCATGGCTTATGGGCGGACAATCTCGACCGTCCGCTTCGTAGCCGGCTTACTCAGCGATCTGGTTGTGGATTTGCACACCGAGTGAATCCCGCAACAGGCTTAGAGAAAAAGGCGAGAGACGCATGGTAGAACATAAAAAATCTAAAAAAACACACACTGAAAACGAAGCTCAAAATACACCAGAGCCGGTAGAGACGATCTCCGACGAAGAGATCTATCGCCTGGCACAAGAGTTGCAAGATTGGCAGGCTAAGGCAGAAGAGTACCTGGATGGATGGCAGCGAGCACGGGCGGAATTTGCCAATTATAAAAAACGCACCGAGCGCGAGCAGTCCCAGGTGTACCAGAATGCTGCGGCGAGTATCTTCAAACGCTTGCTGGATGTGCTCGATGATCTTGACCGGGCGCTGCAAAACCGGCCCACGGATGGCGAGGGCGCTGCCTGGGCAGTAGGGATCGATCTGGTGTATCGCAAGTTCAACTCGATCCTGGAAGCTGAGGGCGTTACCCGCATACAAGCTGAGGGCACGTTATTTGATCCAAACCTGCACGAAGGTATCTCCCAGGAAGACAACGACCAGTATGAGAGCGGTCAGATCATCGCGGTGGTCAAGAACGGCTATTGGATCGGCGATAGAGTGCTGCGCCCGGCTACGGTGCGGGTAGCGCGCTAGCTCATTTAAAATAGAGGTGGTTGTAGCGAAAACGCAAACCACCCTGACAGTGACTTGAAATTATTTGGAGGATATTAGAATGGGAAAAATCATAGGCATCGATCTGGGGACAACCAACTCGGTGGTGGCTGTCATGGAAGGCGGCGAGGCGGTCGTGATCCCCTCCGCAGAGGGAGAGCGCCTGGTGCCGTCAGTCGTGG
>JBFYSV010000159.1:0-6220 GCA_041301185.1 Anaerolineae bacterium
CGACGGTGACCAGATTGGCATCGTCCAGGTTGGACTTGTCGTTGTAGTATTCTCGCAGGTAACCCCGTGAATCTCCCCAAGAGCTGGGGTAGAAAGCGACGCGGTAGCCGCCGGGGATCAAGCCTGTGGTCGTATAGTATCCAGCGGCATCCGTCATGGCAGAGCCAGCATAGAAGCCGTAGCAGTCATAAACGTTGACGCTGACATCCGGCAAGCCCTGGGGGTTGTCGTTGCCGGTGACCTGACCGGTGATGACCGCGCCCAGCGCCAGGCTGGCATCGATGCCGGTGACCATAGCCGGGGCGGTGACGGTCACCGGGTCGGCGCTGAGCAGGTCGGGCTGGTCATCATAATACTCGCCGAGATACTGCTCGGAATCGCCGTAGGGATTGAACTGGAGGTAATAGACACCACTCGCAAGCATGGTGAACGTATATAGACCATTGGCATCCACGCTGGTTGAGGTCACGTAATCTCCAGCAAGGTTGAGGAGGTTGACATTGACATTTTGCAGGGGCACTCCACCTACTTCAGCGGTGACAGCGCCCGTGATGCCGCCGCCTTTCTGCAGGACGGCATCGATATCCGGGGTGACGTCCGGCGGGGTGACGGCAACCGGATCAGCCGAATCCTGGTCGGGCTGGTTGTTGTACCACTGGCTGATATAGGAGGCGTCGGTTCCATACTGGATGAACTGGAGGTTGTAACTGCCCGGTCCCAGCTGTTGGATGCTGTATTTTCCGCTGGCATCGGTGTAGCCGGAGGTTACATAAGCTCCATCGAGCGTATAGGCATAGACGCTGATATTCTCCAGCGGCAGCCCGGTGTCCTCGGCGGTGACGGTGCCGGTGATCTCTCCGCCGACTTCCAGGATGGCGTTGATAAGGGGAGTGAGCCCGCCATCGGTCACAGTCACCAGGTCGGCGGTGTTCAAATCCGGCCGGTCATTGTACCATTCGGGGACGTAGTTGCCGCCGTAGTAATAGAATTCGACTTTATAATCGCCTGGGTCCAGGTCGGTGAGGGTATATTGGCCGTTACTGTCGGTGAGGGCTGACTTAATATAGCCTCCATCCGGTGTGTAAGCTGTTGCATAGGTGAACATGATCGGCAGGCTGCTGTCGGCGGCGGTGACCACCCCGGTGATCTGCCCGGTGGCCTGGATGCCTGCCGGGGAGGGCGAAACCAGCGCCGGGCGGCGGGCCGTCTGGGCTGTTGGGGCTAGCACCAGCTCGTGGTGGATGGGGCGCTGGGCCTCAGCCGGGCTGACATGATCCAGGCTGGCGGGAGACAGGGCTAGGATGCTCTGGTCTTGAGCCAATGCTTGCAAGCGCAAGGGCTGGCCCAGTGCAGGCTGGGGCAGGTTGGATAGCACGAAGTGACCACCGGCTGAGGTAAGTGCCTGGGCAACCAGGCGCCCGGAGGGCAGCAGCGCCTGGACGAGCAGACCGGCTTGCGGCTGGGAGAGAGCATCGACCACCCCGCCGCGGATGATGAACGGAGCGGGGAAGGGGTGGAGAGCGGTGGAAGGGTTAATATGAGAGCGGGTGAGAGGACCAGGGATGGTCGTGACCCCGGGCGCGGGATGGGCGCCGGCGGGGAGGACAGCCAATAGCAGCAGGCTGACCAACAGGGTGAAGCTCCATATTCGGTTTTTCATTCTGATTCTCCTCGTTCAATGTGTGCAGAGTTGTGCAGTGCATTTTGTAATTGGCTGTCCACCCGGTAATGATAAGCATCTACGTGTGATTGGCTGGAGGAATCTCAACGATAATTATTAATTCAGCTAATCACTAAAGCAACACACCATTTGGCTAGCATACTGCCGCGAGATCAGCGCCGAGGTGTTACGGCGCCACCGCCAGGAGGCTGGCTCGAGGGAATCGTGGTTTGTTCCCTATTGTGCAAGAGGAGAATGGGCGAGTCAATAAAGACATGGTTAACTGAGGTCGGTTATAATCAGAACCTGACACTTTTGATTGTTGTTGACCTTTCATATGAAAAGATTACTACTGTTATTGTTTGTCGCAGTGCTGCTCGCAGCCTGTAATAGCGGAACCACACCCAACCCGAGCCAGACGCCGACGTTGGAGGTGGCAGCTACGCCATCCCCCGGCCCCGCGGCGACCGCTACCATCACGCCCACGCCCCGGCCGGATGCCCGTTCCCGGGCGGAGGACTTTCTGAACGCCTGGAAAGCCGACGATTACGCCGCCATGTACGCGCTGCTCTCCGCTGAGAGCCAGGCGACTCAAACGCTGGAAGACCTGACGAACCACATGCGCGGCGTGGCAATCGAAGCTGCCCTGGAATCCATCGATTACGAAATTCTTTCGGTAGAGGAGATGGAATCGCAAGCGGATGCCCGCTACCGGGTGACCTTTCACAGCAACCTGGTGCCCGAATTTAGCGACGAGACCGGGATGACCCTGGTGCAGGAAAACGGCGATTGGCGGGTGAAATGGGAAGATACGATTGTCATGTCGCCGCTGAGCGGGGCGAACTACCTGAGTATGAACCGCGATGATTACACGCCGGATAGGGGCACCATCTACGACCGGAATGGCGAGGTGATGGCGGGACAGTCGGACGTCTACGCGGTCGGGCTGGATATGTTCGCCTTTGACCCGGAGTTCTCCGAGCCGGTGATCAATACCCTGGCGCGGCTGAGCGGGGAGCCGGCTAGTAGCATCGAGGAGCGGATCAAGGCGGCGATCGCCAACGCCACCCAGTACCTGGCGTTTGGCGAGTATCCCGGCAGCCGGGGGATGGCTTTTGAGGGGGCTTTGAACGGCCTATCCGGGGCGACCTGGAACGCGTACGGCTCGCGCTATTACTTCGGCTCGCCCTATTTTGGCTCAGCGCCGCACGTCATCGGCTACGTGGGCCAGATGGCTGCCGAGCAGGTGGATGCCTACCGCCTCCTGGGATTCCGCAAGGATGAGCTGATCGGGCAGAGCGGCCTGGAGAAGTGGGCTGAGGCGGCCTTGCTGGGTAAGCGCGGCGGGGCGCTGTATGTACGGGATGAAAACCACCAGGCGACCCAGACCCTGGCTGAAAACCCAGCTGTGCCTTCCCAAAACATCACCACTACCCTGGACATGGATTTGCAGATTGGGGTGCAGAACGCGATGAGCGGCCTGCCCGGCGCAGCGGTGGTGCTGGAGCGGGATACCGGGCGGGTGCTGGCGATGGCTTCCTCGCCGACCTTCAATCCGAACGGGTTCAACCCGGTGAGTATCAACTCGTTCACCGAGCTGAACGACTTGAACAACCCGCTCAGACCGCTGTATAACCGGGCGACCCAGGGACAGTACCCGCTGGGATCGGTGTTTAAGATCATCAGCATGGCAGCCGCCCTGGAGAGCGGCATCTTCAGCCCCGAATCGACATACGACTGCGGCTATTTATTCACGGATGTGCCCGGCGTCCGCAAGCAGGATTGGACTTACGAGCATTTCCTGGAAGACGAAGAGACCCAGCCGAGCGGGCTGCTGAGCCTGCCCCAGGGGCTGATCCGCTCGTGCAACCCGTGGTTTTACCATATCGGGCAGGTGTTGTACGAATCGGGCCGGCCGAATGATATCGCCAATATGGCGCGCGCCTTTGGGTTGGGCAGCCCGACCGGTATCCAGGGGGTGGAGGAGCTGCCGGGCAATGTTCCCGACCCGGTTTCGATCGAGGACGCCCTGGACCTGGCGACCGGGCAATCCACCCTGCAAGTCACGCCGCTGCAGGTAGCCAGCTTTATTGCCGCAGTCGGCAACGGCGGCACGCTGTACACGCCGCAGGTGATCGAACGGATTGCCCCCACCAACGGCGAGCCGTCGTTCATCTTCGAGCCGGAGGTGAGCGGCAGCCTGCCGGTCACCACAGACACGTTGAAGACCATCCAAGACGCCATGCTGGGGGTGACGACCAGCCGCAACCCGGAAGGTACGGCGGAGCTTGTTTTCCGCGGCCTGCGTTACCCGGTGTACGGTAAGACCGGCACCGCTCAGACCGGGGTGGCGCCGCACGCCTGGTTTGCGGCTTTCACTGATGCGGGTGATCCCAACCGCCCGGATATTGCGGTGGCGGTGATCGCCGAGAACGCGGGCGAAGGCTCAGAGTGGGCGGCGCCGATTACGCGACGGATTATCGAGCTGTATTTCCAGGGTCGCCCGGGAAAGCTGTACCCGTGGGAGGAGAGCTACGGGGTGTGGGCGACGCCTGAGCCGCCGGAGCAGGAGCAGGAGGAAGAGGCAACCGAGGAGCCATAGCGCCCTCACCCCTGCCCCTCTCCCGCTCGCGGGAGAGGGAGTTCATAGGGATGAGGTGGGTTTGGGGGGAAGGCGTTCTAATTCACTGCCTTTCACCTGAGGGCGGGAGAGGGGCAAGCGCGCATGCATTGATGTTGGGGCGAAGCATTTGCCGGGGGTTGTAAGAGGAGGGGAGAAGATTCGCTGGCAAATGCTTCGCCCCTACGGTATTTATGCGAATTAGCGAGGTGGATAGGATGAAGATTTGGGCGCTGGTCCTGGTATGTGTGTTCTTGCTGGCGTTGCCGGTAGTGGGGCTGGCAGATGTGGCGCCGCCGGCTCAGCCGCCGGGGTCAAACCCGGAGCCGGGTGTGGAAGGCACGCAGGTGCGGATGGAGGCCGAGTCGGTGCTACTGGATGTGCTGGCAGGCGGTACGGACAGCCTGGGGCAGGCGCAGGTGACGGCGGAGTTCAGGATGCGCAACCTGGGTGATGCGACAGAGCAGATGGCAGCCCGTTTCCCGATCAGCGCCAACGATGGTTTCTATAATTACCCGGAGATCAAAAACCTGCAGGTGAAGGTGAACGGAAAAACGGTGCCCACCCGGCGCATCCAGGGGGAAGAGCCGTATTTCGGCGGTGAGCAGGTGCCGTGGGCGGAGTTCGATGTAACTTTTCCGCCGGGTGAGGAAGTGATTATCCGGGTGAGCTACCTGCTGGACGGCACCGGGTACTACCCATTCACGTCATTTAATTACATCTTATCCAGCGGGGCAGGCTGGAGGGATAGCATTGGCGAGGCGGATGTGGTCGTCCGGCTGCCGTATGAGGCCAACGTCCAAAATGTTCTGCTGCCCGGCGATACAGGCTACTGGTTCACCAGCCAGGGGGCGGAGCTGGATGGCAATGAGGTGCGCTGGCATTTTGAAGACCTGGAGCCGACCCGCGAGGATAACCTGCGGGTGGAGATGGTAGCGCCCTCCCTGTGGCAGAAGGCGGTGCGGGAGCAAGCCAATGTCGAGGGCGACCCACAGGACGGGGAGGCGTGGGGCAGGCTGGCAAAGGCTTATAAGGAGAGCGCTTTCATGCCGAAAGAGATGCGCCCGGACGATGGCGGGCAGGTGCTGTTCGAGCTGAGCGAGCAGGCTTATGAAAAGTGCATCGAGCTCAAGCCCAACGATGCCGAGTGGCACGCCGGATTCGCCGAGCTGTACTATTTGCGCCACAACACCAGCCGCTGGGAAAACCCGGATGAATATGGCTATGCCCTCAAGGCTGTGGAGCTGCTGAAACGGGCGTATGAGATCAACCCGAGATCCCCCAAGGCGCTGGAGCTGTTGGAGTATTTTGAATGGGATGAGTTTGTGATCCGAGACGGCGAGGGGTATGACTTCACTCTGCTGACGGCGACCCCCACAGCGCAGAATACATCCCCATCAGCCGCAGCACTCACCCCAACAGCAGAGCAGCTCGGGTCGAGCATTCAAACCGCGGTGGCGGTGGCAGCACAAGCGACTGCCCATACGCCTACCACGACGGTGGCAGCGCAAGCGACTGCCCATACGCCTACCACGGCAGCGGAGGCGACGGAGACCGCCAGGGCTAGCTTGACGCCGGTCAACCAGGCGCCAACCACCACCCAGGCGATGGTGGGTGAAGCGACCTCAACGCCGGCAGGAACCGATGAAGGGGGAAATAGCGGGCTGCTCAACAGCTTATGCGGATCGGTGCTGATTATTCCGCTGGCGGGGGTGGTTGTGTTCTCCAGGCGGAGATGGATGAGGTAAGGGCAGTGCTTGCCCTCACCCTGCCCTCTCCCATTTATGGGAGAGGGGTGTGTGGTGGGACGGCGCACCAGGGAGGAGTTGGTACTCACCCTGTCCAATCCTAAAAATGGGAGAGGGGTGTGCGTGACGGGACGGCGCACGAGGGAGGAGGTAGCCTGGTGTGGTTGAGGCATCTCGATATAGGAAAGCCGG
>JBFYSV010000161.1:0-10916 GCA_041301185.1 Anaerolineae bacterium
GTAGGCTATACGCAGTCACCGACAGCGGCGGCTCGCCCACCAGGAAAGTCAGGAAATCGATGAAATGGCAGCCCTCGCCGACAAGCCGCCCGCCACCCTGGGCAGGATCGTGCAACCAGTGGTTTAATGGCAAATAACCGGCATTCACGCGATAGCTGGCAACCAGCGGCTCCTGCCGGTCACGCAGAAACTCGGCCAGTTGCTGTGCCAGCGGCGCAAAGCGGCGGTTGTACCCCACGCTCAGGATCGGTGCAGGCGTGGTACTGCTCTCGCCTGCTGTAACCAGGTATTCCAGGATCTCATCCAGCTCTGTTTCCGACAGAGCCAGGGGTTTCTCGCAAAACACATGCTTGCCTGCCCGCAGGGCGGCCAGGGCCTGGCGGGCGTGCAAATGGTGGCGGGTCAGCACTGCCACCGCATCGATCGTATCGTCCTGGAGAATACGCTCTTCGTCGCTGGTGGCATACTGGAAGCCGAAGCGCCGGGAGGCATGATGAGCGCTCAATCCGCTCCCCGAGGCAATCCCCACCAGCTCAACCCGGGGATTCTTTTGAATGGCAGGCAGCAACACCGCGCTGGCGAAATTTCCCGCTCCCAGCACCCCCAGGCGCAGCTTATCCCTGCCCAGTGGCGAAGCGGTGGCGCCGGTAAAAGCTCTTGATAATTCGCCGGTATCAGGCTGCCGGCTGTATCCGGCAAGCGTTTCCTCCTCCACAAGCGCAGCCTGCACAGCACCCGGGTAGGTCAGTAAAACACCCAGGAAAGGCTCTTTGCGCTTGCCCGTGATCAGCTCGTATGCTTGCGGGGCATCATCAATAGAAAAACGGTGGCTGATCAACCGGCTGACGTCCAAGCGTTTCCCCCTTAAAAGCTCGACAAAGGCTTCCAGGTTGCGCCCTTCCGTCCAGCGCACATAACCGATTGGATAATCCTGTCCGCCCTCTTCGTAATTGTGATCGTAACGACCGGGACCATAAGAGCGCGAGTTGATGAAGGACAACTCCTTCTCGTAATACACTTTGCGGGGCAAGGTCAGCCCGACTGCCCCAATTGCGACCACCCGGGCGCGATCGCGGGCAATTGCCCCCGCCAGCTCCACCGGGTCGGAATCGGGCGCGTCGGCGCAGACCAGCACTGCGTCGCAGCCCCGCCCGTGCGAAAACACCTGGGCTGCTTCCTCAGCCTGGAGGCGCAGCACGCTGCGCGCCCCGGTTGCCTGCGCCAGGCTTACACGAGCCGGATCGATATCGATTCCCAGCACATGGCAGCCCGCCGCCCGAGCAATACCCGCTGCCAGCAAGCCAAGCAAGCCCAACCCGATGATCGCAACCCGCTCGCCCAGCTGCGCACCTGCCAGGCGGTAACCGTGTAGCGCAATCGCTCCCAGCGTTGCGAATGCACCCGCGTCAAAATCCACCTCGTCGGGCAGCGCCGCCAGCAGGTTACCCGGTACAACGGCATACTCGGCATGCACCGCGTAGCCTCCGCCTGCACACACCACCCGGTCGCCCACCTTGAACTGGGTTAATCCGTCGCCCACCGCCACCACCGCACCCGCCGAGGAATATCCCAGCGGCATGGGTTGGTCCAGACGGTTTAGAGCGGCATCCAGGGTGGTTAGCAGACCTTCCCGGCGAGCCTTATCCATCACCTGGCGCACCAGGTCTGGACGCGAGCGCGCCTTGCCCAACAAGGATTTCTCGGCAAACTCAACCAGCATGCGCTCGGTGCCTGCCGAAACAAGCGAGGCGGCAGTTTTCACAAGGGCGTGGCCTGCCTTAACCGCCGGGACAGGAACATCGGCGACCTGGGTTTCACCATTGCGCAGATTCTGCAAGACCTGTTTCATGCCGCCCTCAATAAATCCATAATAGCTGCCAGGTTAAGCATCGCTTTGGGGACAAACGAGTCTGCCCGGGCATACTCCTGCTCTTTCCTTCCGTCCGGGCTGCGCTCAGAACAATGGGCATTGGCGCCATCCGATCCCAGCCCATCCAGGGTTGGGAAAGCCTGCCACAGCAAGTTTCCGTCACTCAAACCGCCGCGCTCTTCTGGCACGATTTGCATTCCCAGCCCGCTTGCTGCTCTTTCCCATATTTGGAATAGCGATTGGGTACCCGGGTTGCGTGGCCATGGGGCGGTGCGTTCTTCCAGCTGGACTCGCAACCGGCAGGGGTAGCCGTCCCGGCTGGAGATCTCAGAGCTGCCATCCAGGGCAAGCATGCTGGCAATCCCTTGCTCGAATACCTCCGGCGAGAAAGCTCGCATTTCGACTTCCGCTTCGGCATAGTGCGGCACCCGGTTGACCACCACCCCTCCCGAGACCGTGCCCACGTTAAATGTGATCTGCTGCTGGTAATCGGTCAGCCCGGCGACTTTTTGGATGGTCTGCGCCATCTGGACGACAGCGTTTGCCCCCAGGTGGTGATAATTCCCGGCGTGCGCCGAGCGACCTTCAGCAGAGAGACGGAAAGTCGCCCTGCCTTTGCGCGCCACCACCACCGAAAATGCACCTTTGTTCGGTGTCCCCCCCTCGAATACCAGGCAGGCTCGCGTGCTGGCTGGCAGGCGTTCCAGGCAGAGCTGGCTGAACTCGTCGGAGAGCACCTCTTCCGTAGCGTTAAGACAGACCCGCCAGTCAGTCGCCTCGAATACCCGCGGTACAAATCGGCGAAGGGCATCCATCAGCATATAGATCATGACCGTGCCGCCCTTGATATCCACCGTCCCCGGTCCGTAAATGCGCTCACCCTCCATTCTCCAGCGGAAATCATTGGCGCGCTCCTCTTCCGCAGGGAAAACTGTGTCCAGGTGCGAAACCAGGGCAAGCGTAACGCCTCCATCCAGCGGTAATTCGCCCGGACGGCGTAAGAAGAGATGTCGCCCATAACGGGCATCAGCCGACTGGACAAATTCCGCCTCAAAGCCCAATCCGGTAAACAGGCTGGCAGTCAGACTCCCCAGGGCATTCACTCCCTGCGGGTTGGCGGTAAAGCTGTTGATCTCCACCATCTGGCGGTGGATATCGAGATAATCCGGCAGATTATCTTGAAGGTAGGTTTGAATAGCCTGGAAATCTGTCATCGTATATCCGCGTTATCGAGTGATTTTTTATTGCCTGCCTATTATAAACCGCCACTCAGCCAAACCCGAACCATTCTCCAAACCAGGCACTGAAGCCAGCCGTGATATAATCGATCGGCGCAGGATATTAGCGCCCTCACCGTCCATAATATACCCAGGAGATAAACTCAATGGATATTCGCGCAAAGAAATTCGCCCAGATCCTGGTCGATCACTCCGCCGAGGTCAAACCCGGCGAGCGGGTGGCGATCACCAGCACCCCTCTCGCCACGCCGGTTTTACAGGCGTTGTATGAACTGGTCTTAGCCCGCGGGGCTTACCCCCACCTGCTGATCGACCTGCCCGGACAGGATGAAATCCTCTTCGCCCACGCATCCGACGAGCTGCTGGATTTTGTGCCGTTATTCCACCAGATGGCTTTCGAGCAATTCGATGTGTTGTTTAAGATCCGGGCTGAGAGCAACACCCGGCTTTTGAGCAATGTTCCACCCGCCCGGGTTGCTCGCCGCCAAAAAGCGACTGCTAGCCTGATCGAGACCCAGATGCGCCGCGGGGCGGATAAATCCCTGCGCTGGATGAGCACCCAGTACCCGACCAATGCCTATGCTATGGAAGCGGAAATGGGACTGGAAGAATATCAGGATTTCTTCTTCCGTGCCTGCCATGCCGATGAAGGCACGCCCGATCCGGTGGCTTATTGGAAGGGTATCAAGAAGGAACAGGCTAAAACCATTGAGCGGATTGAGGGTCATGACCAGGTGCGGCTGCGCGGCCCGCATGTCGACCTGACCCTATCGATCAAAGACCGTCGCTTCGTCAATGCCTGCGGTCTCCAGAACCTGCCCGATGGTGAGATTTACACCGGACCGGTGGAGGATTCTGCCAACGGCTGGGTGCAATACACTTTCCCTGCGGTTTATGGAGGCCGGGTTGTGGAAGGCATCGAGCTGGTGTTTGAAAACGGCAAGGTAGTCAAAGCCAGCGCCCGCCAGAACCAGGATTACCTGTTGGAAATGCTGGAAACCGATCCCGGGGCGAAATTCATCGGCGAGTTTGCCATCGGGACAAATTACGGCATCGACCGCTTCACCCGCAGCATCCTGCTCGACGAGAAAATCGGCGGTAGCTTTCACATGGCGCTTGGCGCAGGCTACCCAGAAACCGGCAGTGTAAACCGCAGCCGCCTGCATTGGGATATGATCTGCGATCTGCGCCAAGACTCTGAGATTCACCTGGACGGCGAGTTGCTCTACAAGGACGGTCAGTTCGTTTCGAAATAACCTGGCACAATTTTAGGCTACCCAAGGATCTGGTTTTGTAGTTCCCACATCCGGCGGTATAGTCCCCCCGCATCCAGCAGGTCCTGGTGATGCCCACGCTCGATAACCCTCCCCTGGCGCAGCACCAGGATCTCGTCCATCTTATCCAACCCGACCAGCCGGTGCGTGATCAGCAATATACTCTGTTCAGCCTCCAGCGCTATAATCCGGTTCATGATTTGCTGCTCAAGCAGGGCATCCAGGTTAGCTGTTGGCTCGTCCAGCACCAGCAATGGCGCCCGGCGCAGCAAAGCGCGGGCAATGGCAATCCGCTGGCGCTCGCCGCCGCTCAAGCGCAAGCCCTGCTCGCCCACCCGGGTCTCAAAACCGCCCGGCAGCAACAGGATGAAATCGTAAATCTGTGCCTGGCTGGTGGCCCAAACCAGGTCTTCATCACTGGCAGCAGGTTGGGCAATGAGAAGATTCTCCCGGATGCTGGCATTGAACAGGTAAGCGTTCTGCTCCACCACTGCCATCTGGCGGCGGACATCCCGGGCGGCATACCGGCGGATGTCCTTCCCATCCAGTTCGATGTCTCCTTCCTGGTACTCCCAAAACCGCAACAGCAGGCGGACCACACTCGACTTGCCCGCTCCGCTGGGACCCACCAGCGCCAGCTTCTTGCCGGGCGGTAAGGAAAGAGATAGATCATCCAGAGCCAATCCCCATTGCCGCTCGCCGGCACGGTCCACGCTCTGGTGCTCTACTTTCAAACCAGGCGGGTATGAGAAACTCAACCCGCGTAGCTGCAAGTCAGCCCCTTGAGGAGCCATGAGTGGTTCGGGTGGGTCAACTACTTGTGGTTCGGCGTCCACGATCTCAAACAGGCGCTGAGCAGCTTCAAGGTTAGCCTCCAGGTGCTGTGCGGCAACCGGCAACGGCTGTACCGCCTCGAAAACAGTCAGCACGAGCAAGGCAACCACTGCCAGGTAGACCCCATCCATATCTCCCCTGCTTACCATGGGAATCGCCAGCGCCAGGGTCGCCCACATCGCCACGTTCGACAACAAGAGCAGGGCTGCTGCCTGGAAGCCAGCGATTGCCCCCATTCTTTCCTGAATTGTAGCCGCGGTGTGGGTCAAGGATTCCACCAGCCGGCTCTGGCGCTGCTCCTGCCCAAAGGCCAACAAATCTGCCACCCCCTGGATGCCATCTGCCAGCCCGGAGTTCAACTCCCCTCTCACCCTCACCTGGTCTCGCCCGATACGGCGGCTCAACCAGCCCGCAAGCAGCGGGAGGCCTACCCCTGCCAGAAACAGGAAAAGG
Organism: Anaerolineae bacterium; assembly: GCA_041301185.1. Taxonomy (GTDB): domain Bacteria; phylum Chloroflexota; class Anaerolineae; order Anaerolineales; family UBA4823; genus JAQBDA01. The sequence goes on from JBFYSV010000161.1 coordinate 5,670, forward strand.
AGCAGATTTATTCCCAAACTTGGAGAAAAGCTGGCAAGCAACCCGCTGCCCAGGGCTGTCATCGCCAGGGCAACCAGTGGCGGAGCCAGACCGCGCACATAAAAGCTCTCCAACGAGGCGATATCACCCATCGCCCGGTTGAGCAGGTCACTGCTTTTGTAACCCGCCAGGCGAGCCGGGGCTAAAGGCTCCAGGCTCTGGTAAAACCATTCCCGCAGCCTGGAGAGGATCAAGAATGTCGTCTGATGCGAAGTATAGCGTTCCAGGTAACGGAAGACCCCGCGCGAGATGCCAAAAAAGCGCACCCCAACAATCGGCACCTGCAAGGCTGCAATCGATGGTTGCAGGGCTGCGGCGGAGATGATGTATGCAGACAGCCCCATCAACCCTACGCTGCTGGCAATCGTCAGAGTACCCAGGATGACCGACAGCAGGATGCTGCCGGTATGCGGGGATACCAGTACCAGCAGCCGGAGCAGGCTGTTCAATCTTCTCACACCGGGTTGGCTTGTGGCATCATCAGAGCTCGCCCCGGGTGGGATCACCCACCCTGGTGAGGCTGCCTGGCCGCTCCGTGTTGGGCCATCATAAGTGCGGGAAGCATCTGGATCATCCAGCCGGATAAGTCCCGCTAAATCACTCGCTCTCATCGAGCCGCCGGTATAAGTCGTCACCATCCGCTGGTAAAGACCCTCCTGCGCCATAAGAGAAGCGTGGTCGCCTTGTTCCACGATCCGTCCCGCCTCCAGCACATAAATTTTATCTGCCCGGAACACGGTGCTCAACCGGTGAGCGATCACCAGGGTAGTCCGCCCTCTCATCAATTCCTCGGTCGCCTGCTGGATCTGATCCTCCTGCTCGGGATCGATGCTGGAGGTGGCCTCATCCAGGATCAGGAGCGGCGCATCCTTCAGAAAGGCGCGCGCCAGGGCAATGCGTTGCGCTTCCCCTCCGCTCAGCCTCATCCCACGGTCACCAATAACAGTGTTGTAGGCCTCAGGGAGTGCCTCAATGAAATGATGAGCTTGCGCCCGGCGCGCGGCCTCGATCACCTGCTCCAAAGTTGCTCCCGAATGCCCGAGACGGATATTTGCCAGTACCGTATCGTGGAAAAGGTAGGGTTGCTGTGGCACCCAGGCGACCCGCCCGCGCCATGCTTGTGGCGCGCAGGCGGACAAATCATCGCCGTCCACGTAGATGGTACCCCGGGTGGGTGTGATGAACCCCATCAACAAGTTGGCAAGTGTGCTCTTGCCTGCTCCACTCGGGCCTACCAGGGCAACCTTCTGCCCGGCAAGAAGCTCCAGAGAGACGCCTCGCAGAACCTGCCCGCCCTGAGGATGATCGAAGACGACATTTTCAAAGCGGACCACGGGTGATTTTTTTATAATGGGCTGGCTGTCCTCCAGGTGGTCCAATTGAGCAGATTTCTCAGCCGGTGTGTCCAGGATGGCAAAGATCCGGGCGGCGGCATTCACACCTGCCATTCCAGAGTGGAAGCGCGCCCCCAGGGTGCGCAAGGGAAGGTAGAACTCCGGCGCCAGCAGCAGGACAAACAGCGCCTGCTCAAATACCAGCCTGCCATACAGCAGACGCAAGCCGATTTCAACCGCCACAATCGCCGTGCTCAAGGTTGCCACCATCTCTAAAGCCAGCGCCGAAAGGAATGTCACCCGCAGGACACTCATTGTGACCAGGCGATAACGCTCATCTATCTGCCGCAATGCCGCTCCCTGCGCCTGGGAGCGACCCATCGTTTTTAATGTCGTCAATCCTTGTAGAATGTCGTAGAAGAAAGCACTCAACCGGCTGAGTGTCTCCCACTGCCGGCGGGTTAGCGACTCTCCCAGGCTGCCGATCAACACCATGAAAATCGGGATCAAGGGAGCCGTCAACAATAACACCAACCCGGAAATGAAATCAAGAGGGAATATCAGCACCAGGAAAGCCAGCGGCACCAATCCGGCAATCGCCATCTGGGGCAGGTACTGGCTGAAGTAAGCCTCCAGGGCATCGATGCCGTGCAGGCTGGTGTTCAGCAGCTCACCAGAGCGCTCCTGACGCGTATAAGCCGGGCCAAGGCGTAAGAGATGATCGAATAACTGGTTGCGCAGATTACTGGTAATCTTCACGGCAGCTTTACTGGCGCTGATCTCTGCCAGCCACACCAGCCCGGCTCGCAAGATGATCACACCAAGCAACACCGCCATCCCCAGGGAGACATCACTTATTTTATCCCCGCCCAGGAAGACTCGCGCCACAATCCCGCTGATCTGCCGCGCCTGGAATGCCACCAGGATACCCGCAGCAAAGCTGAGCAGCACAGTCACTGCCAACAGAACCCGGGCAGATCGAGCCAACCGCAACAGGCGCTTGTCCAATCGCATGCGGAAATTATACAGCCATCACCCCTGGGTCGGGTGATGGCTGTATAAACTCGGGGGTTGCAGAGGTTAGTAGGTCAGCGTTTCCGGCTTGGCTACGATCCGTTTCCGGAATATCCAATAGCTCCAACCCTGGTAGATCAGGACGATGGGCACAAAGATCAGGGCGACAATCGTCATCACCGTCAAGGTGTAGGGCGAGGAGGAGGCGTTGTAGATCGTCAGGCTCCAATCCGGGTTCAGGCTGGAGATCATCACCCGCGGGTACATGATCTGGAACATGGTCACCAGGGCGAAGGCTATCCCCACTGAGGTCATGCCGAATGCCCAGCCGAACCTTTCCTTGCGCAGTAAGAACCAAACCGACAACAAAGCTGCCATCCCTGCCAGCGGGATTAAGCCCGGGTTGATCCCCAGCTGGAGCAATAGATCGGTTTGGAAATAGGTCGCGATCAGGAAAAGCAACATGATTATCACGACCGGCAGCCACATCCGGCGGGCTACTTTCTTAGCCCGCTCTTCGACATTGCCGGTGGTTTTCATGCTCAGGAAGATCGCTCCATGCAGGATAAAGAGCACCACTGCGGAAACTCCGCCCAGCAGAGCATACGGATTGAGCAGGTTAAAAAAACCACCTACGTAATTCATCTCGGCATCGATCGGCACGCCACGCACCAGGTTTGCAAAAGCCACCCCGAGGAGCAGCGCCGCCACCAGGCTGCCGACGCAGATCGCATAATCCCAGAAAGAACGCCATTTGGGGTTTTCATCTTTGCTGCGGAACTCCAATGCCAGGCCGCGCATGATCAGAGCTGCCAGCAGCAAGAACAGGGGCAGATAAAAACCGCTGAACATGGTTGCGTACCACATCGGAAAAGCGGCAAAGGTCGCCCCACCGGCGGTCAGCAACCACACCTCATTGGCATCCCAGTGAGGTCCAATCGTGTTGATCACCACCCGCCGCTCGACATCATTCTTTCCAATGAAGGGCTGCAGCATTCCCACTCCAAAATCAAAACCCTCCAGCACAAAGAAGCCAATGTATAGGACAGCGATCAGGATAAACCACAGTGTGTTCAGGTCCATAGCATATCTCCCTATTAATTCAATCCTGCGCCCCAACCAGGGAAGGCATTGCATCCGAATCCGGCTCTGACTGATCAGCCTCAGCTTGGCTGGCTGGAGCCGGACCAGCCTTGCTGTACTTGACCAGCAGGTAGACCGTGGCGAAAATGAGAGCCCCGTAGATCAGAATATAACCGATCAAAGAGAACCACACCAGACCAGGAGAAACCATATTAGAGACACCCTCCTCCAGAGTCACCAGGCCATACACTGCCCACGGGAAACGGCCCACTTCCGTCAGCAACCAGCCTGCCGTGTTGGCAATGTAGGGTAGTAGCAGCGCCCATTGGAATATCTTCAAGGCAAGCGTTCGCCGGTCGAACATTTCAGCCATCACCAGGAACAGGGCGTAGACTGACAGGCCAATCATCAAGAAACCGGCGCCGACCATGATCCGGAACGACCAATACGGGATAAACGGCGGGGGCGTATAATCTCCGGGACCATACATTGCCTCGTACTCGCTTTGAAGCTGGTTCATCCCCTTGATCTCGCAATCCAGCTGGTTATAAGACAGCAGGCACAGCATGCGGGGCAATCGTAATGAGAAAACCTCACTACTTCCAGATAGATTACCGATGGTTATTATTGAAAATGAAGCTGGCGATTCAGTCTCCCAGAGTGCCTCAGCCGCTGCCATCTTCATTGGCTGAGATTCAACCATGTGCTGGGCCTGGTCATGTCCATTGAGCGCCACGACAAACGATGCAATCGCCGCCACCACAGCCGCCAGCTGGAATGAGCGCCGGAAAAGGTCGGTCTCATTCTTGCGCAGCAGGTGGTACGCACTGATGGCAAGCACGAAGAACCCCGCCGTCGCCAAACCGGACATCAGAACATGCGGGAACATATAAAAGATATTTGGATTCAGGATGACCTCGAAGAAATTGGTCATCACCGCCCGGCCATTTTCGATCGCATAACCAACCGGCTCTTGCATGAAGGAATTGGCGATCAGGATCCAGAGGGCTGAGACATTTGACCCAATCGCCACAATCCAAATTGCAGCTGCATGCAACCCTTTGGAGAGTTTATCCCAGCCGAAGATCCAGATGCCAAGAAATGTGGACTCAAGGAAAAATGCCATCAAGGCTTCGATCGCCAGCGGCGCCCCAAAAATATCCCCAACAAAACGCGAATATTCTGACCAGTTCATGCCAAACTGGAACTCCTGCACAATACCGGTCACCACACCCATTGCAAAATTGATCACGAACAGCTTCCCCCAAAACTTGGTCATCCGTTTGTACACTTCCCGGCCGGTGCGTACATAGAAAGTCTCCATCAACGCAACCAGGATGGATAACCCGAGTGTCAGCGGTACGAAGAAGAAATGGTAGACGGTGGTGATGGCAAACTGCAGGCGGGCAAGCATTAAAGCATCCATAATGCCTCTCCTTCTATGAACTCTAACAAATAGCGACCCCTGTAAATTGGTGCGCGCCTGACCAGCTCCCAGGCGTAGCGGGGCAACGTGGTTAGGCTCGCCTGGAATAGTAATAATTTCGATTACACCGGTCAATTCAAAAGGTCACCGAAACTGCATGACAGATGTCACCGATTCTGCGCTAGGTGCTCTCAAGCAGGCAGAATTTGTGACCCCCCATGAATAATACCACCCACCCAACGGTTAACGATGCCAGAAGCCCCGGCGAACCGAGCGCAATGCTTCGGCTGTGATAAATGATTCCGGATCCAGGCTTGCTACAATTTGTGTTACCTGACCCGTATCCCGGCG
>JBFYSV010000164.1:0-5282 GCA_041301185.1 Anaerolineae bacterium
TTAGCGCGCCTTGCTCCGCCAGGAGGTTGACCAGATCCAGTTCCCCGGCATAATCCAGGGCGGAGAGCCAGGCGGGATATTTCAGATCCAGCAGAAAAACAGGCTGGCGATGGGCGGAGGCGGTGCGCAGCAGGTTGGCCAGACCGTGCCGCCCGCCGAGCGGGCCGGTGTGAGCGCCGTCCCAGCGGCGCAAGGCTTGAGCAGGGGTCTCCGCCGGGTAGGTGTTCCAGAAGGCTAGCAAATAGCGGGCGGGCTGGGGCGGGGCGGCATAGGACGTGGTGGGCATAGACTGGTCGGCGATGGCGGAGCCGTCACCAGGAGCGATGAAGACCTGCACCCCGATCTCGGGCGGAAAGGCTGCGGGGTGAGCCGGGTAGAGAGCGGACGGGTCGAAGGAGATCTCAAGGAAGTCCAGCCGCGGGTCTCGCAAAATGCGCATAGCTGTATTTACGATAGGCTGTTTGTGGGGGTCGTACGCCCGGCTTGGCCCGCCGGAGGGGATTTCCAACAGGGCATCCCATTCCAGGTCAGCCTTTCCATGGAAGGGCAGCCAGCGGGTGCCGCCGGGAGCGAAATCCAGGGCGAGGTAGACCTGGGCGCGGCTCTGATAAGGCAGGTCGAGGAAGTCCAGGCGGAGATAGGTACGGGGCGGGCTGCCTGGTGAGGCGGGCGGAGCATGGCGCAGGTATACTGCCAGCAGATCGTGCTCGGGACTGGCCGCGTCGGCGGGATCGAGCAGGCGCAGGTCGGCGTAGCCCCAGAGGATGGTTTCAGCGAGAACTGGCTGGGCGGGTTCTATTCTGGGTTCTGTCGGAGAGAGGGCGCAAGCAGCTTGAATGCAGGCCAGCAGGAGGCTCGCCAACCCACGCAGCCCTACCCGGCGGATGATCTTGTGCATGAGGTGGATTATATCAGCGGAGCAAGGGAACCCTTCCCCGCCAATGCGCGTCTCTTTTGCTCCGCCCCTACAAAAAACTACGCGCTCTCGATGCCGGATCTGATCTGTCTGGTGGGGGACACCTTGCATGTTTGTTAGGTTGCGCCAACCTAACACGGATGTTAAGTTTGAATTAAGGATAGTGGTGTAAACTAGTTTCAGACACTTGGGCGAGTGTCATCGGGTGGCCTTCGGGCTACCCTTTTTTTAATAAGCCTTCGGCAGCTCGGTTATGGAAGGTCCCAGGGGGGAGCGCAGGTCGCCCAGCTCCAGGACCCGCACCAGGTCGACTTCGAAGCGGGAGCGGTCGCCGCGGTGCAGGGCGTTATAGTATTCGACTGGGGTGCCGTCCTGCAGGAAGCTGACGCTGTTGAGCAGGATCAGCGCCGCGCCAGGCTCGACCTGCAAAAGCTCGGCCTCGCTCTCGGTGGCGTTAACCGCCTCGATGTAGCGCTTGCCGGAGGCAATCAGCAAGTCACATTCCGACTCTAAAAAAGCATATAAAGACTGGTTGGTGAAATCTGTGTCGGCAACCTTGGGGCACAGGTCGTAGGGCAGGTAGCTGGTAACCAGGACAATCGGCTCATTATTGACGGAGCGCAGGCGTTGCAGCTCAACGACCTGGGTGTCTGGCGGCAGGTCCAGGTATTCGAGGACTTTTTTGGGTACGCGGGTGACAACCTGGCTCAGCACCTGGGTGACCGGGGTCAGGCCGCGCTCGAGCATGTCGTGGTAAAAGCCGGTCAGCTTCTGGGCCAGGCTCTCATCGATCTTTGGCTCGGCAACGTAGGTGCCCTTGCCTTTTTTGCGGACCACCAGCCCTTCCAGCTCAACTTCACGCAATGCCTGGCGCACCACGGTGCGGCTGACGCCGTACGTCTCGCAGAGCTCGGGCTCGCTGAGGATTTGATCGCCGGGCTTCCAGGTTCCCTGACTAATTTTGTTTTTCAACAACTCAATGAGCTGGATGTAGTAGGGGATATTGCTTTCAAAGTCAATGGAATCGTCTGTTGTCTGCATGGGTACCTGCCTGGTCCATTGAAAACGGGTCGAGTTGTGTTCTTGTACTCTTGTTATTACAATTATATTCAAGAAAACATTACGGGTCAATCATTAATTTTCGATGAGTTACTCTTGACAGAGCCTGGACAATTCATGTATAATCAGACAGAATGTAATAACAGGATTACAGGATTTCAACCTGGATGGGAATGGCTGGCGGGAAGTAATCCTGGGGCAACGGGTGGTGAACCCGGTCGAAAAATCCACGGGGGAAGCTTAAACAACCGAAGACAGTCGTGCCGGCAGGCGATGCCGGCGTGTGAAGGAGCCTGATTGTGATCAGTGAACGCTACTCAGCAGGTTTGTGGGTGTTTGCGCAGTCGGTCGAGAAGCACGGGGGCTACGATAGCGCTGTTTCGGTTAGAGAACAGATCCGCATGGCAGCTTCAGTCCCGGGATTGAAAGGCCTGGAGCTGATCGCTCCGGCCCATGTTTCCAAAGATAATCTTAAACAAGTCACAGGCTGGTTGGAGGAGAGCGAGTTGCAGCCCGTAGCGGTCAATCCCTACGTCTGGACGGAGGAGATCTGGCAGCGCGGGGCGTTTACTTCCCCTGATCCGAAAGTGCGCCGGGCGGCGATCGACACCGCCAAGTTGGCGATCGATATTGGTCACGAGCTTGGCACGCGGCGGATGTGCCTGTGGCCCGGGGAGGATGGCTGGGATTACCACTTCCAGGTCGATTACCGCCAGCTGTGGGACTGGACGGCTGAAGGGCTGCGGGAAATCGCCGAGTACGACCCGGAAACTTTTATTGGCTATGAATACAAGCACAACGAGCCGCGCACCCATTCATTGGTCAGCAACGCCGCCAAAGCAGCATTGCTGGGCTATGAGCTGGGGTTGAAAAATATTGGCGCCTACCTGGACTTTGGGCATGCCCTGATGAGCCGTGAAAACCCGGCTGAGACGGTGGTTATGCTGGCAAGATTGAACCGTCTGGTCGGAGTGCATGTCAACGATACCTACGGCACTGGCGACGATGACCTTGCGGTGGGCGCGGTGCACCTGTGGTCGATGGTTGAGTTCCTGCTGGCTCTGGAGCAGGTGAATTATGATGGCTGGCTCTCCCTGGACCTGGTGCCCAAACGGGAGAGCGCGGTTGGCGCAGCTACGCGGAGTATTGCCAATCTGAAGAATTATCGAAAGATGATATCGAAGATAGATCGCAACTTGCTGAGCGAGGCTCAGGCAGCACAAGACGGTCTCAAAGCTCAAGATGTTGTTCAGAATTTGCTGGCATCCGATTAAGGACATTGTGGAGGGAACCGCAATTTTCCAGTCAGGAGGTGAAAAGGCCGCTCAGAAGATTTTCAGTCGTATGACGCACAGTTAAATTATTTGAAATCAACCAAAGAGATAGGAGAAGAAGCTACTATGGAAAAGCATTATATGAGTCGACGTGAGTTCTTGAAAGTCTTCGGAACAGCAATCGGTGCAGCTACGCTGGCAGGATGCACCACAGGCGCCCCGTCAACCGGAGGAGAGGCCAAGCCCTTCTTCACTGCAAATGTCATCCGCACCCTTTCCAACGAGTATCACGCAGCCTGGAACCGGGGTGGTAGAGTCTTTGCTGAGAGCCTCGGCCAAGGACCGAGCTATCGGGCTCTGCTGTGCGAAGGCGATAGCGAGAAGCAGCTGACCCTGATGAGCGCCTTGATCCAGGAAGCCGGCGGCAAGGGCGGTGCGGTGGTCTTCAACATCGACCCCAACCAATCTCCGGATGCCAAACCGATTGCTGACCTTTGCGCCGAGAACCAGATCTACTTCCTGACCCAGTGGAACAAGCCCGATGACCTGCACCCGTGGGATTACAACCCGTACTGGGTGGCGCACATGGGAGTGGACGGTGTGCCTTCTGGCAAGTATGTCGCTGACGAGCTGTTCAAAGCTATGGGCGGTTCGGGCAAGATCGTCGCCCTGCAAGGCTTGCTGGCGAATGTTCCTGCCATCCAGCGATTCGACGGATTGAAGCAGTCTCTGGCTGAGAACACGGGCATCGAGCTGCTTGAAGATCAGACCGCAGAATGGGACCGCACCAAAGCGGTTGCCGTAACCGAGGCTTTCCTGGCGAAGTATCCTGACCTGGGCGGCATCTGGGCTGCTAACGATAACATGGGCCTGGGCGCCCTGGAAGCGCTGCGCACTGCCGGGAAAGCCGGAACGATCCCAGTAGTCGGCATCGACGGCACCAGTGAAGCGATCAATGCTGTCATTGCCGGCGAGTTTGCTGCCACGGTCAACAACGACCCGCAGTGGCAAGGCTCCCATGGTCTGGCTCTGCCCTACGCGGCGAAGAATACGCGCTTTGATCCCACCAAGGAACCCAACGAGCACCGCGAATTCTACTTCACCCCGGTTTACGTGAACCAGGAAAATGCCGTGGATGTGAAGGCGGAGTATATTGATAACATCCCGGTGTACGATTGGTCCGACCTGTGGGGCCGTGTCCAGAGCTAGATCTCTATAACCCCCGGCTCTGCACCAGGTTGACCAACGCCTGAACGCACCCGGCATTCGATCTCCCCATTAGCTCGACCGACTCCCCGTCGGATTAGAGCTAATGGGGAGGTTCTGGCAATATGGAATTCTACAACAGGAGCTTGAAGTGGCCTCTATAACAGAAGGATCGACTTCAGCCATCAAACGCATCCGGTCGCTGCATATCCCCACGATCGTTGGACCGCTCTTGGTGCTGGTGGTGCTGGTAGTGCTCTTCACGATTATCCGCCCGCGCTTCCTGAGCACCGATAATATCGCCAACTTGATCCGCCAGAGCTCGATCCTGGTGATTATAGCCATCGGTGAAGCCTACATTATTATCATGGGCAGCATCGATCTGTCGATTGAAGGCAACATGGCGCTAGCCTCGGTGTTTATCGGGCTGCTGGCAGAGAACTACTTCAATGCCAATGACTTCGGACTGCTGGCGGTGGTGATTGGTGTGGGTGCGGGCGTGCTGATGGGACTAGTAAATGGAGTGCTGCATACCAAGCTGCGCATCCCGTCATTTATGGTCACCCTGGGGATGATGTACGTGGGCGTCGGTCTGGCGACCTGGCTCTCCAATGGTATGAACCTGCCAATCCTGGACCCGATGATCCTTTCCTGGGCCAGAGGCAATACCGGTCCGATCCCGAACCTGGCATTTTTCGGTTTGATCATGTTCCTGCTCGGTCTCTTTCTTGAAAAATACACCAAGTTTGGACGATACGTATTTGCCATTGGTGGTGCTGAAGATCGCGCCAAGCTTGCTGGCGTGCCGATTGATAAATATAAGATCC
>JBFYSV010000166.1:0-27493 GCA_041301185.1 Anaerolineae bacterium
GCATTGTGGGTAGAAGCTGGCTCTGGGACTTACCGTGACGAGGTGGTTCAGTAACGGCGATTACCAGTGGCACAGAGTTTATTAGAGTACTTTTGGCGGTTTGCATAGTAAAATAGGGTACCCTATCCACAGGATTTATCAGATGCCCGAAAAAGTCGAAACAACCCAGCAAACAGAGAGCCTGAAAGATCTGTCTGATCCCAAAATATACGTGAACCGCGAGATCAGCCTGCTGGAATTCCAGCGCAGGGTACTGGAAGAAGCCCAGGATGAGAAAAACCCACTTCTGGAGCGGGTGAAATTTCTTTCCATCGTCGGTTCCAACCTTGACGAATTCTTTATGGTGCGGGTCGCTGGTCTTAGAAAACAGATTGATGCACATGTTATCGAACTTCCCCCAGACGGGATGACGCCTGCTGAGCAGCTGGCTGCCATCCGCAAAATAGCTTCCCAAATCATGAGCCAGGCACGCGCCTGCCTGCGCCAGGATCTCATGCCAGCCTTGAACAAAGCCGGCATTCATATCCTGGACTATTCTGAGCTGGATGAGCGGCAAAAATCCACGGTAGATGATTACTTTGAAGAAGTGATCTTCCCCGTGCTAACCCCACTGGCTTTCGACCCCGGACACCCGTTTCCCCATATATCAAATCTCAGTCTCAATCTGGCAGTCCTGATCTGCGACGAGAAGGATGAAGAACATTTTGCCCGGATTAAAGTCCCTGGCACGCTCCCCCGCCTTGTGCCAATAAAACGCTCTTCTGGCAGTGTGCGCAAAGACGGGACTGTACCATACCATCATTACTTTGTCTGGCTGGAGCAGGTGATTGCCAGCAATCTTCCCAAGCTCTTCCCCGGAATGGAGGTTTTAGAAGTCCATCCTTTCCGCGTGACCCGCGACGCGGATAACGAAATCCAGGAACTGGAAGCTTCCGACCTTCTTGAGACGATGGAAGAGAGCGTCAGGCAGAGACGCTTTGGCTCGGTTGTGCGCATCACAATCAATACCAGCATGCCCAATCAAATCCGCCAGATTTTGCTCGACAATCTGGAGGTCGATCGCAACGACATCTACCCCCTGGAAGGTCCCTTGGGGCTCAGCAATCTATTCCAACTCTACAACGTTGATCGTTACGATCTTAAAGACCCACTGTATAAAGCACCAATTCCCGCCATCTTGCGAGTTGAGCCCTCTGATGGCGGTATTTTTACTGCTATCCGCCGCGAGGACACCTTGCTGCACCACCCGTATGATTCATTCACCCCGGTGGTAGATTTCCTGCGTTCTGCTGCCCGCGACCCGGATGTGCTGGCGATCAAGCAGACCCTCTACCGGGTTGGGCGCAACCCGCCTGTTGTGCATGCCCTGCTGGAGGCAGTCGAAAACCGCAAGCAGGTAGCGGTGTTGATGGAGCTGAAAGCCCGCTTTGACGAAGAGAGCAATATCGGCTGGGCCAAGCAAATGGAAAAGGCCGGGGTGCACGTGATCTACGGCCTGCTCGGTTTGAAAACCCATTCGAAAGTTGCCCTGGTGGTGCGCAGAGAAGGTGATGGCATCCGCCGCTATATCCACCTGGGAACCGGAAATTACAACGCGGTTACCGCCCAACTCTACGAAGACCTGGGTATGTTCACCTGTGATCCGGATATCGGCGCCGATGCCACCGATCTATTCAACTACCTGACCGGATACTCAGGCAAACGGGATTACCGCAAGCTGCTGGTAGCGCCCATCAACCTGCGCGAGCGGATGACGGCTCTCATCCGGCGGGAGATCAAGCACCACAAAGCTGGTCACCAGGGTCACCTCATTTTCAAGATGAATGCTCTGGTGGATTCACCCATCATCCAGGAGTTGTACCGCGCCTCCCAGGCTGGCGTCCGGGTGGATTTGCTGGTTCGCGGAATTTGCTGCCTGCGTCCTGGATTGAAGGGCGTCAGTGAAAACATCTCTGTCACCAGCATTGTTGGGCGCTTCCTCGAGCATAGCCGTGTCTACTGGTTCAACAATGCCGGCAACCAAGAGGTTTATCTGGGCAGCGCAGATCTGATGCCGCGCAACATCAACCGCCGGGTAGAGGTCTTATTCCCCGTGCAAGATCAACGCCTGGCAAACTATTTGCGCAACGAGGTGTTGCAAACCTACCTTTCGGACAATGTCAAAGCTCGCCGCATGCAGACAGACGGAAGCTACATACGGGTCAAGCCAGAAGATAAACAAACCCTCCTGAATAGCCAGGAATGGCTGCTGGATTGGCACCAACGCACGTATAAGGCATAGGATCATGCCCGAACAATTACTAACCCCCGAACAGCGCCAGCAGTTAGAGGCGCTTCTGGCAGGTGACCCGATCGAGGCAGTCCGCCGCCGCGCTCAGTTGCTGCTCTTGCTGGATGACGGTGCTCCAACCCAACAGGCTGCCCAGGCGGTAGGGATCACGCCCGGTCGAGCGCGCCATTGGAGAGGCTCATTCCGCAAGCAAGGAATGCTGATCTTCCCTTCAGAGAGCCAGCCCGATCAGCCATTAGATGCAGCTGTGGCGAAAATTATCCCGGTTGCCGATCAACCAGGGATTCCTCGGGAAGAGCCTAAACAAAGATCTCCTCTGGATCAATTCCTGCTGGAGGCAAAGAGTATCGGAGGTCCGGGGGTACAGCCCGATGATCCCCTGGCTGAGGCGGGACGCAAGGTTATGCGCCACCATTTCGCACAGATGTTGCTCCATGAAAACGGCACTCGCCTGGGGAAGGATATCGAAGAGCTGCACGATATGCGGGTTGCAACTCGCAGGATGCGCGCTGCTTTCGAGGTCTTTAGCGACGGCTTTACTGAAAAAGCGATCAAGACTCACCTGAAAGGCCTGCGCGCAACCGGGCGCAACCTGGGTAGGGTCCGCGATCTGGATGTCTTCATGGAAAAGGCGCATATCTATTTGAAAAAGCTGCCAGCAGACAGGCAGGCCGAACTAGAGCCTCTGCTCCAATCCTGGGCGGAAGAACGCGAAAAAGACCGTTTACTCATGGTTAACTTCTTGGATGGCTCAAAATACGCTGAATTCAGAGAAGATTTTCTACACTTTGTTTCCACCCCAGGAGAAGGGGCGCGGAAACCCTCATCCACAGATTTCATCCCCAGCCGAGCCGGGGATATTGCGCCGATACTGATTTATACGCGCCTGGCATCTGTGCGCGCCTTTAACTCGATCCTCGAGACGGCCTCCCTGGAGCAGTTCCACGCGCTGCGCATTGAGTTCAAGAAGCTGCGCTATACGGTCGAATTCTTTCGGGAAGTACTGGGTGAAGAATCAAAGCTGGTGATCAACGACTTGAAGATGATCCAGGATCACCTGGGCGACTTGAACGATGCGCATGTCGCCACCCAGATCCTGCGCGATTTCCTTACAGTTTGGGAGAAGGAACAGGACCAATTACCTGTAGCCCAGCGCAGAAGCCCGGAACCAATCCTGGCATATCTTACTTTCCGCTACAACGAGCTGCAACGTCTGATGCAATCCTTCCAGGAGACCTGGCAGCACTTCAACCGCCCGGAATTTCAACAAAACCTGGCTCAGGCTGTGGCGGGTTTATAATTCCTCATTGGCGTCGATCTCGTTATCGTCCAGTACCGCGTCCAAATCGTAGCCGCGTAAAAGCATCTGTGCAAAGACCTCTGGCAGCCCCGCCAGCCGGATGGCTGCCGCGGCCCGCTCCATATCGTATTCAACGCGGTAATGCTGGACTGCAAAGCTGCCCTCAGCAAGCTCCAGAATGGCATAACACGCCCGCGGATCACCGTCTCCTTGCCTGCCCACACTACCGGTGTTGATAAACAGTACCCCACCCACCTGCCGGGCAAACGGTTGGTGTGAGTGCCCGCAGATCACGACCTCTGCCCGGGCGATCCGGCTCAGCTGTTCCAGCCGTTCTTCCGGTGTTCCGGCAGTAAGCGGTTCAACATTAGAGACGGGGCTGCCGTGGGTCAATAAAAACTGCCTGCCGGCAATATTCAGGCGCAGCTCTTGGGGCAGCTTGGATAGATACTGCCGGTTGCTTGCTGAGAGCTGCTTGTGAGCCCACCTGAACGCTGTGTATTTTTCTGATCGCTTGGATTTGCGCCACTTGCTCTTTTTATCAGGGAAATTGAGCACCTTGATATCGTAATTACCGACAATACTGATCGCCCTCACCTCGCGCAGCAGCTCGATCACCTGGTTGGGAAAGGCTCCGTAGCCTATGATATCGCCCACGTTCCAGATCGCAGCCGCCGATTGCTGCCTGGCGTGAGACAATACCGCTTCAAAGGCGGGCAGGTTTGCATGTATATCCCCCACCAGGGCGATTTTCATAAGCCAATCAACCCCGGTCTGCTTAAGAAGGGCTTTGGGGGGTGCGATCCAGCAGCGCCCGGTCTGCTCCCCGATCAATCTCCCAGGGATATACAATGTGAGCGTCCGTTATCGCAGCATAATAATCTGGACGCGTATTTCCAAACAGATTACGATAGGGATTAAAGTGCAAAACACAGGTCGCGGGTAAGCCTCCCGCCGTGGAAATTCGGTTCCTCACCGAAGTGACCGTCCTGCCAGATCCCCACACATCATCAACAACTAAAGTGCGGCGCCCGCTCAACAAGCTGTCTTCTGGGAACTGGATGAACTTGGGCCAGGCCATTAACCGGGCGCGCTCCATTTCCAGTTGGGCAGGGAAATCCACCGCAGCCGTCAGGATATGGGTGATGCCCATCGCTTCTGCCAGCATCCCGCCTGGAATGATCCCGCCACGGGTGATCAACACCATGGCGTCGTACTCATTTTCGAACTGGGGCAACAGGTAATCGATCAGGCGATCTACATCCGCCCAGGTTAGCACCTCATGCCGCACTGGTTGCATACATCTCTCCTTTTCAGGCTGGCAAACAGGCCTCGCGAGCATGCCCTTTTGATACTTAAAAGGCTATCACCCGCAGAACCTACCCACCGCCACCCCGCATGTCACGGGTAGCATCCGATCCATCCTGCATATTATAGCAAAGACGGCGGGTCAATCTCAACCCGCCATTCGCTCAAATTTCTTCCCCGGAGCAAGGAAACGGGATCTGGTCCCCGGATAACAACTTGCCACCGATATAGACCTGCCAGGCGAGCAAAAAAGCACGGTGCCGGACCGATAATTTCTGTGGCGCTACGCTGCTCTTGCCTGATCCAATCCCGAACCTGGGCCGCCAGTTTGTGCGCTTGCTGCTCTGCCTTGAACGAATCGGTGTTCCGGTATTCCAGGCGGACCAGGCGGGCAAATGGTGGGTATCCGAGCTGGCGGCGATAGCTCAATTCCTGCTGGTAAAAGCTCTTATAGCTGTGTTCTGCAGCCGCGCGGATGATATAGTGATCCGGCTGAAAGGTTTGCAAGATCACCCTGCCTCCCAGGGGACTTCGCCCAGCTCGACCCGCCACCTGGGCCAGTACCTGGAATGTCCTTTCAGCAGCCGTGTAATCAGGCAGATTCAGGCCGACATCCGCGAGCACTACCCCTACCAGGGTGACCAGCGGCAGGTCAAGCCCTTTTGCCAGCATCTGAGTGCCAATCAGCACATCCGCCCGGTGGGCGCTAAAGTGGCTCAGGATCAGATCATGAGCGCCTTTCTTGCGAGTGACCTCATAATCCCAGCGCAAAGTGCGCGCCTGCGGGAAGGCTGCTTGCACCTCCATCTCCACGCGCTCTGTCCCGGTGCCGAACTGGCGGATGCGAGTACTCCCACATTGCGGGCAAGTGTCAGGCATTTTCCTCTGGTAGCCGCAATGGTGGCAGGTGAGCGCAGATTGCGGTGAGTGGAAAGTGAGCGGCAGGTCACAGCGAGGGCATTTTAAAGCATGCCCACAATCCCGGCAGAACACATAAGTGGCTGTCCCCCGCCGGTTGAGGAACAAAATCGCCTGCAGATCGCGCTCAAGCACTTCACCCAGCGCCTGGTGCAAAACACGGCTGAAAATAGAGCGGTTACCCTCCTTCAGCTCTTGGCGCATGTCGACCACCTGCACCGGCGGCAGGTCGATCACCTCCGCCTCCTCCTCGAGGGGCTGGAAGCGGGAAGTAAGGCGAAGCTTTTCCACCTGGGCGCGGACAGCCTGGCGATGGGCTAGGATCCGGGCGGGTAGACGCAAATAGTGCCAGTCTCCACGGCTGGCGTGGTAGGTGGTGGTAATTTCCGGCGTGGCTGATCCCAGGAGGCACACCGCCCCCGCCAGGCGAGCGTAGGCTACCGCGATATCAACAGCATGATAGAAAGGCGGGTCACTCTGGTAATAGGATTGGTCGTGGCACTCATCCAGCACGATCAAGCCCACCTGCGAAAAAGGGGTGAAGAGGGCACTACGCGGCCCAACGACAACCTGGATTTCGCCGCTGCGGGCTCGCCGCCAGGTATCATACCGTTCTCCGGGTGTCAGGCGTGAGTGCACCAGTCCTACTCGACCCGGGAAGCGAGAAAGAAAACGCCGTACCGCTTGCGGGGTCAAGGCGATCTCCGGAACCAGGATGACCGCCTGCCTCCCAAGGCCAAGCACCATCTCAACCGCGTGCATATAAATTTCGGTCTTTCCCGACCCGGTAACACCATGCAGCAAGAATGGCGCTGCCGGCTTCCCCTCGAAAGCACTCTGGATGGCAGGCTGGATGGCTTGCAGGCATTGGCGCTGGTCGGCTGTCAATACCGGCGGGCTGGACGGTTGGAAATCGATCGATTCCAGTGGATCACGCCACACTTCGCTCTCCCCCAACTCAACCAACCCCAGGTCAGCCAGGCGGCGTAAGTCACTTAAATTACCCCCGCTCTCCGCATATACCCAGGTAACCTCCACTGCGCCGGGCTCGCGCAGCAGGTAGCGCAGGATTGCCTGGCGTCGAGCCAGCACCTGCGAGCCGGCTTTCCCTAAATTGGGCATCTGGGCCTGCACCGTTTCAGGGTCACACGCCAGCCGTACCGTGCGCACAGTTTTGGCGCGCACGCCTGGCGCTTGCAGGATTGGTGTTGCAGAAAGTAAGCCCCGCCCTACCAGGCCGCGCCCAGCCGCCCGCCAATTGACTCTGGGCATCGCCTGGTCGATCTGGCGACCGCGCAAGGGGCCGCGCTGTTCCAATAGCTTGAGCAAGCGTAATTGCAGGGGAGTCAGGGCTTTCAGGCTGGCAGAAGATTGCGTCCGCTCAATCGAATACAGGTTGTCCGCCTGCTGCCCCAAACCGGGTGGGAGAAACAGGTCAATGCTCGCCCCCAGCGGAGTGAGCGTGCTTTCCGCCAGGTAACGAGCCAGCTCAATCTGCGCTCCCGTCATCACGGGCAATGGATCCAGCAATGAAGAGATTGGTTTTGTCTCAGAGATGCCCGGCGATTGTATTTCGCCCAGTACCACTCCCTGCACGTGTTGCCTGCCGAAAGGGACTTCAACCAGGTGACCTGCCTGTACCTTGCCCTCCAACTCTGGCGGCAAGTGGTAGTGGAAAACATCATCCACCTGGGGCACATTGACAGCAATTTCTACAAATACAGGCATAGAAGGCGGTTATTCTTCAACAGGAGGTAGGCTTGCGATCTCACCGGCCCCATCCCCGGTTTCCTCGGCGGGCTCACTGTTCAGGTTTAACTTGTTTAATGATACCTGGGCGATCCGCATACCATCCATTACCTCCACCTTCAGACGAATATCATCTCCCTCGACGACATCGCCTGGGCGCGGGATGCGTCCTAATTTTCCCAGCACGTATCCTGCAATGGTATCGTAATCGGGATCTACCAGGTTTAACTTCAACTCCTGATTGACCTCATCGATCAATGCCAGACCACCGATCAGATACGAGCCATCCGGTTGCGTATCGATCTCCGGCGTGAGCGTATCAAATGGATCACTGACTTCTCCAACGATCTCCTCCAGCAAATCTTCCAGGGTTACCAGGCCCGCGGTGCCGCCAAATTCATCCATCACGATGGCGATATGCTGCCTGTACTCGCGAAACTGTTGCAGCAATGCGCTCACCGAGATCGTTTCCGGCACGTAAATTGCCTCCCGAGCTAAGGAGCGTGCTGTGCACTCCCCGCAATCGGGGGACTGCATCGCCCGCAGTAGCTCTTTGACATGCACAATCCCCAGGATCTGGTCCAGGCTGTCTTCATAAACCGGGAACTTGGTGAAAGTTGATTGGGTCGCGACGCGGATAATCTCATCTAGGGGTGTATCGGCCTCCAACGCGATGACACTGGTGCGCGGGATCATCACCTGGCGGACAACCAACTCCCCCAGATCGAAAATGGCGTGAAGCATTTCGCTCTCCTGAGCTTCAACCACCCCGCCTTCTGTACTGGCAGTCACCAGCATTTTTAGCTCCTCTGTGGAATGGAGCAGCTCTTGACCGGAAGCCGGCTTGACGCCGATCAGTCGCAAAAAGCCATTGCCCGCACCATTGAGCAACCAGATAGCCGGCTTGAAGATGATTTCTGTCCATACCGTAGGGCGAGCGACAAAGAGAGAAGTGCGTTCTGGGTATTGCAGCGCAATCGATTTTGGCGCCAGCTCGCCGATCACCACATGAAGGAAAGTGATCAGAGCGAAAGCCAGGGCTACCGATATCGTATGGGAAACCTCATCTTGAATATCACCCGGGAATAGTTGTACAACCGGCAAGAGCAGGTGCGCCAGGGCTGGCTCGCCGATCCACCCCAGCCCCAGGCTGGCGATTGTGATGCCTAATTGGGTGGCTGCGATGACCGCATCGGGGTTATCAATTGCTCGCTTCACCCAGGTAGCGCCAAAATCTCCCCTGGCAACCAGCTCTGCGATCCGCGTCCGCCTGACGCTCACCAGGGAGAACTCAGCCGCTACAAAGAAACCGTTCGCCAATACCAGTATTCCAACTGCAACCAATTTCAGCGCATCAATATAAAAAGAGCTTTCCATAATGATTTTTTACACCCACTCGATCTCGATATGCGCCGATGATCGTTGAGGCTTGCCAGGATTTGCTATGACTGAGCCTTGACCCGCAAGAATGCTGCCGCTCCATAGCCGACCACCTGGCTGTAATCACCGGTGACGTCCCCCGAGGTGGCATAGTGCAGTGTCCTGGCAATATTTGCCCCCAATTCTTTCGCTGCCCACATCACTGCTGCCAGCGCACCGCGACCGCAGGCAAAACCTTTGCCTTCTTCTTCTGCCTGGAGAACGCCAAGCGGATCGAACGCCTCCACCTGGTGCAACATCTCTTCATCAAAACCGCGGGCAATATCCTGGCGATAGAAATGGGAAAGATCAGTGCTGGCAACCAGCAGGGAGCGGTATCCACCCAGGACTTTTGCCAGCGCCCGTCCCAGGCCTCGGGCAGTGCCAGGGGTGGCATCGCGCACCATAACGGGTAACAGGCGGAATTCATCTTTTAGGGCACGCTGCAAGAAAGGCAGCTCGATCTCCAAGGAATGCTCTGTATCGCGCTTAACAGGCGTCAAGCCCACCCCCAGCTCCACCTGCAGGTAAGCGTCCAGGGCTTGTTGAGCGTCCTGATCCAGCGGGATTGCTCCCAGTGGCGTGCTGTACCCGTCGTGAGCGCTGGTCAGCACATGCCCGTAGGCTGGATAGTGTATAGGCGAAACGACTGCTACCAGCTCTGGGACATGCCCGCGCCGGGCTGCCTCCCGCACAGCAGCAAACGCATAACCGGCTACCGGGCCGGAGTAGCGGTGCCCGGCATGGGGGGTCATCACTGCCACCAGCTCGCCCTGAAGCTCCGGCAAGAGAGCCGCGTCGATATAAGTATCCACGCTGGAGGCCAACTGTTCCCGGTCACCCGGATACCATTGACCGGCAAGAGCCGAGGGTCGCAGATCAAGTTCATGGGCCATACAGCACCTCCGCTGCTTAGATTATTCATTAGTAGTTCCGCAGATCAGGAGGGTATTGGGGGTGTACCCGCCATCTGCGTAAGTCCTATCATTTTCATTTTAGCATAATCCATCGCGAAGGGTATCCCTTGCTGATTGCCGGATAGGGTAATTGCATTTTGCTCCAACAATCGAGAGGAGTTAAGGGCGTCGTATTAGAGCTTTGCTCGCCTGAGCATCCCCAATCCTGTCTTTTTGAGATTGCGATCAATATTTGGATTTCAGGCTATTAGGACTATAATTGTTTTACTTTTCGGGCGATCACGTTCAGCCCGGAAAGGTAAACAACCTTTTCACAGAGGAGTGCCGATGGATACACCTGAACCGAGGCATGTGGACGAGACCCTGGATCCGCAAGACTGGCAGGCTTTACGCCAACTCGGGCACCGCATGCTGGATGACATGTTCGACTATATTCAAACTGCACGCCAGCGACCGGTCTGGCAACCCATCCCTGCTAATGTCAAGAGTGGGTTAAAAAAACCGCTACCGTTCGAACCCCAACCATTAGAAACTATTTACCAGGATTTCCTGGAAAATATCTTGCCCTACCAACTCGGCAACACCCACCCCCGTTTCTGGGGCTGGGTAATCGGTACCGGTTCAGCAAGCGGCATGCTGGCTGAAATGCTCTCCGCAGCCATGAATCCAAACGCAGCAGGCGGAGATCAGATATCGAACTATGTTGAGGTCCAGGTAATCGATTGGTGCAAAGAGATGCTGGGCTACCATCCGGGAGCCAGCGGGATCCTGGTAAGCGGTGCATCCATGGCAAACCTGGTTGGATTGGCTGTCGCCCGCAACACCAAGGCCAGCTTTGATATGCGGAAACACGGCTTGCAATCTGTTCCTAAGCAGATGGTCTTATATGCATCCACCGAAACCCATAGCTGCATCAAGAAAGCTGTCCAGCTCATGGGCCTGGGAGATGCGGCGCTGCGCCTGATCCCGGTCGATGCACAATATCAGATCGACCTGCCTGCTCTTCGGGCAACCCTCGCTGCCGATCAAAGCGCTGGCCTGCAACCTTTCTGCGTCGTAGGCAATGCCGGGACAGTAAATACTGGCGCCATCGACGATCTGGATTCACTGGCAGAGCTATGCCAGCGAGAAGGCCTGTGGTTCCATGTGGATGGCGCTTTTGGCAGCCTGGCAGCTCTCTCACCCAGCCTGCGCCCCCGGCTCAAGGGGATGGAGCGCGCCGATTCGCTTGCCCTTGATCTACACAAATGGATGTATATGCCCTACGACATCGCCTGCGCCCTGGTCCGGGACCCGCAAGCCCACCACCGGACCTTTGCCGAGAAACCCGACTACCTCGCCCGCGCCGAGCGAGGCATGGCAGCCGGAGAAGTATGGTTCAGCGACCTGGGTGTCCAGCTCTCGCGCAGCTTCCGCTCTCTCAAAGCATGGGTGCTGATCCAGGAGCATGGCATTCACAAATATGCTCGCCTGATCGAACAGAACGTCACCCAGGCAAGCTACCTGGCTGGGCTGGTAGAGAAAAACCCACACTTAGAAATACTTGCTCCCGCACCTTTGAATATCGTTTGTTTCCGCTACAACCCGGGTGACATGGATAATCCCACCTTGAACGAACTGAACCGGGAGCTGCTCATTCATCTTCACGAGAGCGGGATTGCGGCTCCTTCCTACACCACTTTGAACGGGACCTATGCCATCCGGGTGGCTATCACCAACCACCGCAGCCGCAGTGAAGACTTCGATGCTCTGGTGATAGAAGTGGTTCGTATCGGTCAGGCATTACTGGCAAAATATCAAAATCAGGCGCAGCGGACAATATCGATATCCATATGATATAATCTCGCTACAAAAGCTGGGATGAGGACGAGTATACGCCAAAGCGGCGGATCAGAGAGCGGTAGCTGGTGAAAACCCCGCCCGCGCGCTGGCGTCGAATGGATCTCAGAGCTGCAGGGTGAAAAGCGGGTCAGCCCGCCGACTAGCCTGCGCCGGAGCTGCCACCGTTATCCAGGCAAAGGGTATATCCGTGAGCGAATGCTTGCCGCCCCGGCGTACTCGTCGCGAATGACACTGGCTTGTCTGACCCCGTCGTATCATCGGCGGGGTTATTTTTTATCTGGAGGATACTATGCAAATGAATCTTGAGGTCGTCTACTGCGCTGTTTGACATTATACCGACCGTGCCATTGGTCTAATGGCGGAGCTGCTCAAAGAGTTTGAACCCGAGATCCAGGCGATCACCCTGGTGCCCTCCATTGGAGGCCGCTTTGAAGTGAGCATCAACGGACGATTGATCTATTCCAAGCTGGAGACCCAGCGCCACGCCGAGCCTGGCGAGGTTGCCGGCTTGGTACGTAATACACTGAAGGAGAGCTTATGACCAGTGCAAAGAGAGGCCGGGTTTTCTCCGGCGCAAGGCCCACCGGGCGCCAGCACCTGGGTAACTATCTGGGAGCGATTAAGAATTACGTGACTTTGCAGGACGAGTACGATTGTGTGTACTGCATCGTTGACCTGCACGCCCTGACCACCGTGGATACCACCGAGAACCTGCGCCAGAACACCTACGAGATGGCTCTCGACTGGCTGGCAGCCGGCATTCGACCCGTGGAGTCGATCATTTTCGTCCAATCCCACGTGCCCGAGGTCGCCGAGCTACACCTGATCCTGTCGATGGTCACCCCGCTGGGCAAGCTAACCGACCTGCCCACTTTCAAAGAGAAGGTGCGCCAGCAACCGCACAACGTCAACTACGGGCTGGTAGGCTACCCGGTCTTAATGTCGGCAGACATTTTGCTCTATAAGGCCAACCTTGTGCCAGTGGGTGTGGATCAGGAGCCGCATATTGAGTTTGCCCGCGAAGTGGTGCGGTCCTTCAACTATCGCTATAACACCAGCGTGCTCATTGAGCCACAGATGAAGGCTACCGAGTTCCCCAAGGTGCTGGGTATCGATGGGCAACAGAAGATGAGCAAGAGCCTGAACAACCATATCGAGCTGGCCAGCACGCCGCAAGAGACGACTGAGCGGGTGATGCAGATGGTCACCGACCCGCAGCGCATTCGCCGCAGCGATCCGGGAAATCCGGACGTTTGCAATGTATTCTCGCTGCACAAGATCTTTTCTTCACCGGAAGAGGTGGAGATGGTCAATGTCGAGTGCCGGCGGGCTGGTATCGGCTGTGTGGATTGCAAAAAACTCCTGGCTCGCAATCTGAACGCCCACTTAGAGCCGTTTCGCGCCCGGCGGGCTGAGATCGGACAGGACCCCGGCACCGTTCAGGATGTGCTCCAGGATGGCAAGCGGCGCGCCCAGGCGATTGCCAGCCAGACAATCGCCGAAGTCAAAGACGCGGTGGGGCTGGCCTAGGAATCGCAAACCGGCTTGGGTTGCTCGCTCGTTGCAGCCCAGTCCGGTTGAACCCTGACCCATGAGAGTCATCATCCAACGCGTCAGCCATGCTCGGGTCTCGGTGGAGGGGCAGACAATCGCCCAGATAGAACGGGGTGCTGTTATCCTGGTAGGGATCGGTCCGCAGGATGGCGAAGAGCAAGCGCGCTTCCTGGCTGAGAAAATTGCTACGTTGCGCATCTACGAAGATGATGCCGGGAAGATGAACCGTTCTCTGCTCGACGTGGGCGGAGCTGCCATTGTGGTCTCGCAATTCACCCTCTACGCCGATGTGCGCAAAGGGCGCCGTCCCTCGTTCACCGATGCTGCTCTACCGGAAATTGCCAGCCCCCTGGTGGATCGCTTCGCTGGTTTCTTAAGAGATCAAGGCGTTTCTACCCAGACCGGCGAGTTCGGCGCCCACATGCTGGTCGAGATCGCCAACGACGGTCCGGTGACAATCTGGATTGAGCGCTAGGGATTTTCATGGCAACCGCGCCATAACACTGCATCGAGCTGAACAGCGAAAGCGCCGGCAGCCAGCATTGCCTCGACCTGGTCCGACTGGTAGATACCTCCCGCCCCGATCACCGGGATACCCGCCCGGGAAAGCGACCTCACCACCTGCAATGCCAATGGGAAGATCGACGGACCGTACAGGCGGCCTGAGACCAGGCCAGCCCCTGAATCAGCCAAAGCGCCACGCGGCGGACCCAGGCTGACGGCTGCAGCGCCAGCATCCAGCACGCTTCCCGCCAGCTGGCCGGCACGCTCCAGGGGCAGGCGTACCACCACCGGCAGTTCACCAATAGCTGCGCGGGTGAATGCCAATGCCTCAGCCAGCTCCACCTCAGCAGCCAGGCCGACCTCCACGCCGGCTACACCTTCCCGCCCTTCCAACATCCGCACCATTTGGGCAATATCATCCACCCCCTGCGCCAACAAATGCACCCATACCGGCAGTGTCCCGCGCGCCCAATATGCCGCATAGCGGCGAATGACCGCTTTTAATCCCGGATTAGGATAGCCTGTATGCAGTAAAAATCCACCCTGGAAGTTCAGGTAGCGTTGTCCATGGGCAGGTGTACGCCTTCCAGGTGAGACCGGATTGGTGATGAAAGCCCCCCAGTTTTCAAAATTAAACCCGCTGCGCCGGTCAGGCGAAAAACCCAGGCTGCCGGCTGCATTCATCAGCGGCTTCTCGAAGGTTAGCCCGTACTTGGTCATTTCCCAATCCACATCCCGGTTTGATCCATCACCCGGCAACCGGCATCTCTTGGACAGCCCAGGGGCGTAATACATTTGCCAGGGGGTCATCCAGCCTGCCATTCACTGCCGGATATGCCCGGTGCAGGCTTTCCAGTCTCATAATCACCTCTGCCACGCTCATCTGCCGCCCGGCTTCCCGCGAGGCGCGCCGGACAAACAAGGCTTGTTGGCTGCGATGACACAAAGCAGCCTGGGTCTTCTGTTCTAGCACGTCGCCGATATCAAGCACCAGATGAGCCGGATTATCCGGGTTGGCAAGGTGAGGCTTCGGGTGCCCCTCGAACTGGGCAGATACCGTATAGAACAGCGGTGCCTGGTCGTTAAGTGACTCTACCGCCAGGCGCGCCGCCAGGTAGCTGGTGACATGTCCCGGGTGGCCATATTCGCCATTCGATCCGTGAGTGAAGACTGCCTGAATGCCGAATTGCTTGATGGTTGCTATAATCTCTCCCGCCAGGTAGGTGAGGTTATCTGTAAAGCTGTACAGTTTATTCTCCGGTCCAACCTGGGGGTCGATATAATCCAACAGGGTCAGGCTGCGCCCGCCCAGCTTTTGGACAGCGCACACCAGCTCCTGCTCCCGGTATTTGCCCAGCTCTTCAAGTGAACAGACTGCGGGTTCGCCTGTCTCTCCACCTTCACCACGGGTAGCGCACAGGTAATGTACTTGAGCACCATTTTGAGCCAGCAACGCCAGCGTGCCGCCTGCCAACATAGTTTCATCATCCGGATGTGAAAAGAATGCCAATACATTCATCGAGTTACCAGCTCCTCCAGGTTAAAAACCGGCCCGTCCTTGCAGGCCAGCTTCCAGCTTCGCCCAATTTGCACAGCGCACACCCCGCAATCTGCCAAGCCGCCGCAAGGCATTGGCGTCCACAACAGAGCCTGGCCTGGGCAAGATAATCGCCGCTGTCCGGTTAAACCCAGGCTATCGCCCAACTCAGCCAGCCTTTCCAGCGGTAGATCCAGCGCAAGGAAATCCGCCCACGCCAGCCCATCAGGCAAGCTGCCCAGCGGGTTGATCTCCACGGCAGAAGGCAGATCGACTACCGGTAAATCGGTGAACAGAGACACCGCCGCCCCTCGGCGCAGCGCTTGCTCTATCAAGGGTAACAGGCGAGAGGCGGTCTCCCCGAACACCGCCAAACCCAGGCGGCTTAGCCCCTGCGGCAGGTTAAAGCCCCTTCCCAGCGGGCCGCGCAAATCCAGGCTTAGCCCTGGCTCCCAACTACGGGGCAACGTAGGTGCAGCAATGAATCCGCCTTCGGCACTTGCCTCCAGGAACAGAGGCATTGGTAGCACGTCCCGTTCGTCACTGCCCAGTAGGTACGCGCCTGGGACTGGCACGGCCATCGCAGGGCAAGCGATCCAGGCAGATGCGGCACCATTGCTATCCATACGGATTTCTCTGATCCAGCCACTGTGCATGCGCATGGCGGGATGGTATCACAAATCGCCTCCCCCGACAACAGCCTGACCGTTGCCGAGCAATCGCTCTATAATGCCTCTGCCAGTTACGGTATAATCATCAAGTTGTCTATTTTGCCAAGGAGGGTTCAATGAACTTCGCTAATTTACTTCAAGGATTTGTCGCCTTGCTCTGGGTGGTCGTCGTCATCCTGATCGTGCTGGCTGTGCTGCGCGCCTCGCGCCGGCAGAAAGTCGGCGTCATCTCCACCGCAATCCTGGTCACCGCGATTGCAGCCGTCATTCTGACCACCGTCAGCGCCGGGCTGGTGTTCATCCAACCCGAAGAGCGCGGCGTGGTGATCTCCGCCCTGGCTCCCAAGGGATACCGGGAAGAGGCCTTGCAGCCGGGTCTGCGCTGGATTATCCCCTATTTTGAGAATGTGGTAGTTTATCCAATCTCCCGGCAGAACTACACCATGTCGATCGCCCCCCTGGAGGGTCAGATGCAAGGGGATGACTCGGTAGCAGCCCGCACCTCTGACGGGCAGGAGATCTTCCTGGATGCCTCGATTATCTACGCCATCGATCCCGAACAAGTCGTCGATGTGCACATCGTCTGGCAGAACCGTTTTACCGACGAGCTGATCCGCCCGTTAACTCGCGGGATCATCCGGGATGCTGTCTCCCAGTATCGGGTCGAGGAGGTCTACAGCACCCTGCGCGCCGAAATGGCGGAAACAATCACCACCCAATTGAAGAAAAAGCTGGATGAAAACGGGCTGATCTTGACTAATTTTATCTTGCGTAACATTACCTTCTCGCCCGAGTACGCCGCCTCGGTGGAGCAGAAACAGATCGCCGAGCAGCTGGCCCAACAAGCAAAGTTTGTCGTTGAACAACGCAAGCAGGAGGCTGAGCAGGCCCGCCAGTCCGCCCAGGGGCTGGCTGATGCCGTGGTGATCCGGGCGGAGGGCGATGCTGAAGCGCGTCTCATCGCTGCTGAAGCAGAGTCTAAAGCCCTGGATTTGATCGCCCAGGCACTAGCGGACAAACCCGAGCTGCTCACCTACCAGTACATCACCAAGCTCGCTCCCGGTGTCCAGGTGATGCTGGTACCGAACAATGCCCCGTACTTGCTGCCATTGCCGACCCTGGAATCGGCTAACCCGGTTCTTCCTACGACTTTGCCGGCCCCCCAGCCTACTGCCGAACCAACAACTACCCCCTAAGGAATTTCGTATGCTTGCATCATCCGGCAAACAAATCCGCCTGACCAGCCTGTCGAACTGTGCGGGTTGAGCGTCCAAGCTAAGCGCAGAAGCGCTGGCGCAGGTCCTGCGCCCAATCAAGGGATTATTCAATTCCGAGGATTACCCGGACCTGCTGGTCGGGCTGGGTGAGCCAGATGACGCGGCTGTCTGGCGCCTGGACGAGGATCACGCCCTGGTGGTGACCACGGATTTCTTCACGCCGGTGGTAGATGACCCCTACGATTACGGTGCGATTGCGGCTGCCAATGCCCTTTCGGACATCTATGCCATGGGCGGCAGCCCCTTCCTGGCATTGAATGTGGCTGCCCTTCCGCCTGATCTGCCGGCAGATTTCCTGGCGGAAATCCTGCGGGGTGGCGCAGAGAAAGCCCGCCAGGCTGGGGTTGTGGTCGCAGGGGGCCATACCATCCAGGATAAAGAGCCAAAATACGGTCTGATTGTGGTGGGATTCGCTGACCCGAGGCGCATGCTCACCAAGAGTGGTGCCAGCCCGGGAGACCAGCTGGTGATCACCAAGCCGCTCGGCTTCGGCACCACCACCACTGCGATTAAACGCGACCTGGCGGACCCGGCGGATGTCGACGAAGTAGTCGATTGGATGAAGCGTCTGAACAAAACTGCCGCAGAGCTGGCGGTGAAGAACGAATTGCGCGGCGCCACAGATGTCACCGGTTTCAGCTTGTTGGGACATGCCTGGGAGATGGCAGAAGCCTCCGGAGTGGGTTTGCGTTTCTACTTCGACCGCATCCCTTTCACCCGTGGCGCCAAGCGCTACGCCCAGGATTGGATCTTTCCCGGCGGTTCATCGGATAATCGCCTGTACTTTGGCGAACACGTTCATTTTCCTCCTGAGTTTGATGAAGCCTGGCAGATGCTGCTGTTCGACGCCCAGACCAGCGGAGGCTTGCTCCTGTCCGTCCCATCAGGAAAGCTCGGCTCATTCCTACAGCAAGCGGCTGCTCTAGAACAGCCGGCATGGGTAATCGGGGAAGTAACCGCTGGGGATAATATCCAGGTGCTGGAATCATGAGTTCGTTTGAATTTAATTCTCGCCGCTCGCCGGTTTTCGGGCAGCGCGGGATGGTTGCTGCGTCGCAACCCCTGGCAGTTGCTGCCGGCCTGGAAATCCTGGCTCAGGGCGGCAATGCCGCCGATGCAGCCATCGCCACAGCAGCCGCATTGAACGTTACTGAACCGACCTCAACCGGCATCGGCGGCGATTGTTTTGCGCTCTACTACCAGGCTGGCACCTGCCGGGTCTTCGCATTGAACGGCTCCGGTCGCGCCCCATCTGCCCTCACCCTGGAGCGCCTGGAGCGTGAGGGCTATAGCGACGAGCTTCCCCCTTTTCACCCCTACACCATCACCGTCCCTGGTGCGTGTGCAGGCTGGTTTGACCTGATAACACGTTTCGGGCGGCTGCCGATGAGCGCAATCCTGCAGCCTGCCATCCGCCTGGCAGAGAACGGTTTTCCCGTATCCCCGGTTACTTCCTTCTTCTGGCAACGCGCCGCCAGCCGCCAGCTGGCAACAGCCCCCGGCGGGGGAGAATTGACCCTAAACGGGCGCGGACCACTTCCCGGGGAAATCTTTCGCAACCCGGGTCTGGCACGAACCCTGAGCGCCATTGCCGAGAGAGGCAAAGATGAGTTTTACCAGGGAGCCATTGCTGAAGCAATTGCCATCACAATCCAGGCTGCTGGCGGCTGCCTGGGCTTAAAAGATCTGGCTGCTCATCACAGCACCTGGGAAGAACCAATCAGCACCACCTATCGCGGCAAGACCATCTGGGAATGCCCGCCCAACGGGCAAGGGTTGGCAGCCCTGCTAGGTCTAAATATCCTGGAAAGCTTTGATCTAAGCGCCCTGGCGCCGTTATCCGCCCGGCGCCTGCACCTGGAAATCGAAGCCATGCGGCTGGCATTTGCTGATACGCGCTGGTATGTTGCCGACCCGGCCTTCAACCCCGCTCCGTTGGATGGGTTACTCTCCAAAGATTATGCCGCCGAACAGGCCAGGCGAATTGATCTCCAGCGCGCCAGCCCGGACCGGCAGTACGGTGTTCCGGTTGCATCTTCCGACACGGTGTACCTGAGCGTTGTTGATGGGGAAGGCAATGCCTGCTCGTTTATCAACAGCAATTACATGGGCTTTGGCACCGGGATCGTGCCGCCTGGCTGGGGGTTCAGCCTGCAGAATCGCGGCCATAACTTCAGCCTCGACCCTCAGCACCCCAACGCGTTGGTGCCGGGAAAACGCCCGTACCACACCATCATTCCTGCAATGGCTACGCACCCCGGGGGAGAGCTATATGCCAGCTTCGGCGTGATGGGGGGTTTCATGCAACCCCAGGGTCATTTACAGGTGATGGTCGCCATGCTCGATGATAACCTGGATCCACAGGCTGCCTTAGATCAGCCGCGCTTCTGCATTGAAGACGGCACGGCAGGTGGGCGGATTGCCCTGGAAGAAAGCCTCCCGCCTGAAACCATCGCTGAGCTGATAAAGATGGGGCAAGAGACGTACCTCGTCAACGGATACGAGCGGGCAGTCTTTGGGCGCGGCCAGATCATCCAACGCGATTACCAGACTGGTGTGCTCTATGCAGGCAGTGACCCGCGCGCCGATGGCTGTGCAATGACCCTCTAAATACCGCTTAAACTCCGATCCCCCGGGCATAAATAAACCACATCCCCAGGAAGTAGACGACCACGATCACCAGGGCATCCACTTCAAAGAACAGCAGGCGCCGCTCTACCCGTGCAATATTCCCGATCAATCCCAGGCAGGTTAGAACCAACCCAATCAACCCGATGATGGCAAAATTCGGGTCGATCTCGGCTATAAAATGACCTTGAAAATAGAGGACATCTGTAAGACCCAGGGCAAACATATTGAAGAGGTTACTCCCAAACAGGTTGCCCACTGCCAGGTCAAACGCCCCGATCCGCAAAGCAGCTATGGTGGCTACCATCTCGGGAAGCGAGGTGACAATTGCCAGTAGCGTCGCACCAACAAATCCAGCACTCAGACCGGTGATTGTCCCGATCTCATCCGCGCTGCGCACCAGGTACGGCGTCACTATTACCAGTCCAGCCGTAGCCAGCCCAAATCCGAGTAAAGCGCGCCGCAAGCTGGGAACCCCTGTTTCCTCAACAATGGTCTCTGGCTGGGGAGAACCGCCCTGGCTTTGAATCATCCGTACGCCCACCACGTATACCAAGACAATCACCAGGCTCTCATAACCTACCCAACCAATGCTGCCATTAAGATCCGCCATGATAAAGAAAACCACCAGACCGATCAACAGAATCGCCAGGCCTGCTGTCAGGGCGTGGCGCATGGCAACCGCCCGCAATACCCGCGCTTGCTGTCCCAATAGATCCAAGATCGCCAGCAAAAGCATATTGAACATATTGCTTCCCAGCATGCTGCCAGCTGCCAGGTTAGGCGCAGCAATTGCCAGGGCGTTCAGCGCAGCCAGCAGTTCCGGCAAAGATGTAGCCCCTGCCATGAGCAGGGTGCCGACGAACATTCCGCTCAATCCAGTGCGTACGGCAATGACATCACCATATTCAGCCAGCTTGATCGCTGCAAAGACCACCAGGGCGGCACTGAGGATAAATTGTATCCAGATCATAAGATCCGCCCCTGTCATCCGGCTGCTGGCACGCCTTTGACCACCGAGAGGGGCCAGGCGGCCAGGACGCCCGTATTCGCTTGATTCAAATCCCCTACCACCGCTTCGGCAGCCTCCAGGCACCTCGTCACCACGCTCTCATCCGGCACAATGGTGAACAAAGTGTAGTGACTTTCCTCGTCGCTGGTAATCAGGCGGTTGATGCCCGCCATCAAACTTGTCCCGACCAGCTTAGCTTGCCTGCGACGGTTGATACCCGTGCTTTCTATAATCGTTGCCCCGCCGATCCCAGCAGCCTCCCAGGCATTCAGCACCTCATCCAGCCGGCCTGGGTCATCCAGAACAAACATGACCATATACATATCGGATATCCTCCTCTAATCCACTGTCAATGAATTTTAAATAAAAGCAGGGCATCATCACCTTGCGATGAAGCGCCCTGCACAATGGAAGATTACAAATAATTATGCGACGTCTTCTACGCGCTCGATCTCCGGGAAGAATTGGCGGACAGTCCCCTCCACCCACCCGTGCAGGGTGCTGGGCAAGAGCGGGCACCCCAGGCAAGCCCCACCCAGGTGTACTTTCAGCACGTTTCCCTCTAGCGCAACCATTTCTACAGAGCCGCCATGGAAATGCTCAATATAGGCGCTGATTCTTTCCAATAATGCCCTTACTTGTTCTTCTTTGCTAGATTCGTTAAGATTAGGGGCGACCATGATTACACCTCCTTTACACTGGGCAGTCCATTATACAAACCCTGCTTCAACAAGCCGATGACCTGTTCGTAGGTGTGGTGTAATCGTTCTGCAATCACCCACGCTAGCCGGTCCAGGATAAGTATACCTGTTTCCGGGTAATCCTCGCATAAATGTCGCAGATCTCTTCCCCGTACACGTAACATCCGGGTGTAATCCGAACAGATTGCCTCAGAAGTGTATTGGCGATTCCCCAATACCGCCGACCACCCGACCACTCCACCGGAACGAACTCTAGCGATGGGCATGCTGGGACCATCTTCCGGCTTATAGTGGATGGTCACTTCCCCACTGATGACCAGATACAAGTATTCCGCCGGATCACCCTGCTCGAAAAGCACACTACCCGTGTGACGTTCACACGGGATAAACATAGGCTTAATTAACCCTACCTGAGCAGTGTTGAGATCCTGAAAAAAGGGCAGCTCTTCAAAAACGTCGCCTGACATATAATCTTGCCTGTTTTTTGGGTACTTACAATGTAACCACACTGGATTGAATTTTATAGTGGCAAATATCCTCAAACATCTGATAAACATCACGTCATCATGTGACAGAAAAGACAAGTGCCAGGCAGTGATCTGTCTGGCACTTGATTTTCGAAAGCTTCTGCACAAAATCAGGCGTTCACCTGGCTAACCTGCTCAGCCGCGACCTGGTCCCCGGCATTGCGGAAGACCAGCGCGTTGCTGCCTTCATCAACATCCACCAGGATGGTGTCACCTTCGTGGAATTCTCCGCTGAGCAAGCTCACCGAGAGAGGGCTCTCAACATGCTTTTGTAAAGCCCGGCGCAATGGTCTGGCTCCAAAGGAAGGATCGTAGCCAACATCTGCCAGCCAGTTGCGCGCATCTGTGGTCAGCTCCACTTTCAGCCCGTGCTCGCTCAACCGGTCCTGGACTTCCTTCATCTGCAAGTCCACGATCTCGCGCATCTGCTCGCGTGAGAGAGCAGCAAAGGTAATGATCTCGTCGATCCGGTTGAGGAATTCTGGACGGAAGGTGCTTTTTAATGCCTTCTCAATCTTCTCGTGTTCAGCACGTTCGTCTGCATCCGCGGTGCGCTGCAGGAAACCCAAACTACCCGAGCGGCGCACGAACTCGGTACCCAGGTTACTGGTCATGATCAGCACCGAATTGCGAAAGTCCACCACCCGGCCTTGACCATCTGTCAGGCGCCCATCATCCAGGATCTGCAATAGGGCATTCCAGACTTCGGGGTGTGCTTTCTCAATCTCGTCGAATAAGATCACCCGGTAAGGTCGGCGCCGTACGGCCTCAGTCAACTGCCCGCCTTCCTCATAGCCGACATATCCGGGGGGGGCGCCAAACAACCTGGATACAGTATGCTGCTCACGGTATTCACTCATATCGATACGCAGCAAGGCTTCTTCATCATCAAACATGAAGTCCGCCAGTGCTTTGGCTAGCTCGGTTTTACCCACACCCGAAGGACCGATAAAAATGAATGAGCCGATTGGACGGCGCGGGTCTTTGAGACCAGAGCGAGCGCGGCGGATGGCATCCGAGATGGCGTGAATCGCCTCATCCTGACCCTTGATTCGCTCGTGCAGCCGTTCTTCCATGTGCAGCAGCTTATCTGCCTCGGCTTCCATCATCTGGGTCACCGGAATCCCCGTCCACTGGGCGACTACCTCTGCGATATCGTTGACATCCACAACTTCATCCAGCTCGTGCTCAGATTCCCACTGGTCGCGCTTAACACTGAACTCCGTTTCGAGGCGCAATCGTTCGGCTTTCTTCTGGGCAGCACGCTCGTAGTCACGCTCAAGACCTGCCTGCTCTTCCTCAGCAGCCAGGCGCTCGATGTCGCTTTTCATCGCCTTCAAATCGGCCGGCAGAGAATACAGGGCTACCCGGAGCTTGGCAGCCGCTTCATCCATAAGATCGATCGCTTTATCCGGCAAGTGCCGGTCTGTGACATACCGCGATGACAGTCGGGCGGCAGCTACCAGAGCTTCGTCCGAGAAATGCACTTTATGGTGGGCTTCGTATCGATCACGCAAACCATGCAGCATCAGGATCGTATCCTCTACACCCGGCTCTTCCACGTAGACCGGCGCAAAGCGCCGTTCTAATGCTGCATCTTTCTCGATGTGCTTGTGGTACTCATCGAGCGTGGTCGCACCGACGCATTGCAGCTCGCCGCGCGCCAGGGCTGGCTTAAGCATATTGGAGGCATCCATTGCGCCCTGGGCAGCTCCTGCCCCGACAACGGTGTGCAGCTCATCAATGAAAAGGATCACTTCTCCAGTAGCGCGCTGGATCTCCTCAATGGCGGCTTTCAAGCGCTCCTCAAACTCACCTCGGAAACGCGAGCCGGCGATCATAGCTCCCAGGTCCAGCGAAACCACCCGCTTCCCCATCAAAATCTCCGGGACATCGTTGGTGGCAATTTTCTGGGCCAATCCTTCCACGATGGCAGTTTTCCCTACCCCCGCCTCACCAATTAATACCGGATTATTTTTCGTGCGCCGTGAAAGGATCTGGATGACACGTAGAATCTCGGTATCCCGCCCGATAACCGGATCGAGCTTGCCCTCACGCGCAGCCTGGGTCAGGTCGCGCGAGTATTTCTCAAGCGTCCGGTAGCGCGTTTCAGCCTGCGGATCGGTCACCCGCTGACCACCGCGAATTTGCTGGATCGATTCATACACTCGCTCCCGGGTGACGCCAGCTCCCTCGAGCAAGCGGGCAGCTGGCGTGCTGCGCTCGCTCAAGATCGCCAGGAAGATGTGTTCGGTTGAGATATATTCGTCCTTCAGGCGGTTTGCTTCTTCATTCGCCAGGTCGATAATTCGCTTAACCCGGGGAGTGATGAAAATTTGCCCTGCCCCACCACCAAAAATATTCGCCTTAGGGCTGGTACGCAAAATATAATCCAGCCGTTCCGTCAGGGTTGTCGAGTCGATCTTTAACTGTTCCAGTATCTGAGGGATGACGCCCTGGGGTTGTTCTATTAGCGCCAATAAAATATGCTCTGTGTCAATCTGGTTGTGACCATAGCGCTGGATAATCTCAGCCGCCCGTTGAGCGGCTTCCTGAGCGCGCTCAGTAAAACGATCAAATCGCATCATAATCAATACTTCTCCTTATAAAAAACCGCTTGCCAGTTGGGATTATAACATTGAGATCATCCAGAAAGTATCTGTGTTGTGTAAGAACAATATAAATATCCCCCGATCACACAGCAATCATCTCATTAAGGGGTTGGGGATAAGCTCGCCGAGCTGGTTGGGCTGATCTCAAAAACCGCCGTCAGGGTTGTTTCGGGTATTGTGGTTGCGGTAGGTGTGAATGGTTCCGTTGGAACAATCACCACCAGGTAGATCAACGGTATCCACCCCATACGCCCGTCGCTATCTTGCACCTCAACCCACACCAAACCATCCACAATCTCCTCCCCGTAGAGAACCGTCAGCAGCACGCCGTTGCGCAGAACAGGCCCAATCTCTGGGCCTCCCGGCCACTGGCGCAGTTGCGCAGCTGGTAATTTCACGTTAAGCACTTCTGCTTGGGCGGGCGTGGAAGTAGCTGTAGACGTCGAGGTATGGGTTGGGGTCAGGGTAGGGGTCGCCGTTTCGGTTGGGGTGGGCGTCCGCGTCAGGGTTGGCGAGGGGGTGGCTGTACGGGTGGGGCTGGGGCCAGGCGTGGCGGTAAGCGTCAGGGTAGGGGTTGAGGTAAGGGTCGGCGGGACTAATGGATCCAGGCGGGCTGTTAATACCTGATTCACTTTCACTTGAACGGCATCCAAAGAGTTTAATATGCCTGCCGATTGCAAGCCGGCGCCGATCTCCTGCTGCAACTCCACGCTATCCTGGTACAGTAACGGTCGCAAGGTCCGAACGGTCAATTCCAATTGCAATGTGTCACTGCTCCGAGTGGGGGTCCAATTAACCAACTCCACCTCTCCCATGGCATAAACCTTTTCCTGCACCACCTGGCTGATCAGCCGGTCTTCTGTCGCCTGGCGGACAAATTGCACGCTGTAAAACGTCAGTGGAAATAGCAAGCCAAGGGTTAGCAATGCCGAAATCTGCAGACTACGCGGGATACGCCCAGAATTTTCTCGAAGACGGGGGGTGAACCCAAGCACAAAAAACACCAGGGTTGCCGCGAACGCAATCGTGATTGCATTGGTCACAAACAACAGTCCCGCGCCACCTGCGATTGACCAGATGCCTGTCGCCAGGCCAATCCCAATCGTACATAGTGGCGGCATAAGTGCCGTGGCGATCGCAACACCCGGCAGGGCAGCTGATATATTGGGCATTGCCAGCGCGAATGCCGCTGCCAGCCCTCCCAACAATGCAATTGCAAGGTCAAGCGGAGAAGGTCGCACCCGCGCCAGCACTTCTCCAGGCAGATTATCCGCTTGAAAGAAGAAAAAGGGCAGCTTGATATCGATCCAGGTCAAGAGAGTCGAGATAATGATCGCTAGTATCGCCCCGCGCAACAAGGCTGATGCCGCGTCCCGCAGCAAGGTGGTATCCCCGGTCAGTGAAGCCAGGCCTAATCCAATGATCGGTGACATCAACGGCGCCACCAACATCGCCCCAATGATGACTGCCGGCGAGTCTGTCAACAATCCCAGGGTAGCAATCCCACTGGAGAGGAAAACTAAGAGGTAAAAACTAAATTCCGGGCGCGAGCTATTGCGCAACTGCACCTGGACTTCTGCCCGCCGCTCCCGGTTGATCCGTGGCAATGTGCGGCGGATATAGAATCGGATTCGGGTGCGCCAGGAAGGGGGTGGGGAAGAGGGGGCTGCATCCATCGCATATATTTTACACTCCCTGGGATAATCCTCATAGCCAATCTGCACCGGCAGCGAAAATATATCTCTATTTCCAGCTTGGTAGCGGGAACCTTCTATCTAGATGCAGCGTCTTAGAAGAGAATTCTACCAATACTATGACGGAGGTAAAACACTATGAGTACCAAATCTTTTCTTTTTACTGGTTTGATGTTGATGGCAATTTTGCTGACCGCCTGTGGCGGTACCGCCCTGGCGCAAACTCCGCAGGCCGAATCCATTCCACCTTTGCGCACTTTGACTGTGACAGGCAATGGCAAGGTTTATCTGGTGCCAGATATTGCCTACATCTCGATCGGTGTCCACACTGAGAACAAGGATGCCGCAGAAGCGGTCGCCAGCAACACCACCCAATCGCAAGAAGTGGCAGACGCGCTGGCTAGTTTCGACATCGATCCGAAAGACATCCAGACCACCAACTTCTCGATCTATCCCCGCCAGGAATACGATAGAGAGGGGAACCCAACGGAAATCACTTTTGTGGTGGATAATACGGTGTACGTAACCGTGCGCGACTTGAGCCAGATCGGCGATATCCTCGACGCAGTCGTAGCTGCCGGTGCGAACTCGATCAGCGGCATCCAGTTTGATGTCGAGGATAAGACCGCTGCGCTGAGCGATGCCCGAGAAGCCGCTATGGCAGACGCCCGCCTCCAGGCTGAGGAACTGGCTCCGGCAGCCGGGGTTGAGCTGGGAGCGGTGCAGTCGATCAGCACGTATAACTCCTACCCGGTGCCTATGTATGATGTTCGCGCCTCGGTGATGGCGGAAGCCGCCGCAGCCAGCGTGCCCGTATCACCTGGACAGATGATCCTGACCGTGGATGTCAACGTGGTTTATCAGATCCAGTAGACTGCAACCCATTCTCCTCACTTACGGATGTGCTGGCGGGAGATTCCTGCCAGCACTTTTTTTACCCAACCCGTGGCAATCCAATGTTGGACCACTGGTAATCGTCGTTACGGGCGGTAGATATGGGGGTGTTTTTGGGGCGTAACCGAAAAAAACCCCC